>CALFBG010000327.1 GCA_937951685.1 uncultured Saprospiraceae bacterium | reverse complement strand
GTAAACCCATGCTGCGCTAAAAAATCAATCATGTCCAATTGTTTGGCTTCCACAATCACCTTTTCTTCATCTATACTTAACATATTCATACTCATCCAATCACTAACAATTTTAAAGTCTCCAACTTGGGTACTAAAAGAGGCTGGTTTGGGGGCAACGAGTATTTCCCAATCGTCAAAACAAGCAGGTAAATCTGCGGGGGAGATAAACTCGGGATTAATCAATAAGGTTCCTTCTCGCAGCGCGGTCAAGGTCGTATCAATATGCAAGGCTTGCTTACATTTTGATTGGATTAAATCCACCTTATAGTTGTCGCCCAAAGTGGCTTGCAGCCATTCAACGCCCTTGAGGTTTGTCACTTGGCTTAATTGTCCGACAATATTATTGCCACAGCGAATAAAATCAGCCGCATCAAAAGTTAATTCTGAGTTGTTGATGCAAAACTCATTTTCTAAAACCTGAAAATTATTATAAAAAGAATCCTTCAAGATTGGCTTAGGCGCGGAAATCCACTTCGCCCCCGAGTCGATTAAATCCAACATAATATTGCGGTAAGGAAAAGCCTCGAAATACCTCCCTCGATCTGCCATAGGACATTCGATCACTACATCTCCTACCACCATAAAAACATCGCGTGGATTAGCACTGGAAACACCATTCGCAACTTCCCAAAATGGCGTTTTAATGCTCTTGGAATAATCGAATAAATCCGGCCTGCGTACTTTTACATTTTCTTTTTCAAGAATTTCAATTAAGGCTTCCAAGTTCTCATTCGCCAGCTTGATAACTTCTGGAGGAATCGCTTGCCCTTTCATGGCAAAACTTTTCTCGTAGTATTCCATGCCTTCGTCGGGAATCGTATTTTTGAGAATAAAATCCCAACTCGGAAACATCGCCTGTTCTACCCTACCGACAATCACTTCTTCTAGCTTGTCCCACTCATTATGTGTATCTACAATATTTTTATGCATTTGATGATTGATTTAATTTTAGCGTTAAAGATCGTTTAAGGATTGTATTGATTAGTGCCGGATAAGTATAGCCCGCCGCATAAGCAGAGCGACAAAAATCACCAATAACGGGATGCAAATGGGGCAAGGGGTTGATTTCAATGAAATAAGGCTCGTTGGTATTTTTATCTATTCGGAAATCGAGCCTAGCAGCATCTCTACAGCCTAGCTTCTTATAAATGATTTCACTGTGCCGTTTTACTTTTGCTGCAATGGCTTCCTTCGCATACGGTTGAAAGGATACTTTTTCCTGCGCGTTTTCTTTTTGTAAAATGCCATAAACCAAATCTTCCCCTAGCAAAACTTCGATCACACCGAGCGGCTCTGGTGCTTCGCTCGGACCAACAACGCCAATTGTTACTTCTGTTCCTTCAATATATTTTTGGATGAGAATGGGTCGATCAAAAAGCGCAAACATTTCCCTTACCCTCGCGTCCAGCATTTCGGCGTTGTACACAACCGATGCATTCGAAATCCCAATGCCACTCCCTTCGTGGGAGAGTTTTACTAGGTAAGGATAGTCTTGGAAGTCGCTCCGTTTAAGTTGCGCAAGCTCCGTCAGGTACGTCCAATCGGGGACATTCAATCCCATTTGCTTTACCAAAAAATTACAGCTATTTTTATCTAAGGTATTTAGCATGACTTCCGGCGAAGAGAAAACGTAGGTCAAGTTGACCAACTCGCAGAAGGAAGGAATAAGTGCTTCCCTGAAACTTCCTCCGGTCATTTCGCAAATGCTGAATACAATTCCGTCGTAGTTCAATAATTGACTGGGCGTATTATTGGGCTCATAGCTTTGTTTGGTAACTTGCAAGCCCATTTCCGTCATGCACTTGTACAATAAGTCGATCGTTTCGGGAATGTCCCAATCTGCCGAAATATCTGGATGAATATTTTCTTCCGTTGGAAAATTTTCTCTCAAATTGTACAATAGCAAAATTTCGTTTTTCATTTTCAAGGTTTTGTTGACAGGAGTAAGTAGGCGCAGCAAGTCATTGCTTACAATTCAATCGCAAATTCACAATTTCGACAAAGAATATTGCTATTATCGACTTCCAGCAAGGCTTTGAAAGCTAAAAATGGTTTGGAGCTAAAAATGGACGGATAGGATTGCGTTAACAAATTTCCAATAATATGTTGCGCATGAAAATCTTGACAACAAACAGCAACATCTCCATTGGGCAACAAAACATTCCATCGTAAATCTTTATCACAAGCTAATTTACCCGGCTTATATTTCTCGGGAGCGATGTGCTTCACGTTTCCTGCACGCGATTGCGCAATGTCGATGTGAACGACAGATTTATCCCTGACAAAATCCACCAATTCCAAACGTTCGTCTCCTTTTTCGTTACAAACAAAAATAAAATGCACCTCATTAATTGTGCGATAAATGGTTTGGAGTAAGGCTAAATAATTATCGTCAACTACAATCCGCTCGTTGCCCGTCCGAGTTGGCATATGTAATTCAAACGAAACGAATTTTATGTGTTGAATTTTCCTTAACTGATCTATATCCAATCCAACCGTAGTTGTGTATACTTTCACGGGATGCCCCTTCGCGTCAGCGTAAAGAATCATATCCGTACAATATTCATTCAAAAAAGGTTCGGAATATCCAGCGAAACAAATCTCTATCTCCTGAGGAACGGTTTCCAAACTAGCTTTAAAGGTTTCAAAACTCATATTGTAGTCTTGGCCTTTTAAATGCTGAACCGTTTTCATGTGTGGACAGTAATTACAATTTACCTTGCATCCAACGTTGGTCGTGATTTCTAAGATTGGCTCATTCATTTTATTTGATTTAAGCGGAAAGTATTAATTGTATTTCGGATTGTATAGATGGTAATTTACAAGTTCCTGTACGATAGCTTACGACGTTCGAAGAAGTATATTTTTTGGGACCACGGTAGCATAGGCAACTATGCTTTGCACTCACTCTACAAAAGCAACCTTTTGCTTTTCCGAAGTTCATAATATCCTCACAGATTTCTTTAGCAATGTATTCTTGAATATTAAATCTTTTGGTTCTAAAATCAACTAGTCGCGAAAGCTTACCAATTCCAAGGATGAGTGCTCCCGGATCATAAATAATATCTACCGTTCCAAAAAAAGGAAGAAAATGATGCTCGCAAAATGATAAATATTGAATATTTAATCCACTGACCAAACCCTCGTAATCCTTATTGGGAATATGCTTAGTGACGGAGATGATCTCACTGGCGTCTGCGATCGCATGACTTTCAAATAACTCTTGGTACGCTTTGGTAATTCTGTATGGCTTTTCCGCCATTGTTTTTTTCACCCTATTGACCTCTTCCTCGGGAAGGAATTTTTTGAACCAATCAATCAGTAGGAAGTCTGGTTTTTCCTCTTTCATATTATTTTTTTGTTAGGATTTAAAAAAACTACTAGGTCTCCATTCTGCTAATGCGCAATGGGTCGTAATATTTAAAAGGCCCATTAGCTTTTACCGCTGACTTATAATGGTAGGTTCCTGTTTCTTTTTCATATTTTTCAAAAGCATAAATATTGGTTTTCCCACCACCATTCGGTAAATCCACCACAAACTTCGGTGTATGAAACCCGGTAAAACATCCTTCTAATTGTTTGCTCAAAGTAATCGTTTCTTGCAAGGAGGTTCTAAAATGTTCGGCGTGGGGCACCATATCCATTTGGTAAATGTAGTAAGGGATAATATTAGCCGCAACCAAGGCCGCAATTAGTGCCTGCAAACTTGGCAAGTCAGCATTAACACCGCGCAACAAAACAGTTTGGTTTCTAATCTTGATCCCCAGACTCGTGAGTTCATTCGCCGCCATTTGGGAAAGTGAATTAAGCTCGTTCGCATGGTTAAAATGAGATTGAATAGAGAACTCAATGCCTCGCTTTTTTAGCCATAAATATTGTTGTGCCAGCAGTTGATGAAACGGATGATCTTTGAAAAAATACTGTGGTAAAAAAAATAAACCTCTAGTCCCCAAGCGGATGCTTTTAATCGTTGTCAACTGCCCTAACTCGGTTAATAAATCTTCCAACAAAGGAAGCTTTGCCAAAACCAAATCTCCGCCAGAGATAAGCACATCATTAATATTAGGATGACACTTTAAGTATTCCAATAAGCCTTTTACTCTACGTTTAAATGGCATTTTTATTTTATCTTTTTGCACGCGCTGAGTACTAGGACCGACTAAATAACTCCTCGTACAAAAAGAACAATAAGCAGGACAAACCTTATTCAATAAAAATAAAACCTTGTTAGGGTATCGGTGAATTACGCCCGCCACAACTTCGTCTTTTTTTTCACTCAGCGAGTCCAAAGCTAAGTTAGGATGATCTTCTTCTAATTCGGAAGCCAATGGTAAAAATTGCATCCGAACGGGATCCGTAGCTACATTTTTCCAATCTATCACATCAACAATGTTTTTTGTGAGCTGTAGAGCCATTGCATTCGCCGCTATCCCCGCAATCATATCCTCACGAATAGCAATGGGACAAGCTTTATCAATTAGTAGTTGTTGTAGGTCTTCTATTTTTGAAATAATTTCCATGTGTTAGCTTTATTTGGCGTTCAACGAAGTACACGCAATAGCTTGATTGATCATCAAGAGAAATCTAATTTGTTTGGCACGGCTCTTTACGAAACACTAAATCAAGTATCGTGGCTGCGTAGGCTTCGGCTTTCAAATTCAGGAGGAGTTTGGGATCCTTCACTAAATCATCGTAAGTCAATTGATTGATTTCGGCAAACTGTTCTTGATCAATTGATAGTTCTTGGTAGTTCGTTCCCTTCCGTGGTCGGATAATCCCCAAGCCTAAGTCTGTATCCAACACACATACCGCTAGATACGAGGAAGCATTTCGGCGTAGATAAACAATTGTTTTCCAAACATCTCCACACCATCCTCCATCCCAACCGACCGTCGCAGCTTGTTCTGCTTTCGTTGGAAATGCTGCGGTGGCTAGCGCTGCCGCACGATACGGAGGATAACAATCGTGCATCACAATCACACCGTTGGGATTCAGGTATTTGCAGGAATTGAATACGTCGTTCAAAGCAGCTTGAAAAGTGTGTAGACCATCAATGAGGACAACGTCAAAAGGTTTAAGCTGCTTTAAATAAGCCCTTCGTTTGAAAAAAGTATTACTCTCTTCTTCGAAGTATTGATTCCTAATATTTCGGGGTTGCTTAAACATCCACTTCAACTTAACAGAAAATGGAATTTGGAAATTTGGATCAACCGCAATCTTATTTTTTGCGGCTATTGGTAAAAAGGAATCCCCTTCTTCGCAACCAATCTCCAAATAGTTTTCGAAATTGGTATTCCTAAATATCCGTTGTATGAATTCGATTCTATCCATCATCGTTTTCTTAAAAAGTGGAGATCGTTTTTCTATGGCCGCTAGTAAGTAAGCAAAAGGCAGTAGCAACTGCATTTTACTAAACTTTAGCTAATCAATAAGTTTATTCCTAAAGTTAACAAAAAAAATAATCTTAGAAAAGCTTATATTTAAGTAGAAGTTAATCCTACTAAAGCAGGAATAAAGATGGAACTTGTCAACAAATAGCTCATAATCCCTAGCGTATCGCAATGATACTTTAAGAACGGGGTGTTACAATATTGGCAATCGCCAACAACTGCTGACGCCAATTGCCAAAAGGAGGTAAGTCTGGAGTGTACTTACTTTGAATTACTTTACTGCTACTGCGAGCAGCAGGTATTTTAGAATTTCTTCCGTGCATCATCGTGTACCCAATCACGTTTCCTTGCGCATCCTTACTCACCCTAGTTACTACGGCAACGTGATTGATGGCTCCTTTATAGCTATAATTATTGTCTCGGTCCGTCAACAGATCAATCGTGATATTTTTGAATTTTTGATTTGATTTACCAAAGAACAAAACAGCGCCCGGACGGATGGCATTGCGCGAAGCGATGGCATCTTCTACCAATAGTAGATTATTGTTTTTATAATACCAATCGGCAATTTGACGCGAACTCCGAATCCGCGAAGCGGGATACTTAAAATTGCTTTTACTAGCTGCTAAAGCCGGCAACCGAAGCTGCAAACTATCTTTGATTTGATGAAAAATGCCGGAACAATCTTGCTTTAAATTGGCTCGGTAAGCCAGCTTTTTCTTTTCTAAATTTTCAGCGATCTTTGACAGCACGGTTCCGATCTTTTTATCACTAATCGCACCTTGAGGATTTGCCAACGCTTTTCCTACACTGACCACTCGCTGTTTTTTTTCTTTTTTGCGTTCTTGCTTTGCTGTTTCTTGCGTTACGGTATCTACCCTATTTTTAGGCACGGCTTTGCCTAATGGCTTAACACTTCCCTTTTCCGTGAGCTTATTATCTTCCTCTAATTTTTCCGTTTTTGACTGAACCACATCCGAACGATCCGTAGAAAGACTACAACGACACAGAACGAACGAAACCGTACTCGCAATTAAAAATAATACGATTATTGACCTGATCATTTTTTCCATCTTGTTTGTTGTTTGGAGTTAAAATGCTGGGAAATACTAATGACAAAATTGAACTTAAGGTAAAGTAATGAACATCGAAGAGATTAAAGACTTTTTCAGTAAGAAACCCGAGATAATATATCCTGCAGCAGTGATTGAGTCGGCCAAAATGATTCCCCCGCAAAAGGTTTTCCCTATTACTAGCTCGATAAACGGTCATATTATTCCGGGCCTATTTATTATTTGTAATTCAACGATACAGAATTACTTTAATATTGGATTTCCACCACCAAGACCAAACCTAAATTTTCGAATGATGGATTTAGATCAGCGTTCTTTTGCTATCGAAGTTTTACTGCATTTTGAAAATGCTACAATAATGAGATTGCATTTGAATCCATTTAATAAACTAACCAAGCATTATCTAAAAACAGCGCTGAAGAAGAAAATAATTTCATTCCATTTCTATAATCAAGAAAATCACGAATTGATCGATTCGATTACAAACTTAGATGAAGAAGAAATTCAATGGTTTGAACGAAATTTTCGAATCGCTAGAAAGTTAAAATCAAATAAGAAATATGCCCTTATTTCAAAAAAGATTAAAGAAGAGTTGACCGAAACTACAGAAGAAAAAACATTCCAATTTTACAGTATTACTAATCAAAATATGCTAGCCGAAAAAAGCGAACTGTTTTTTAAAACCGAAGCTGTGAAATTCTATCACGACAAACCAAAATAAGCTAATACTCAGCCGAAGCAATCAAGGTTTTCATTAGTAGGAACGAATGCATCACAAATCTACTGCTAACCATACAAGCGGTAAACATCATCTCATTGATCTGATAATGCATTTTGGTAAAAATGAAGCATTTAATGTATCATTCCCATTCTTTCGGTTGAGCAAATTCATAATAGTTGAAGCAAAGCTACCCCCCTATTTTATAGAAGTTGTTTAAAAACTCCAAAAATGTTTACGAATTGATCTTTTTACCCAACTTTTCAGCTTTTTCATCCTCCGTAGCGCTGCTACGAACTCCTAAAAGAGCTTCAACCTGCCTGCCGACAGAGGCAGGCTTGAACAAAAAACGCTGCTTACTTGCGTGAAGGCAAAGCCTTTCTCAACTGCTTTTAGAATTATTAAACAACTTCATAAAAAAGAAAATACTCATTTTGAAAATGAAATATTTTTTAACCGCAAGTAGCAAAACTTTTGTTCTGGTAATTTCAGGAAGTTTTATTTTAAAATTGTAAAGAAAATTCTAACTGAGTAAAATTAAACTACAATAATCAAATATTTTCGATCGTAAAAAATATCAGTTATGAACTTTTAGCTAATTCTAGTCTGAAAAAGCATAGATTAGACATTCAGGCTACGCCCAAAAAAGTGGCATTCAAACAGATAAAAATGTATCTTGGCTGTAAATTAGAACCACTATGAATCCTCAACACTTCACTCCAAAAGAACGCGAAGACATCAGCAAATACTTCGGTGAGCTCGCCGCACTAACGTCCGAAAGTTTCAAAAAAATAAAAAAACAACTCCAAGCTAAATACCATCCCGACAACTTCGAAAAGTTTGCCGATGAAACCGTACAGGAGATGGCAACCGAGCGCTTCCAACAAATTGAGAAACTAGCGGAGAAACTTCAAAAGGCCTTGGACGGACCACCGACTCCCGCTCCAGCGGCAGGTGGATATGACACTGAATTTGCCCTCTTCGCTTTTGATAAAATGAAGATTGAAATCATGACGCGCCACAAAGACTTGAAATATCACCTTTTTGGGTCGCGCTACCGTTGGCTGGCTTACGGCGAAAGTTTCAAAATTCCGGGCACCAAAGCTAAAATTATTACCGACGAAAGTTATAAAGGACAAAGCATGGGCTACATCGAAACGGTGAGAATTTACCTGAGTTTTGGGAAAGAAGATGAGGTGACAGCAATCGCGACGTGGTTATTTGAGAAATTGGAAGGTAATGCTTCGATGTTGATCATTGAGGGCAAAAAAACGAAAATTAATTTTCAAGATATTAGTCACGCCATCAAGAAAACGGCTTTCATTGGTATCGAAGCCCCAAAATAGGCACGCCACTCCTAGCCTTTTTTGGGCCGCGCGGCGTAGATTTTTAGAAACATAAAAGAAGCCATATTCCGCGCTCTATTTTTAGCGATATTGGCTTTTTCTCCTTCGAAGTATTCATCGACGGTACTAAACCAATAATTCAACCAAATTCCAAAGTGTTTTTGTTCCAATTCGTGGGATTCCGCCGCGTCCACCGCCTCGTGGATCTCCACCGGATTCTTATGATAACGCTTGGAAAAAAAGAGATTACTTTCCCAAAAATCCGTGATGTGCTCAAAATGCAATTCCCAGTCTGTTACCTGCCGATTAAAAATAGGTCCTAAACTTTTGTCTTGCCTCAAACGTTCATAAAAAGTGCGCACGAGGAAGGATAAATCAGCACGATTCTCAATTGCTTTTTTCATAAATTAAAGATACCATTTTCTATTTAAAACCACTGTCGCTTTCAGATGACTTTCAGCAGTAGCAAATTTTATTTGGATTCCCTTGCAGAACTTCGTAATATTACCCAAATCTGAAAATTCCAATCTATTCCACATGAGAAATGAGTTTAGCTTTTTTGCCGTATTATCTTTATTAACCGTCGGACTCGTCGGCTATTTCTGGTGGTCGCCTATCTACTGGAGTCTTATCCTTTTACTCCCCATTATTTTCTTTGGCCTCTACGATATGTTCCAAAAGAAACACGCCATCGTCCGTAATTTCCCCATTTTGGGCAGAACACGCTACTTGATGGAATGGATGCGACCCAAAATTTACCAGTATTTCGTTGAGCCGGATACGGAAGGTAGCCCCGTAAGTCGAATTTTTCGGTCAATTATCTACGCACGTGCTAAACAACAACTAGATACAACGCCTTTTGGAACCCAACTCGATGTCTACGCGGAAGGATACGAATGGATGAATCACTCCATCGCCGCTCTCGATCCGCACAGTTTGGAAGCCGATCAACGCATGAAAATCGGTGGACCAGCTTGTACGCAACCTTACAGTGCTAGTATTTTGAATGTCTCCGCCATGAGTTTTGGTTCTTTGAGCAGCGCTGCCGTAGAAGCTTTAAATGGTGGTGCAAAAATTGGCGGTTTTGCGCACAATACCGGAGAAGGGGGCATCAGTCCCTATCACAATAAGTATGAAGGAGATTTGATTTATCAAGTTGGAACGGGCTATTTTGGCTGTCGAACTAAAGACGGGAATTTCGATGGCGATGCTTTCCAAAAATTAACGGCTGCCGATAACGTCAAAATGATTGAGTTAAAATTATCGCAAGGGGCAAAACCGGGACACGGCGGTATTCTTCCCGCTAAAAAAAATACGGAAGAAATTTCCAAAATTCGTGGAGTCGAAGCGGGAACAGATGTTTTATCTCCTCCGTACCATAAAGCCTTCTCTACGCCAATTGAATTATGCGAACTGCTGGGAAAAATGCGCAAATTATCTGGTGGCAAACCTGTAGGATTCAAACTTTGTGTTGGTTCGATCACTGAGTTTTTTGCCATTTGCAAAGCAATGATCCAAACGGGCATCAAACCTGATTTTATCGCCGTCGATGGCGGTGAAGGAGGAACGGGCGCAGCGCCTTTGGAGTTTTCTAATTCTGTAGGAACTCCTTTCAAAGAAGGAATCGCTTTTGTTTATGATGCGTTGGTCGGTTTTGGTCTAAAAAAAGATATTACCATTATCGCTGCCGGAAAAATCTTTACTGGTTTCCACGTTTTCCGCGCAAAAGCTTTGGGCGCCGATATTTGTTACAGCGCACGAGCGATGATGATGGCTGTTGGTTGCATTCAAGCCTTGGAATGCAATAGTAATACCTGCCCAACAGGAGTCGCAACGCAAAATCCTGAGCTAATTAAGGGTTTAGTGGTTAGTGATAAAAAACGACGTGTTGCTAATTTTCACAAAGAAACGGTTGAGTCTTTCGTAGAATTGCTGGCCGCAGGTGGCATTAAGGATGCCGATTTGATTACTCGAAAAATGATCTCCCGTAGGATTAGCGTTGGGGTAAGTATGCGCTACGATGAGTTGTATCCTTACATCGAAGCGGGAAGCTTATTGAGTAATGAAACTTGTCCACCTGCTTATAAGATTTATTTAGAAGAGGCTAAAGCTGAAAGTTTTCAATAAAAAATCTACTAAATCAACACGCTACGCTTTGATTTTGCTAAGCCAAAAAATAAACAATTGATAATCAGAATCGTGCTAGTACATTAGACTTTATTCGAAAGTTCTTTTTGCAGAAAAAACCATAAATGAAAAAACTCCCGAGTTTTCGATACTGAAAATTCGGGAGTTTTTTTATGATAAATCAAGCGCTTAGAAATCCTACTATCCTAAAATGACCGCCAAATCCCAAAATCTCGAAAGGATAACGCAAGTCCAAGTGGGATAAATATGATCTGTTTAAACGTCACTTATAAACTTTTTGCCGCAAAGGTATCGCCCAATCTTAAATCCCCCGACTCTAAGCCTTTCCTAAACCAACGCATCCGTTGCTCCGAAGTACCGTGAGTAAAAGATTCTGGAACGACATATCCACGAGATTGCATCTGAATGTGATCATCCCCGATCGCATGAGCCGCACGCAACGCTTCTTCAATGTCACCTTCTTCTAAAATATTTCTAGCTTGATGCGCATGATGTGCCCAAACACCCGCCAAAAAATCTGCTTGCAATTCCATACACACCGATAAACGATTGTATTCTGCTTTCGCAATTCTGTTCCTTTTTTGATGAACTTCCTGAGTAATTCCTAATAAGAATTGTACGTGGTGTCCTACTTCGTGTGCAACAACGTAAGCCATCGCAAAGTCACCCGGCGCCTTAAAGCGGTTTTTTAGTTCTTGATAAAAGGATAAATCAATGTATAATTTTTGATCTCCCGGACAGTAAAAAGGTCCCGTAGCAGCCCCCGATAGTCCACAGGCAGTTTGTACCTTGTCGGTAAATAAAACCAAAACGGGTTTCTGATACGTACGGCCTAACTGCTCTTGAAATAGCTTATCCCAAACTTCTTCGTTATAGGTCAAAACGGCACCGACAAAATCTGCCAATTCATCTTCTGCTGCACTTCTAGGACTCGATTGCGTTTGCTGTGTTTGTTGCTGTGCAGGCAGTTGTTCCATCAACCTTCCCGGATCTTCTCCGAGCAAAGTCGCAATGATAAAGATCACAATGGTTCCAAGCCCAATTCCAACGCCCGTCTTGACATTTTTCCCCCTCCGGTCATCTACGTTTCTACTTTTATCTTGTTTACTCCAACGCATTTTGTGTTTGATTTTGTTATGAAAATATGCGCTAAAAATACAATATATTTTAAGAACTGCGCACTTTCCTTTGTAATTTCAAATCTAAAGGATCTTGAAACCCTTGGCTGTGGACTAAGTGAATTAGCCCTCAGCGCTTTATTTCCACTGATGATTTACCAACAAAAAGCCTAATAAACAGGCAGTGATTGGTCAATTTCTTGGGCAAATGCGTTAATACCGCCCTCCAAGTTATACAAATTATCCAGCTGAAAATGAGTTTGCAAGCTTCGAATGGCAGCTGCGCTCCGTTTGCCACTCCGGCAGTGTATCACCACTTTTTTATCCCGTGCAATGTTAGCCACTGCATCCACGATTTGATCCAATGGAATCAAGGTTCCTTTTAGGTTAGAGATCTCATATTCGTAAGGTTCTCGCACGTCAATCAATTGAAAGTCTTCCCCGTCGTCTAACCATTTTTTGAACTCCTGCACTTTAATCTCTTTTATTGGGTCTAAAGTGCTAACTGGCTGAATCCCACAGAACAAATCGTAGTCAATTAAGGTTTTAATTTCAGTCGTCGGGTTCTTTTTTACTTTTAAAATACGCGTCGTAAAGCTCGCCGCATCAAATAAAAATAGGCGCCCGGCCAAGGGTTCTCCCACGCCAGTGATGACCTTGATTACTTCACTCGCTTGCATACTCCCGATAATACCTGGCAGCACACCGAGCACGCCACCTTCTGCACAATTGGGCACCAAATCCGGCGGTGGCGGCGTTGGAAATAAATCCCGATAATTCGGCCCACGGCTTCCATCTTCGTGTAAATAATTGAACACCGACACCTGACCTTCAAATCTAAAAATCGAAGCGTATACATTCGGCTTCCCACCCAAAACACAAGCATCATTCACCAAGTAGCGCGTAGGAAAATTATCTGTTCCATCAGCCACTACGTCATAATCCGCAATCAAATCAAGGGCATTTTCTTTCGTAAATTGCGTATGATAAACCTTAATCTCGATATAAGGATTCAGCGCTTGCAAGCGCCGTTTTGCCGTTTCGGCTTTCGATTGACCAATATCGGCTACCGTAAACAAAACCTGCCGTTGAAGATTGCTATCATCCACCACATCAAAATCTACAATCCCCAATTGACCAACACCCGCCGCCGCCAAATATAACAACATTGGGCTCCCTAAACCGCCCGAACCAATCACCAAAACCTTCGCTGCTTTCAATTTCTTTTGCGCGGTTAGATTAAACTCAGGAATCGCAATGTGCCGAGCATAACGCGCCATTTCGGCGGGGGAAAGTTGAACGGAATCACTCATGATTATTTTTTCACAAAGTTAATTTAAAATTCTACTATTTTAAAACCTTGTAGCGTAGACTTATGGATTAAGAATTTCGTGGAGCAAAGCCGTATATTTCGTTGCGTCGTCCGCAAAACTAGTAACAATAAAACCTTCATCGATCTTATCCGCCAAAGCCACCGCACCAGCCAAATTAGCGGCTGCCGACGGACTCAAAATCAAACCTTCCTTACGGGCTACCCAGCGAATCCAAGTATAAGCCTCTTGCGTATCTGCCTCCATGAATTGATCCGCCAAATCAGCATCGTAGATTTTCGGAACGGGAGTTGTTTCCAAATGATTCCAACCTGTCAGCCCATGCTTTGGCGTATTGGCTTGTAACGCCACTAATTCAATAGCTGGATTGTACAATTTCAACCGCCGACCGATGCCCATAAAAGTCCCCGTGGTACCTAAGCCCGTAATAAAATGAGTAATCCGCCCTTGCGTTTGTTCCCAGATTTCTACGGCAGTTCCGTGAAAGTGCGCTTTCCAGTTTTGTTCGTTCGTATATTGATCTGCGTAATAATAGCGATCCGGAAACTCCCTTGCTAAATTTTTTGCGCGCAGCTGAGCACCTTCGATACCTTGAGATTTAGACGTGCAAATGATTTTTGCCCCCAAGGACTGTAACAGCAATTTTCTTTCCGTTGAAACGTTCTCTGGTAGGCACAACGCAACTGGAATACCGAGTGCCGCACCAATCGTTGCATAAGCAATTCCAGTATTGCCACTCGTAGCATCTAGCAAAGTTTTTCCAGGGTACAAATCCCCTTTTTCGATCGCGGAATTAATAATTTGAAAAGCCGGGCGGGATTTCATACTGCCGCCGAGTTGATTCCATTCCAATTTTGCGTGAATCGCTACCCCCGGTTTTTGAAAAGCCCCTGCAATTTTGTACAAAGGTGTTCTCCCAATTAATTGACGGACTTGTTTCAGTCGATCGGCGTAAAGATTCTGCTGTTTCTTGATAGCTGCTGTCATGATTTATAGTGATTTTGTGTTTTGATTTTTTTAAAAATAGACTTCAATTTCAAGCTAAAAAAAAGGCCTTTCCAAAAATGGAAAGGCCTATATAAATAATCATTGAAAATGCTCAATCAATACCATATTGCCATTCCGTAGGGAAAAGTGAAACAACAACAAGTATTATTTAATATATATTTTTTCATTATTATTTTTGATTTAGACATAAAAAAAGCCTTTCACAGGGAAAGGCTTTAAGGATTATAATTTGTTGTAATTACGTATCATTAGGGTCACCTTTCGTTCAGGAACGAAGAAGACAACAACAACTCGCAATATTTGTATGTTCGGTGTTCATGCTTCAAAATTAAGCGCATTCCCATTAAGATGCAAGTTTTAAGAACGATTACCGGAGTGATCATTTTGAAATACCAGAAATAGGGTACGCTACTAAATCCTTAATGGCAAGAGGAAAGACTTATTGGACGAACTGTCCCTAAAATGTTGATTATCAATCATTTTATTTCGCCCGTCGATCAAAATAGTTGAGCTTAATTTGATGGAATTGACCATTTTTGAGACGTTTTTTGGCGAGGCGACCTAACTTCCCCGTCGTACACAACCTAGCTTCGAAATGACCACTAAGTGTATAGCTTTCAGGATCAAAATCCGTAATTACGACTTTGCCTGAGCTCGGACGACAAGCCTCAGAAATGTAGATTTCTAGCATTCCTTCGTTTAAATGATTCTGTTTGATGCTCGTTTTTTCGTAGGGAATGCCCAATTTATTGCGATTGTTACTCAGACTATGCGTTCCAATAATATCTTTTTCTTGACTGACCAACAAGCAGAGCAAATCATTGCGATCTGCACCGCGACCAACCAGCATAATTTGGCAATAGTTGGAGTATTGCAAGAAGTTTCCCTCAATCTTGCTTGGAACGATTGTCGCCGCATCTTCCTCCCACGACATGGGCGGTTGCTCTTTTGATTGACACTGCGTCAAAATCAAAAGCAAGATTAACCACGGTAGGCATTTGATAAAGTTGAAACGATTGAGCATAGAAGCAATTAGACTTTAGACCAAAGAAAGTCCTTTTTGAATACTTTCTTGAATGGGAACCCCCATTTTTTTCAAGAACAAGGCTAAAGCTTGCTTTTTAGGAAGGTCAAAATCGTAGTTAATGTATTCGGTGTAGTATTTTTGAATATCAAATTTTGGATGAGGAGAATTTAACAATAAAGCTAAGTTGGGAATCTGCGTGCAACCATAAGCCAAGGCATCGTTAAATTCCTTGATAAAAGTCGCACTCAATGGTTTGTTACTGACCCAAGCTGCAAAGATGAAAGGAAGCCCCGTATGTGCGCGCCAAGCTTCGCCCAGGTCATATTGATAAGCGCATTTTTCTTCCATCCCAATGGTGCGATCACCAATGACGAGCGCCGCCGTTTTACCCACAATTTTTTCCCGAAAGCCTTCTTTCGCTTCCAGAAAATTGACGTCCAATTTCCAGTATTCTTTAATTAAAATCCGCGTCAGCTGCGCCGACGTACGCGAGTGGAAATCGAGGTACAAATTTTCAATTTCTTCGATGGGACATTGACTGTAAATGCCAACTGTTTTCACCGTTCCGTTGGTACCAATACAATAATCTGAAATAATGTGCGGCTGCTGCAAAGAAGGAATAATCGCTACGGGTACCAAACCGATATCAACTGTTCCCGCTTGCAATTTTTCTGCACAAGCGGATGGAATATCCAGTTGCAAATCAAGCTGTTCACGAATAGGATGATGCAATAAGCCATACAAGAAAGGCTTCGTATTCAGATAACTAACAGCGGTAATGCTATACTTTTTTTTCAAAATAGACGAAATTTAGTACACGGTAACAAAAGCAAAGTTCAATTTCCGGACGGTGTATTTAGTATTTTTCAATTTAAGTTTGTGAATATTTTGAGCCTTGGATTTTCGTACTAATCAAGGAAGCCCCGGAGGCTAATCCTTGAAAAGGCAGTTTCAAAATGTTCGATAATATATATTACAAAGTATTTAGTGTGATCAAAGCAAGACGATGACTCAGACTGGAATATCAAAAACGCGCTAAGTGCCGTGTATCATTTTCCAACTGAAAATTAAATTGTCCATCTTTATATTCTACCAAATACAATCCCGTATTGCTATGTGGAAATTTACTCATTTGCGTTAAGCTTTCTGCTTTTAACAAACAAACCAAGGCTCTCAGGCTACGCCCGTGCATACAAACTAGTAGATTTTTTTCGGGTCGCGTTTTCAAGGTTCTTACAAAATTTTCCAATCTTTCCCCGAGCATCCGAGCACTCTCGCCTCCCGTTACGCCTGCGTCAAAATCGCCTGCATCCCAAGCCTTTGTAATTGATTGATAGCGTTGTATCATCGCAGCATCTGGCTTTTGCCCTTCCATCACCCCCCAAGAAATTTCATTAATTTCTGCGAATTGTTCCCAAGGAAGATCCTCTCGTAAAAATGGCGCGATCGTTTCGTGTGTCCGTTTAAGCTTAGAAGTGATAATGATTTCGAAATCAACTTGCCGATACTCCTCGTAAAAAGCCTGAGCTTGTCGACTGCCCTTATCGTTTAAAGAAGCATCTACACCGCTTCCTTGCACAATACCTTGCCGATTCAATTCCGTTTCTCCGTGTCGAATAATGTAAATGTTCATGTACTATTTTAAACTTATTTATTAACCACAGGCAAAGAAACGTAACCTTTATAGATCGTATCTTCCGCAAAAACGTGATCTTTATAATCTTTCACAACGTTATATAAGGTATCTCTTTCAATCGCTTCTCGACCTACCCCTCTAATCAAGCTTACCAATTCTTGCGTATTCATCGAAGGGCTTTGTTCCTCCGAACCCGCCATCGTA
Source organism: uncultured Saprospiraceae bacterium (assembly GCA_937951685.1). Lineage (GTDB taxonomy): Bacteria > Bacteroidota > Bacteroidia > Chitinophagales > Saprospiraceae > CALFBG01. The sequence continues at coordinate 18,984 of CALFBG010000327.1, read as the reverse complement.
TAAATCTTAGTGGTATCATCAATCGTACCATCAATATCATCAACGCCAAAAGCAAGCGACAGTTGCGCAGTGTCCCGACCAATCATTGGCCAGTAAGCTTTGATGTGATCAAAGTTATCCAAGTATATTCTGCTGATCGCGTAATTCCGTAAATCTTCGATGATGGTAGATTCTGCTACGTGCGACATTTGATTGCCTTTATTTCTAAATTTTAGGGGAATGAAAGTTTGAAATCCTCCCGTTTCCTCCTGCAAGCTTCGCAAGGCTTCCAAGTGGTGAATGCGGTGCTTAAACTGTTCAATATGACCGTAAAGCATTGTAGCATTGGAGCGCATGCCCAAGTTATGCCAAGCACGGTGAATCGCTAACCATTCTTCCCCAGAACATTTCCCGCCTGCAATCTCATCCCGAATTTCTGGATGGAAAATCTCTGCACCACCGCCGGGCATGGAATCTAGACCAGCCTCTTTCATCAACTTCATCCCTTCTTCGTAAGTCACTTTAGCTTTCTTGAAAATATAATGATATTCAACTGGCGTTAATGCCTTTACGTGTAAATCCGGTCGATGTGCTTTGATACTTTTGAAAAGATCGGTGTAGAATTTCAAATCATACTGCGGCAAAACACCTCCTACAATGTGTACTTCCGTAACCGGTTCGTCATCGTATTTTTTAATCAGATCCATCATTTCCTCCATCGTATACTCCCACCCTTCGCTTCGCTTTTTGATCAAGCGAGAGTAAGAACAGAAACTACAGGTATACAAGCAGACGTTGGTCGGCTCTAAGTGAAAATTCCGATTAAAATACGTCCGGTTGCCATGTTTCCGCTCTCGAATAAAGTTCGCTAAGCTACCCAAATAGCCGAGGTCGCCATGCTCAAATAGATAGAGCCCTTCCGCTTCCGTAATCCGTTCTCCAGCCATAACTTTTTTAGCAACCGTCTGCAAGGTGGCATCAAGTGTTTTATCGGCTACGATTTGATTGATATTTTTACTACTTTCCATATGATTTGCACCGAGTCGTCTCTGGACGACGTTTAAAACATTATTTAAAATTAGATCAACAAAAAAATATTACGCTTGTATTGCTCTCAGCATAAAATATAAAGGTATAACAGTTTTATAAACTTTCAGTTTTTGTTGAAAGTGATTATTTTATTATTTTTTACCCGCGTCTAAGATTTGGATGGTTTTCTTGGCGGCAACTTCGTTAGAATATTTTTCTTGGAGAACCATTTTCCGTTTTGCCATCAACTCCGTCGTAAAGTCTTGTGACCACAGCATTTCTATTTTTTGGATAAACGCGCTGGGGTCAGTTGCAATGGTACAAAGCGGCGCTAATTCCGTCCCTTCAACGATCGTTGGATTTACCAAACAATGCCGACCGAGAAATAAGGCATTTAATAATTTCAATTTGATGCCCGCTACCTGAAACGACAATAAAACATTGATCTGAGCGGCTCGAACCAATTCCAACATCTCCCCTTCCGACGGATTAGCGATTAATTCCACGTTGTGCTGTCCGGCAGCAGTTGCTTGCAAAGCAGTACTTGGATTCATCCCCGCTACGATCAACTTAGCCTCCGTGAAAGGCATTACTTTTTCTATCAAATACAGTGCTGCTTTTTCGTTGTCTTCCACGCTCAATTTCCCGTGAAATAAGATGTAACTTCCCCGTCCTAGGCGGCTCGTCACTTTTTCGTGCGCGTGAAAGGGCCCAATCAGCTGTACTTGATCGGACCATTGCCCAAAGTAAGCAGCATCTAAAGCCGTCAAGCTTAAGATTTGATTCGCATGAGTAATATTTTTTTGCTCGAAGTGCCGTAGTTTTTGGCTTTCTAGGTAGAGATAAAGCTTATGCAACCAGCGCGGCTCTAATTGAGCAAGATTGCGATAATACTGCCACTCAATATTGTGCATCCGCAGCAATTTTAAGCGATTTGCCAACGCGGGATGATTGATAAAACCTGCACAGTGCAAACCTTCCATCAAAATTGGATAATCATCGGCGAGTAACCGCTTTAGCAAGCTGGGATTTTGCCTCGTTTTGACAATAAAAGGCAAGGTACTCAACTGGTGATGCAATTGTCGACTACGTGGATAATAATATACCGCTTCACAATAATCTAAAAGTATCGATTGTGGGTGGCGATCGCCGTATTCGAAGCAGTGTAAAATGACCTTAACGCCCTTTTCTGCTAGTTTCTTAAGATGATAATACACCACAATCACTCCCCCATAATTAGCGGGAAATGGAATATCAAAGGAAATGATATGAATACGATGCGGCATAAGAGCAAAGATAAGCAAGAGATTAAGTAATTTACACTCGGTCACTTTATTTTGCGGTGGCTTTCCGCCAATAAAAGACCAATTGACTGATACTCCATGGATTGCACGCTGCAAATTAAAGGCACTCGGTCTTAAATGCAATCCTAATCTGCTCAGAAAAAGACCAAGGAATGCTACCTAAAGCCTAATTCGCAAATTCTCAAGGATTGAATTTTCCAAAAAACAGAAGATTAAGTAGAATAATTTGTGCAAAAAATTATTTCAAATAAAATTTAAAATAATATTCCCATTAAGACGAATTTTACTATTTTGCAATATATTTGATGTAATTATTTAATATAATTCCATTGAATTATTACCAATTAATACTAATAATTTCCGAGCCCCTCAATCAACAATTATATCGCTTAGGCTCTATTTAAATTGCAACGGTATCGCATCATATTGTCCTGAGTAAGCACAAGACAAATGGTGCCTCTACCAAGTCTTTTAAGACTTCCCTAAGCTTTTGCAGCAACTAACGAATAGGGAGGATTAGGGAAATTATTAAAAGCATATCATCCCATAAGAAATCTAAGGACTAAGACAAAATTATAGTTATCCGTAATTTTGTGGCGTACTTATCATCAATTGCAACCAAAAAAAAATATAATGGTCATTTAAACTCAAGTGAACACTTTTACCGGCCATTCAGCAACTTACGAAAGCCATTTAAAACTTTACAATTTAAATAAAACAATCATTATGCATTACAAATCTACATTAAAACTATTTTTCGTTTCTCTCTTCCTACTGATAGGAGGTTTTGCGTTTGCGCAGAACACTGTTTCCGGGATGTTGAGCGATGCAGATACAAATGAACCATTAATTGGTGCAAATATACTGGTCAAGGGAACCGTAAAAGGTACGATTTCTGATTTTGATGGTACGTTTGAATTAACAACTTCAGAAGCGCTACCCTATACCTTGATCATTTCACTCATTGGTTTTGAGACGAAAGAAGTAGAAATTACGGAAAACAACCAAAAAGTGGAAATGGCTTTGGGTACACAAGCCATTATTGGAAATGAAGTTGTGGTTTCCGCTTCGAGAGTAGAAGAAAAAATCTTGGAATCTCCCGTTACGATTGAAAAATTAGATATCATCAGTATTCGAGGTTCTGCTTCTTCGGATTATTACGATGAAATCTCTAAATTAAAAGGTGTACACTCCAACCAAGCCAGTATGACCTTCAATACGATTAATACTCGTGGGTTTGCTTCGGCAGGAAATACGCGTTTCGTACAATTAATGGATGGAATGGATAACTCTGCTCCATTATTAAACTTTCCTTCTGGAAACGTAGTGGGAATGTCTGAGTTGGATATCAATAATGTAGAATTGGTACCCGGTGCTGCTTCTGCTTTATACGGACCGAATGCCTTCAACGGAATTTTGTTCATGAACAGTAAGAGTCCTTTTGACTACCAAGGCTTAAGTGCGCAGGTAAAGTATGGTGTCACCAGTTCAGATGCTGCCGACTCTAGCGACCCTTACGGCTTAATGTCTATTCGCTACGCAAAAGCAATCAATAATAAGTTTGCGTTCAAAATCAACTTCTCGGTGCTAACTGCTACAGATTGGTCGGCAAACGATTATGCTACGGATAGAAATAATTCTAATCGTCAAGCTGGTGATCCTAACTTTGATGGTTTAAATACTTATGGTGACGAAACCGAAATTGCCGTTCCTTTGGCTTTATTAGCAGGACCTTTAGCGGCTCAATTAGCTCCCGTTTTTGCACAAGGAAATCCGGATTTGATTCCTGGGCTTACCGCTGACTTGATTCAAAACATCCAAAAACTTGATCCTATTGCTTTTAGAAGAACGGGAATCAAAGAAGAAGATTTAATTGATAATAACGACGCAAAAAGTTTGAAAGCTGACCTTGCGTTGCATTACCGTTTAACGGATAAATTAGAATTAATTTATAACTACCGTTTTGGTCGTGGTTCTACCATTTATCAAGGTAGTGAAAGATACGCGTTGAGAAACTTCAACCAACAGTTTCACAAATTAGAATTAAAAGGAAACGATTTCTTCGTGAGAGCTTATACTTCTATAACAGACGACGGTGATTCTTACAACATGACTGCTTTAGGTGCCTTCACCAACGAAGCCTTTTCTCCTACCGCAAGTCAATGGGCATTGAACTACGCTGGAAATTATACGGCATCACTTATGCAGTTGGCCCTTTCTGGAATTGATCCTGCGGCCTTCACTGACGCGCAAAAAGCGACTGCTCACGAAGCAGGACGTGCCGCAGCAGATGCTAACCGACCCGCAGTAGGTACAGATGCTTTCAACCGTACCGTAAAAGCAGTACGAGAAGGTTTGTTCCAAAGAGGTGGTGCAGGTTTTATTGATGACTCAAAACTTTACCACGCAGAATTCAACTACGATTTCTCTCGTTTACTCAACGATGTAGTTGGTTTACAAGTTGGTGGTAACTGGAGAACTTACGATCTATTTACCGACGGAACTGTTTTCAACGAAGATCCAGAAGGAACCGGAAACAACGAAAGAATTACCATCGACGAATATGGTGCGTATGTACAAATAACTAAGAAATTATTAGATGATCGCTTAAAATTAGGTGGTTCTATCCGTTACGATAAGAACGAAAACTTTGAAGGTCAAGTTTCACCTCGGATTTCTGCCGTTTATTCTGCGGGAGCCAATAAGCAGCATAACTTCAGAGCGTCTTACCAAACTGGTTTCCGTAACCCAACGACACAAGCTCAGTTTATTTACTTCCCTACGACCAACATTCTATTAGGAAGTACTCCTGCTAACGCAGAACGCTACGGCATCCACAACGGTGGTGCTTACTCTGAAAGTTCTTACAATGCTTTCCGTGCATCTGGTGGATTTATTGATGCTAACACCGGAGAAGTTTTAGCGGGTAATGGTGATCTTTTAGAAACGATCGACTTTGACTTTATTGCGCCGGAGCAATTAACTTCTTTCGAATTAGGATATAAAGGTATTATTGGTAAGAAGTTATTAGTTGACTTACATGGATACTACAATATCTATAATAACTTCATTTCTCAATTCAACGTTATCGCCAAAGAAGCTTCTGAGCACAAAGGAGAACAATTGGATGCTGGAACGGTATTCCGTCCTTACGTAAACGCTTCGGAAGAAATTACTTCTCCGGGTGCAGCGATTGGAATTACCTACAAGTTGCCCAGAAAATTTGAATTAGCCGGTAACTACTCTTGGGCTACTTTCGATTCTCCAGATGAAAACTTCGAAGCTGGTTTTAATACGCCAGAACACCGTTTCAATGTATCTTTAACGAATAGAAAGATTTGGAAAGAGTTAGGTTTTGGTGTTTCTTACAAATGGCAAGATGCCTTCTTCTGGGAAAGTTCTTTTGGATCAGGAGATATTGACGCTTTTGGGGTATTAGATGCACAAGTGAGCTACAAATTAGCCGATTGGAAATCAATCGTTAAACTGGGTGCTTCAAATATTTTGAAAAATGAATACCGTACCCACACGGGTTCTCCTTTCATTGGTAGAATGATTTACGTTTCTATCACTTACGATCAATTCATGCAATAAAAAAGATAAAAAGACTACTTGTTTTTATATCGCATTAACAAAATCCCGAATTTTCCTACCAGAAGATTCGGGATTTTTATTTCTAAACAAAAAAAATGCTGTAATTTGAAGACTCTGAAGGATTTGACGAACCTTCGCATTTAGATTTTGTTAGTATAGCAGTTGTTTAAAAAATCATCACACATAATCTTGCCAATCCTAATACGAACGGTAAATTTCTTGACGCTTAAATTAGCTAAAAGCCGCTTACAACATTTAGATAGTGCTAAAACCTACCCTGCAACATGAAAAAAATGATCCAAGAAAACGAGTATGATTCCATGATGTTTCATCCGTACAATGTGCTACTCTTCCTAAGTTTAGCGAGTATTACCGCCTTATTTATGGCTTTTTCTGTGTCATTTGTCTATTCTCGGATACAAGGAGATATTCCCCCCATTAAATTGCCGCTCATCTTTTATTTCAATACCTTTTTGCTCATTGGAACTAGTATTTCTTTGTGGTGGGCCAAAAAATCTTACTTAGAGGATCATACAACGAATTATCAAAAAGCACTCGTTTTAACGATCATCCTTACACTAGCTTTCATGATCATGCAAGTCTTTGGTTGGAACGAATTGGTTGCCAGCAAAATTTTTATTGCTTCGGATAACGCCGCTTCCTTTTTGTATATCATTTCTGGACTCCACTTTGTACACGTCATTGCCGGACTCCCTTTCCTAATTCTATTTTTGTTCACCGCAAGAAAAAGAATGCAGGAACCCGTCAGTGTATTAGTCTATTTCTCTGACCCCGCCAAAAAACTAAAATTGCGTTTATTGACGATTTATTGGCACTTCTTGGATGCTTTATGGATTTACTTGGTGCTCTTTTTTGGAATTAATTACTTACTAAGCTAATTTTCCTGAACACTTGAAAAGTGCTTATCATACGATCGTCATCATCCCTGTAATGATGGTACGTCAAAGTACAAATTAAAACATGGGCTTAAAATTGGCTTAATCCTAGGTAGATGTTATCTTTGCGCTTTAAAAGGTAGTCCCAATTCATTTTCGGATGAATCCGTAACTCTCTTTAGCGCTTGACTTTATTCTACTAACATCTAAAACAGCCATTTTCCCGATGCAAATCACCGAACCGCAAGTAACTTTCGAAACGGCCAAAAAATTAGGGCTTACCCAAGACGAATTTGATAAAATTAAATCCATCTTAGGGCGCGTCCCCAACTTTACGGAACTCAGTATTTTCTCCGTGATGTGGTCCGAGCACTGTTCCTACAAAAATTCAATTACCTATTTGAAAAAATTGCCCCGAGAAGGAAAACGTTTGCTCGTAGAAGCAGGCGAAGAAAACGCCGGTTTGGTAGATATTGGAGATGGCCTTGCTTGTGCCTTCAAAATTGAATCGCATAATCACCCTTCCGCCATCGAACCTTACCAAGGTGCCGCAACGGGCGTTGGTGGCATTCACCGAGATATTTTCACGATGGGCGCAAGACCTATCGCAGCGCTAAACTCTTTACGTTTTGGAAATATTGATCTAAAGCATACGCGACACCTCGTCAAAGGCGTCGTTAGTGGAATCGGGAATTACGGGAATTGCTTCGGCGTTCCAACGGTAGGTGGAGAAGTTTACTTCAATGACTGCTACAACCAAAATATCTTGGTCAACGCAATGTCCGTCGGTATCGTCAAAGTAGGCGAAACCGTTTCTGCCGTAGCGGATGGTCCAGGAAACCCCATTTTTATCGTTGGTTCCGCTACTGGAAAAGATGGTATTCACGGGGCAACCTTCGCGTCTGCCGACTTAACCGAAGATTCTGCGGACGATTTGCCCGCCGTACAAGTAGGTGATCCTTTTCAAGAAAAATTATTACTAGAAGCGTCCCTCGAAGCCATCAAAACAGGCGCAGTTGTCGGGATGCAAGATATGGGCGCAGCGGGTATCACCTGCTCTTGCTCAGAAATGAGTGCTAAAAGTGGTACGGGAATGCTCGTAGATTTGGATAAAGTCCCTACCCGACAAGCCAACATGAAACCTTTCGAGATTCTACTTTCTGAAAGTCAGGAAAGAATGCTGATTATCGGAGAGAAAGGCAAAGAACATTTGCTAGAAGCGGTATTTGAAAAATGGGATTTAGAATGTGAAATTATCGGGGAAGTAACGGATACTGGACACATCGAGTTTATGCAAAATGGCGTACGTGTTGCCCACGTTCCTTCTGAACCTTTAGTATTGGGTGGCGGTGCGCCCGTTTACCAAAGAGCATACGCAGAACCAGCCTACGTTGCAGAATTGAAAAAATTTAATGCGGCAAGCATCGCCGTGCCAACGGATTTCGTCGCTACCGCCAAACAGTTGTTTGCCGCACCCAATATCGTTTCTAAACGTTGGGTGTACGAACAATACGATTCGATGGTCCGCACCAATAGCATGAGTACCAACAAACCTTCCGATGCGGCACTCGTCCGCGTCAAAGGAAGTGAAAAAGCACTCGCCGTCACGACCGATTGTAATAGTGCTTACGTCTACGCTGATCCGTACGTAGGAGCCATGATTGCCGTTTCCGAGGCAGCGAGAAATATCGTTTGCTCCGGTGGAGAACCTGTAGCCATTACCAATTGCTTAAACTTTGGTAATCCTTACGATACGGGCGTTTATTGGCAGTTTGTCCACGCCTTGAAAGGAATGGGAGAAGCTTGTGAGAAATTTAATACGCCAGTAACTGGAGGAAACGTCAGTTTTTATAACCAATCCATCGTTAAACAAGCGGATGGTTCTACGACGACCGAGCCTGTATTTCCTACGCCAACGATTGGAATGTTAGGCATTTTAGATCATTTTTCGCAGCAAATGACGATGGATTTTAAGGCGGAAAATGATATTATCTATTTATTGGGCGAAACCAAAGAAGATATTAACTGCTCAGAATATTTACGAACGGTACACCAAGTTCCTTTTTCTCCCGCACCACATTTTGACTTAGCAGAAGAATTTAAAGTACAAAAAGCCGTTAAAGAATTGATTGCTGCTAAACTTATTCAATCTGCTCACGACATCTCAGAAGGTGGATTATTTGTAACTTTGACGGAAAGTGCAATGGTTAATGGTTTCGGGTTTCGGGTACAAACTGAAGCATCTATCCGAAAAGATGCTTATCTTTTCGGTGAAAACCAAAGTCGCGTAGTCGTAAGTGTAACACCTGCTCAACAAGCAGCATTCGAAGCAGCACTCGCTAAGACTGGTATCAACAGCACCAAACTTGGTGAAGTTTTTGGAACAGACATTGAGATCGACGCAGAAAACTATGGTCCGATTAAGGATTGGAAACACAGCTACGATCATACCTTAGCAAATAAGATAGAAGTTAATTAAGAAGTCAATTAATTCGTTAATTCTAAAAATAGAAAAGACATGAAAAATATATTTTCACTTTTACTACTCAGCTTAATGATTGCACAAAGCTATAGTTGTAGTAATACCACGGCGCAAAGTGCCAGCGCTGCGATGATTAAAGGTAATATTGCCAATGCAGCTAATTTGAAGATCTTTTTGGATAAATCCGAAGAAGGAAACAATCATACCGTTTTATCAAAAGCAGAAATTGATCCTAGTGGCAATTTTGCAATCAACTTATCTAATCCTATTGAAGAAGGACTTTACCGGATGAGAATTGGTGCTAAAAAGGCTTATTTCCACTTTGATGGCTCTGAAGATGTAGTAGAAGTTAAGAGTGATGTCTCTGATTTCAATACCTACAATATCGAACTTAAAGGTTCTACTGCCGCTACTGCCTTTAATAAAATCATGAAAGACTATTATGCGCAACCTAAAGATGCAAATGCAAAGGTTAAGTTTATCAGCGAATTGGATAATCCATACGCTGCAATCTGCTTGAGTAGCCAACGGGAAATGAGAGATAACGCAGACTTTATCGGTATGCACCAAAAAGTAAGCACTTTATTAAATAACAAAATGCCTAATTCTACTTTTGCCAAAAAGCAAGCAGAACGGGTAGTTGGTTTGCAGAGAATGCTTGCCGCCAGTCAAGTCACGAAGCGGATTGGTTCGGGCAAACCTGCTCCGGATATTACTTTGCCAAGCTTAGATCGTAAAACGACGTATAGCTTATCTGATTTGAAAGGAAAGGTGGTTTTATTGGATTTTTGGGCGAGCTGGTGCGGTCCTTGCCGGAAAGCAAATCCTTTAGTAGTAGACGCTTACAATGAGTTAAAAGATAAAGGATTTACCGTTTTTAGTGTTTCTTTGGATGGCTTGGATAATCGTACCAAAGCTCGTTTCGGTGGAGACGAAGCAAAAATTAATAAGCAAATGGAAAGTTCTGTAAATCGTTGGAAGCAAGCCATTGAAAAGGATCAATTGGCTTGGAAATATCACGTGAGTGACTTAGCGAAATGGGACTCTCCGGCGGCCGCGGCTTATGGTGTTCGTGGTATTCCAAAAACCTTCTTAATTGACAAACAAGGAAATATCATCGGGGAAGTTGACCCGCGAAGAATGGACCTAAAAGCAGAAGTTAAGAAGTATTTATAATCAAATAATCAAAATCGCTGAAAAAGCATTTTGGTAGGCATCCCGAATTTTCCGTGTGAATATTCGGGATGTTTTATTTTTAGTCTATGGTAGGAAAGCTTATTCTTTACAAGTTGTTGGACAACTGTAATAACATTCCCGAAAAAATGAGCAATCGCGCCAAAAGATTACGGTAGAATTTGCTGGCACGCTCGTCTTGAAGATTAAATAGAAATAAAGCGATGCTAAAAAAGCATAAACCTAACGCTGCGTACAAGCCATTGTCAATCAAATCATTCGCCAATTCCCAGCCTTTCAATTGACCAATCAATCCCAAAATACCAACCGGGAAAATCATTCCACTCACCACCGAAAGGATTAGTTCCAAGCGATGGTATTCTTTGACTTTGAACATGAACCACGAAAAAAACAAGTAAATGAATGCCGATAATAAGCCTCCCACAACCATGAGCTCTAACCAGTAATCTTGTTCAAAATGTTTTAAAACTAACGCTAAAACTAATAAAGCGATTGGCACCAATTCTAAGTAAAAGCGGATCGTATCTCCCCGATCTACTTCGTTGGCGAGATAGTAATCTTCTAATTCTGCTGCGTCTAAGGGAGATTCTTCCGGAGTTTTCATCTAGCTTATATTTTTGGTACTGGATTCGTGAATGCGTGACTTTGCCTTGCTACTTAACTCGGCTTGCGGAACAAGGCACAAACAATCCCCGTGGCAATACTGACATTCAACGACTCCGTTCCAGAACGAGGGTGCGCAGGAATCTTAATCCGCACGTCCAATTGCTCCTGAATCGCCGCAGGAATACCATTTCCTTCGTTACCAAGCACGATTAAAGCTTTGGCTGGTAAAGTTTGCTCGTAGATATTATTACCATCTAAAACTGTTCCATAGACGGGTAATTGTAATTGGCCTTGCACTTCGGAAAAAGCCATTACTTCGTAGCGTATTCTACTAAACGCACCCATAGATGCCTGAATTACTTTTGGATTGTATAATTCTACCGTTTCGGGAGAAGCGAAGAGTTGTTGAATCCCAAACCAATCGGCAATTCGCAAAATGGTGCCCAAGTTTCCAGGGTCTTGAATATCCGCTAAATACAAGCATAAGTCTTGCCGAGCAAAAGCCCAATCTATGGGAAGCTGTCGTTGTTGGACAACGGCGAGTGCTTTATTGGGAGTCCGTAAACTGGATATTTTTTTGAGTTGATCGGGTGTCACTACCGTAAATGCCTGCTGGTAGTTGCTTAGCAATGTGGCATTCTCTTGAGCGAAGCGCTCGGTGGCAAAGATTTCCTGAAGCATAAAGTCTTGCTCCGTGAGCAATTCCTTCACCATCTTCTCCCCTTCTACGACAAATAATGCCTCTTCGGTTCTAATCTTTTTGCGTTGTAAAGCCTGTAAGAACTTGATTTTATTTTTTGAGAGCATTTTAAGCACATTAAAGGTTTGTCGGAAGCCGTTTGGCGGCAATAAGCATCCTCAAAATTAAGATTTTTATAACAACATCCAAGAAATACCTTATTTACCAACTGCGTTAATTTGAGGGATTTCTCTTGAATACGTCCCCCTACTCCGTTATAAAAGTTAAGCGATTGCTTGCCCTTCGCTACGACGTAACACCTGATCATCATAAAATAAATAATTCCTACGGGATTGAACCTTAGTTAATTTACAACGTACTACCTAGGAAATATGGATTCCCACGCTAAAATGCTATTTTTAGCGTCGTTCTATTTAAATTTGTGATCTCGTTTTAAAACGCTTTACGATAGACCTGAAAATCTAAAGTAGTAAGCTTAGCAAAATTTCGATTTCTAGATATGCCGATATTTCACTTTAAGCATTTCCTATCTTTCCCTCAACTACTCTTGGTAGTAAGCCTACTCTTCGTACTAGCTGCCTGCAATACGACTAGGCACCTCGACTATGATCAAAGCTTTTTGGTGGAAAACAAAATTGTTTTTCAGGATAAGAAAAAAATTAGCAATCGACGCGCTTTAAAATATGACTTAGGCACAACTTACAAGCAAAAACCCAATACAAATTTCATTGGAATTCCACGCGAATGGTTTTATTACAATCATACCCAAGAAAATGATTCTAGTCGTTGGGATCGTTTGGTATTGCGATTGTTTTCGGAAGAACCAAGCATTTATGATGAAGAACGTGCGGAAAGTACGGCGCGCTCTATGCAATACTTACTCCAAAACAAAGGTTATTTCAATGCGATTGTTAGCTACCAAGCAGTGACCAAAAAGAACAAAACCAAAGTTACCTATCTCATCAATCCCAAACGACTCTACACCTTTGATAGTACTAGTTTTGAAAGTAAGGATTTAAAAGTTCAACGCATTTTAACGGATATTGGTAAAGAAACGATACTCAAGCCGGGCACCGCGGTGAGTCAAGAAAATTATAATGAAGAAGTATTCCGGATTACGCGGCGATTACAAAACTTAGGCTTTGCTTATTTTGACAAAAGCTACATTGACGTACTAGAAGGAGATTCGACGAATTATAAAGTTAAAGACACTCTAACGGTCTTGCTCCCCACGACGAGTCCCGAACATCAAGTCTATCGCATTGGCGATATTTTCGTTTATCCCAATTACGATGCAAAGCAAGATTCCATTAAACGGATCGTTCGGATGGAAGGCGGCGTACATTTTATGACGATTGACAGTACCATGGATATTTCTGTCCAAACGATTCTCGATGTCATTTATCTTAAAAAAGGAGCGCTGTATAAAATCGATAACTACGAAAAAACGGCTGCACAACTCGGTAGTTTGGATATTTATAAAATAAAACTCATCAAACCCTACCTCGATCCAGAACAACCGGGCTTAATCCATTTTGAAATCAAATTAACGCCGAAAAAGCGCAACGTCTTTGGATATGATGCGGAGCTCAACAACTCCAACTTTGTCAGTGACAATAATAGAACGACTTTAATTGGGACGAGTCTGGGCTTAATCTTCCGGAATCGAAACTCCTTTCGGGGCGCAGAGCAATTTTCTGCTAACATTCAGGGCGGTGTGGATTTAGATTTTCTTAACCCCGACACCTTGGTATTTGCTTGGAATTTGAGCGGACAACTTGATTTTTATAAACCTAAATTTGTAGATTATCTTGGCCTTTGGAAAGTAATGAATGCGACTGGCATTTTGAATAAAGAATTTTATCGAAACCTAAAGGAAAGAGCGCGTTCGCGCGCCTCCGTTGGTGGAAGTATTACTTCACTAATCAATACCTATCGAACGACCTCTTTGGAGTTGAGTTTGGGGTACGAATTACAACGTTCACCACAGCATAGTTACTTGATTAACCACTTGGGGATCAATTATTTCAGCCCCGTTTTCGAACCCGATTTTGAGCAAATTGTTTTTAATAACCAGTTTTTAAGAAATAGTTTTGACAAACAACTCTTTACCGGATTTCTCTTTCGGGATTTCAGCTATATTTATGCGAGTAGGATTAATAAATTTGGAGAATCTTGGCAATTTAATGGCAATGTAGAAGTTTCTGGCGCCGAAGTTTTATTGGGTAATCAATTTGACCTAAGTGCTCCTTTGCGAATTTTCTCAGGGAATGATACCATCAACTACGCACAATTCATTCGCTTAGAGTTTGATGGTCGACATTATCGTACCTTCCCTTCGAAGAAACATTCCATTGCCATGCGGCTCAACCTAGGCATTGCCTTTCCTTTTGGTGGTTTTTCCAAGGACGTCCCCTACATCAAACAATTTTTTATTGGTGGACCCAATAGTATCCGTGCTTTTCGCGTGCGTGAACCCGGACCGGGAGGATACCAATACGTACAAGATCCAAATAACCCGCAGCCCTTTTTCCAAACGGGAGATTTCAAATTTGAATTTAGTGCGGAGTACCGCTTCGATTTATTCTGGCGACTCAAAGGAGCAGTCTTTTTGGATGGTGGGAATATCTGGACCTTGCGCGAAGACGAAGGTCGTCCTAATTCCCAATTACTCTGGAAAGCAAAATTTGACCAAGAAACGGGCGAAAAGATTGGCGATAGTTTTCTTAATCAAATCGCCTTGGGAACGGGCTTCGGTGTTCGCTTGGATTATTACTTCGTAATACGCTTTGACCTAGGCGTAAAACTCAAAAACCCCTATCTTTCACCCAACTTAAATGGAGATTTATCCTACTGGGCGGTCGATCGCTTTAGTAAATTTCAGTTACAGAATTTCAACTATAACCTCGCCATTGGATATCCGTTTTAGAGCATTGGTTTTACTAAGTTTTTGTCCTACAGGGACTTTTGGTAAGTGGCGGCGCTGTATTCAGAAATAAATCAAACAAGTATAAACTAATTGTACTGAGGCAACAAGATATTAGGACCAAACCACCCTTGCTAAGCGTCAACGGAGCAGCACCTCAACTCATTAACTTCAAATACCAACACCTACTTAAACAAAGTCTTACGACCATATTTGCTACAAATCGGGCATACTAACGGATCATGCCCACGCGCTGGGCAATATTCTCGACCAAAAAAGATAATTTGCAGGTGTAGCTTATTCCAGCGATCTCTTGGAAATAAACGCTTCAGATCCGCTTCCGTTTTTTCTACACTTTTTCCCGTGCTCAAGCCCCAACGATAAGCCAAGCGATGAATATGCGTATCAACGGGGAATGCGGGAACGCCAAAGGCTTGCGACATTACCACGGAAGCTGTTTTGTGTCCAACGCCCGGCATGGCTTCTAAAGCTTCGAAATCTTGCGGAACGACCCCCTCGTGTAAGTCTATAATCATTTGCGAAAGCGCTTTAATCGCTTTGGATTTTCGAGGAGACAAACCGCAAGGTCGAATAATCGCTTTGATTTTCTCGACCTCCAGTTGAGCCATATCGGTAGGATTATCCGCCGCTGCAAACAAAGCAGGCGTTACTTTATTGACTCGTTCGTCTGTACATTGCGCAGAAAGCAACACTGCGACCAATAAGGTAAAAGGATCTTGATGATCTAAAGGAATGGGCGTTTCTGGGTAGAAATGCTCTAGCATATCCTGAATGACTTGTGCCTTAACTTTCTTGGTAATTTTCTCCATGTCTAATAAATTGCTTACGATGCTGATTACAAGGTATTTTGTAAGTCCTAAAGAAACAGTTTTCCAAGTAAATTACCTAATTTAAGTACTGGGTTTTCACAATTCTTGTGTGCTTTCAAAGGAACAAGCTTCAAGACTTGGCTTGGCATCTACACCCAAATTTTTATTCGAAGCTCGGCAAAATTTTTCTACTTTTCGGGCGTTAAAATCCGATACCAATAATTTTTCTATTAGGTAATTCAGCGAATGTTAGTAAACATTTCTCAAAATCTATTACCTTTAAATTCTACCTTCAAAATTTAACAATTATGAAAAATTTATTTTTACTTTTTTTGGCTTTATTTTTATCCTACGGCAGTTTACTTGCCCAGAATGAAGAACTGGAAAAAGGCAATTTATTAATTGAAACCAATACTGGACTTGGTGCTTTTGGCAACAATTCCGTTGGTCTAGGCAACACAGGGTTTGCCTTCTTACGATCGAATGGAGCCTCCTACTTTTCTATTGGTGGTGATGTTGGCTATTTTGTAATTGATCGATTAGCCCTCAAATTAGGATTAGGGTTTTCGGGAGGAAGTGAAGATGCGGGGGTACTCAATGTTTTCAATTATAAAGTAGGTGCTAAATATTATATTATTGATAAGATTCCTGCGGAGCTTTCCTTTACGGGCTCTCGGATAGAGAATTTCAACGAAAATCCTATTTTTATGGGACTACAATCGGGTTACGCCATTTTCTTTGCTAATAACAAGGTTAGCATAGAACCGGGTTTCCGTTATAACATCTCGTTAAATAATGACTTTTACGAAGATTTCTTCCAGTTGAATGTTGGTTTTACGGTGCATCTCTAAACGATTACTTATTCCGTCTTCGACCGGATTTCATCGAGAATAAATTGAATGCTATCGGCTACGCTGCGAAGTTCTTGTAAGAAGAATTCGTGGGTAGCAGCATGCCATTGCGAATGATCTTGATCAATCGCTTTAAAACTTGTACTTAGCGCCGCAATGTATTCCTTCTTTTCTACTTCATCCTTAATAAAAATAGGTGGATAAAGGGGATACATCAACATCCAGTTTTTAGCAATCCGCGTCGTCCGTCCATTGCCGTCGATGAAAGGATGAATCCGAATGAGTTCATGGTAAAAGTAAATAGCTTTCAATAAAGAAATGTTCGATAATTTATATTACAAAGTCCTCCGTTTAGAGAGCAATCAATTTGTAAAAATAAAACGATGCTTAAACTACCCCTCAAGCTTAGTCATGAGTATAATTAGCCCGAAATTCTTTTAAAATAGCGGCTACCTGTTCAAGATTCTTTTCGTGATTTCTCCGCATCCAAAACGAGTATGCCCAATCTTTTCGCTGATAAGTTCCGGTGTCTTTTTCCAGAGTAGCCCTCCAAGCAGGCAAAGTGTTTTCATTGTAGCCTGCCATTGGATGTTCTTGTTTAAATTGATCTGTTAGCTGATAGATGGAGTCCAGTCGAGCTTCAAAGTGATCAACCGTTCTGAGGTATGCATAGCTTTGCAGCAAGTCGTCTACCGTTTGATTGATTTCAAAATCCTCGTACGCTTCGTAGTCGATCAAATGAAAAATTTCGGACTTATACATTTTCCAAATCAGTTCAATATTTTCAGGAGAACGATCAATGCGATAAACCAAATAAGAAAGTAATCGACGTTCCAAACTTGTGGTAGTTTGGGAATTCGCATAATAACCGGTATGTCTTTCTACGGAACCAATAAAGTCCGGAAGTGGTAGATAAATATCATTAAAGTATTGCTGGGTAGGTCGACTGCCGTGGTCATCATATCCTTGTTCTTCATACGATGGATTCATGATAAATTCTTGGTATAAAAAATCTTTTAACCGCGTGATACCAGCACCATTAAACGGCAACTTCGCGAGCTTAGTGCTGCCTAATATTTCGCCAGCCTTGGCTTGGTATTCGGCTGGAAGATCAAAGTAATTGGTCTTAATGGATTGGTGAAAAATTTCGGGCCGCAGCGGGGGAAGGCTTTTTAAAACGGTTCCATCCACATCGGTATACTCCTCACTCAAGCGCAATTCAAAAGAAAACGATCTGCTACTATCCGCGTTGAACCAAGTTCCTTCCATATTTCCTTCCGCGTCAACTGCTCCAATAAAGCGACCCGTCACCTCCTCATTTTCCTGATTTTTCTCTTCCAGTTTTAAAACGCCCGCTTTTACCGCTCCGACAAGTTTTAATGCATTTTCAGAATTTTCATAATGATAATATCCATGAATCAGATTATCGTAAACATCTAATTTTGCTTGGATTGGATATTTATTATTGATGGTTCCAAGGTAATATCGCGTCCCAGCAGTAGCCCTTTCTGAGCTTTGCGCAGCTTCTAAAAGCTGTTTCGCTTTATACGATATATTACGAAAAGTATTGGGATTCATCCAACTTCCTTCCTTATCGTAAGTCGCCTGTTGAGCGGCCGGCTTACTAGCTTCTTGAAAAGCTTCGTGATGAGAAAAAGAAATAATATCCTGCTCCCAAAGCCGATGAAAACTAGCATTATAGCTTTGACCATTATGATCAAAACATTCAATTAAAATGACCTCCCCTCCTTCGTCAAAATGACAAAGGTATTGTCCGTTCTGGCCGACTGCTTCATCGTGCCAAGAAGCTCGGATGGCTTTACCATTGTAAAAATGAACATCTCCATAAAAATCTCTCTCTTCAACGGAACGATAAAAAAGATGCCCTTTCTCATAAAGTTGATCATAATTTTGAGCAGCTTCAATGATCTCATCTTGCACGCGTTTCAACATTTGCTGATCGTAACGCGATTCGAGACCATGTTCCGCATCCGGTACAAGGCTGAGTGCTTCCACTTCCGTCGCTTGAGTTGCAGCGCTATCGGCTTGCTGGGAAGATGTTGATGGTGAGTTATCACAAGCACTTAACATTCCAAGCCAAATAAGTATTGCAAAATAATTTCTTGTGGGATAATTGTCGTTTACTTTCATTTTTTTCTAGGGATTATGATCATCAGTCGGAAGCCAATAGGCTGTTTTGCGATTAAGCTAGTCCTTAAAACTAAAATTTCACCGACAGAAAGTCTACATTCCTGTTGATCAGCGACCTTTGTTTTCCGTATCTATTGTCTATCCCAAATCCGTACCAAATACCTGTTTTAGTCGGGCTTTAGCAAGTTGGTGGTGGCAAGTGTTTACGCTATCCTTCTAAGCTTTCGAGTGCAGTTTTTGAATAAGCCCAAGAAGAAGCGCTTATTTTAAATCGAGCCTTTTTATTGATGTTACCGGTAAATCCATTGAGCAAGCTTCGCCTTCACTATTCCAACGCGGAGGCGATGGCAATGATATTAACCATATCATTGCCATCGCCTCCGCGTTGGAATAGTGAAGGCGATGGCAATGATATTAACCATATCCACCGAAACGAAGCTAT
>CALFBG010000326.1 GCA_937951685.1 uncultured Saprospiraceae bacterium | reverse complement strand
GTTACTCAAAGCCTTCCTAAGCAAAGGCTTAGGGCGGTTTTCGTGCCTCAATACTGATCAAAACCTAACACAATTTAATGGCAATCTAATTTTGTCTTAGTACTTACAGTAACGTAGTCTAGCAAACTAGTCCAACTCTTTTGGAAAAGCTACTGATATTTAATAGACGATTAGTACGTTTAAGTTGAAAAATACTTCTCCCGAAGTTTAGCTATTTTCTTGGTAAATTTTTACAGGCGCCGCCACTTCAACACTCCAAGCCTCGGGTCGGTCGTTGAAAAGGACTTTAGTTTTACGCCAAGTTGCCTGAAAAAATTCAGAGTGCCGGTAAGCGTTAAGCGCTGCTTCGTTCTCCCAAAAGCTGTAAGTAAAAAATATATTATTGGGTGCGGTACAACGAAATAGCTCTAAATGATGGCAACCCTCAAAGTTGCTAATGTTCTTTTTACTTTGCTCGAAGACCGTTAAAAACTCCGCTATTTTAGCGGGTTCAAAACTCAATTTCACAATTCTTTTAATCATATCTTGCAGGTTGTAGAATAGCCATTGATGACTCAAGTAGCTTAATGAAAATCAATTTGAATCGTTTCATCAATATGCAAACCCAAGAGGCTTGCCGCTTTACCCATATTAATCGCGATTTCTAAATATCCTGCACCGTTGAAATGGCAGAGCGTCTCCCCTACACTTACCTCGCTGTAAACCGGACTCATTTTAGTAATCGGATTATGTCGTTTAAAATAAATAGAAAATGCGCGACCCGCTCGATTTTTTTCAAATACGTCTTTGGTAATGTTAACTACTACATTATCGTAGTTGTCAATATAAATAACCGAACCTCGAATGTGGTCTTTACTCGTCACCGCTTGCAAACTAATTTTACGAACAATTTCCTCCACGGGTAATCCAATTTCGTTAAACGGCAAGTCATTGGCGATATGCCCAACCGCATCCGCATACAGGGCAGAAAGCTTCACTTTGATGTGACTTTCAAAGTTAAGTTCATAAATATCCTCAGGTAAAGTCTCGAATAATAAGGAAAAAATACCATTGTCCGGTCCGATAAAATAGTGTCCCTCATAACGAACCGCTAAAAAACTATTACTATCTGGATGGTAATTTTTTACACTGACCACGTGGATCGTACCCGCAGGAAAAGCCGTGTACGCATTTTTCAAAATAAAAGCCGCTTGAACTATATTGTAATTCTCAACGTTGTGACTAATATCTACTAATTGTAGCGTTGCATTCCTTTGCCAAATAGCTCCTTTGAGCACGGCGACGGAAGGGTCTCTCGAGCCGAAATCAGAACATAAAGTTACAATGGGCATAATGCTTGTTTTTGAATATGGTATATTGTAAGTGCTTATTACTCGTACTAATGCTTAAAAAATCAATCATTGATCCGCTTGTATCAAGCGCTGATAATAAAACAGCGTCGTAACAAAGATAGGAATGATTACAGAGAACTTGCCTAAAATTAGGTCGTAAAGTTGTTGAATGTACGGTAACACATCCTACTTGTTTTAAAACAACTATGATCTAATTGCATATTTATACACTAAAGTTTTAAATTTACCCGAAGATTTGTCTCAAAAAACATTTGCGACAACTTGAAAAAAAACTTAAAAATCTACTAATATTGAGTGAAATAATCCTGACCATAAACGGAATCGATCCCGTAGCACTATACGGCGAGAAAGATGTTAAATTAAATCTATTACGTAAAGCCTTCCCCGCAGTAACGATTACTTCCAGAGGGAGTAGTCTTAAACTTACCGGAGAAAAAAAAGATACTCAACAAGCAAAATCAAAATTTGAATTGATGGTGCGTATGCTCAAAGAGCACCAAGAATTGTCTGCACAAACGGTGGAAGATCTCCTCAACGGTGGTCGCCCTTTTGAAAGTCGCTTGGGCAACGGTAGCGATAATACAACCATTGTACACGGTAGAAATGGTAAAGCCATCAAAGCCAAAACGCGTAATCAAAAGAAACTTGTTGAAGCTTCCGAGACCAACGATATTGTATTCGCACTCGGACCAGCCGGTACAGGAAAAACCTATACTGCCGTTGCCTTAGCCGTACGAGCCTTAAAAAATAGATTAGTCAAAAAAATTATCATGACGCGCCCCGCAGTAGAAGCAGGAGAAAATCTTGGCTTCTTACCCGGAGATTTAAAGGATAAAGTTGATCCTTATCTCCGCCCGCTGTACGATGCGCTTGACGATTTACTGCCTTTAGAGAAACTGAACTATTTCATGACCAATCGGATCATTGAGGTTGCTCCCTTGGCTTTCATGCGAGGTAGAACCCTCGATCACGCTTTCATCATCTTGGATGAGGCTCAGAATACAACGAGCACCCAACTAAAGATGTTTTTAACGCGACTCGGTCCTTCCGCAAAATGTGTCATCACGGGTGATTTGTCTCAAATCGACTTACCACACAATCAGAAGTCTGGTCTGGTACAGTCTCTTGACATCTTAGAAAATATCAATGGCATTGAAATCGTACGCTTACAAGCGGAAGATGTTGTCCGGCACCGCTTGGTCAAAGAAATTATCATGGCTTACGATAAATCTGATCAGGAGCGACAAGCTGCTAAAGAAGCACGCAGTCGCCAGTGGAAAAAGGAACCCCGTAGATCCGAAGCTCCCGAAACACCTTCAAAAGAACAAGAAGAAGAATAGTATTTATGACGGCAAAAATTCAGTACGAAGGACAACTGCGCACGAGTGCTGTACACCTTAAATCGGGTAATCAAATGATCACCGATGCACCGACGGACAATCACGGAAAAGGAGCCGCATTTTCGCCGACAGACTTAGTGGCTACCGCCTTAGGAAGTTGTATCCTTACCATCATGGGGATTACGGCACAAAACCATCAGATTGAGATGGTAGGTGCAACGGCCGAAGTGAGTAAAACAATGACCTCCCATCCCCGTAGAATCGCTAAAATCGAGCTCGTAATTACCATGCCGAAAAAAGATTATACGGACCGCGAAAAAAGTATACTCGAAAAAGCAGCTCATCATTGCCCCGTCGGTAATAGTTTGCATCCCAATTTGGAAGAAATTATTACCTTTGTTTGGTAAAAGCTACTGCGCCTCCACTCTTCAAAAGACCAACATACATGAAATACCAAATCTCCAAAAGCAATAGAGATATTGAAGGAACAATCCAACTCAATGGCTCCAAAAGTATCAGTAATCGAGCCCTAATAATCCGTGCACTTTGTGCCGATGATTTTAAAATCGATTATTTATCTACTTCGAAAGATACCACCACGCTCCATCATCTCTTATCCCTCGATACGAATCTGTACGATGCAGGAGCCGCCGGAACAACTTTCCGGTTTATGACTGCTTATCTGGCTATGCAAGCAGGTACTCAGGTCTTAACGGGTTCCGAACGGATGAAACAACGCCCAATCGGTATTCTCGTAGAAGCACTCAAGGCTTTGGGGGCAGATATTGAATACCTAGAAAAGGAGGGCTATCCGCCCCTAAAAATTAATGCAGCCAAAGCTTTTGGCAAAAAAAACACCTTGAGCATTAGCGCTGGTACAAGTAGTCAATTTATTTCTGCTTTATTAATGATTGCACCAACTTTACCCGAAGGTTTAGTTTTAGAATTGACGGGTAATATTGTTTCTATCTCTTACATCGAAATGACGCTTAACCTAATGCAGTATTTTGGGGTGCAGCATCGTTGGGAAGGACAAAAAATAATCATTGAACCACAAGCTTACCAAGCAAGACCTTACAAAGTCGAAGCAGATTGGTCTGCCGCTTCTTATTATTATGCCTTAGCTGCTTTTGCGGATCAATTAGATTTGCAACTCGATGGCGTTTGGGAAGACAGTGTACAAGGTGATGCAATTCTCCCCGTTATGATGCAAAACTTTGGCATCGAAAGTACCTTTAATACAACGGGCGTTCACTTATCTAAAAAAGCATTAACGGAGGCGGCTAGTTTTCAGTGGGATTTTATTAAGTGTCCAGATATCGCACAGACGCTGGCGGTCATTTGTGCTGGTACCAAGGTAGAGGGAATTTTTACTGGTTTGGAAACTTTAAAAATCAAAGAGACGCAACGAATTTTAGCCATTCAACAAGAATTGGCTAAAGTTAATGCAAGTTTTGAATTAATTGATTATCCACAAGATGCAACGCAGGAATATTATCAAATCAAGGGAACATTGAAAGTAATGCGTCCGTGCTTCGATACCTACGAAGATCATAGAATGGCGATGGCTTTTGCCCCGCTAAGCTTATTTGGTCCGATCGAAATGAATGAACCAATGGTTGTCGTAAAGTCTTATCCGGAATTCTGGGAAGATTTTAAAAAATTGGGTTTTAAAGTAGAAACGATAGCTTAATATTTGCGGTTCCTTAAACCGCAGCAATGCCTAAAGCAGCCAATAAGCCTTTAGCTTTTAATAAGCATTCTTTGTATTCGTTTTCCGGTACGGAGTCGTAGACAATTGCGCCACCAACTTGAAAAGACAACTGTGAGTCTTCGCCTTGCTCTTCGTAAATGATGCTTCTAATCACTACATTAAAATCAAAATCTCCCGTGGGAGTAATATAACCTAAAGCCCCCGAATAGACGCCGCGCTTCGTTTTTTCGTATTGCTCAATTAATTGCATACTCATTACTTTCGGAGCGCCGGTCATCGACCCCATTGGAAAGGCATTTTTAAGCAAATCGACAAAGTGTACCTCCGGCTTCAGTTGTCCCGTTACGCTAGAAATCATGTGGTGGACTTGCTCAAAACTGTAAATGCCAAAAAGTTCTTCCACTTGCACCGAACCGGGTAAACAAGTTCGAGCTAGATCATTTCGAACCAGATCTACAATCATCACATTTTCTGCTCTATCTTTTTCGCTATCGTATAATTCTTTCTTTAACTGTTCATCTTCGGCCGGCGTCGTCCCTCTTTTAATCGTCCCTTTGATTGGTTCGGAGATCACTTTATCTCCTATTTTTTTCAGAAACCGTTCTGGGCTTGCGCAAATTAGATATTGGTCTTTCCGTTTATACAGTGCCGCAAAAGGTGCCTTTGACAGCTCGTTTAGTCGCTCAAAAAGTTGAAAAGGCTGCAAACGGGCTTGTGCGTGAAAGGCTTGACAAAAGTTCATTTCGTAGAGATCCCCTTCGATAATGTGTTCGCGAATTTTTTCGACCGTTGCCAAATATGCCTCCTTCGCGATGCTCGCTTGCAAATTAATTCCTTGGTTTTGCGCTGCTCTTTTCGCAACAAATTCCGTATTGGTAATTAATTTAAAAATAGTACTTGGAGCGAGATCCTTACTGTGAATCGTTACCGTTTTTTGCGCAAGCGTCACGACTACTTCTGGTTGAAAAAAATGTAATTCCGGAAAAGCAATGGTACTGGGATGAGTAGACTGAAGTGCCTCTACATCATTTTTTAAATCGTAGGCTAAAAAGCCGAAAAGCCAATCTTGCGTTTGTTCGTGCCAAGCCTTCAATTTAGCAAAAGCCCCCGTAGCTTCCCAGCAAAGCAAACCTTCATCTCTTCCTACGCCGAGAATTACTTCGTAATCACTGTAATTATCCCCTTTATTTTCATTACTATCCAGCCAACTGACCAGCTCGTAGTTCGCTGCCCATGCAAGGCATCGCTGCTTGAATTGTGGATGACCGTCGAGTGAAAAACTAGCGGATATTTTGGAGACAAGTACTTTATTCATGAAGTTCTGCAAAGGTTTTAGAAAAAGCTAAACGCGACGTTACTTTCCGGCGGTAAGCAGTTTTTTTTATTGAAATGCTAATGCTTTTGATCCTTTTCAAATGCCTTATGTAAGACGTATAAAAGGACCGTAAAGATACACTTTACCGTCCTTTTATTGAAGCAATCTTCGAATCCGCTTAGCTACTGCTCAATCCCGTCAGTTGAGCTTCAGTATTTTTATTTCTACGCGTTGGTTTTTCTTCCTTCCCGCCCTCGTTTTATTCGTTACCAACGGACTATGCTTTCCATAACCTTTATATTTCAACCGGGTAGGTTTAATCCCTTTTTTGATTAAATAATCTGCGACAGCTTGTGCCCGCTTAGCAGATAAAGAATTACAATGTGCATCATCACAGCGATTATTGGTGTGTCCGCCGACTTCGACGACAATATCTTTGTACTCTTTCAGAAATTCATAAATCTCATCTACAATGGGGAAATAAGAACTTGTCAAAGTGAAACTATCTGCTTGAAAATATAGCTTATTGACTTGTATATTTTGCCCTTCGGCTAAATCCTTTTTATCTTTTAATTCTGGAATGAATTGTGGTGTTGGTCGTTTTGGTTTTTCAACAATTTTGGGTTCCTCTTTAGGATCTTCTTTAGGTGTATTAGCAGCCAGTGATTTCTTTTCGTAGATGATTAATGTTTCATCTAAATCGGATCCCGCTTTATTTTCCCCTTTCAAAACCAAGGTATTTTCCCCTCTAAATAGTGATAAGTTCGACTTAAACTCGTGAGTTCTTTCGTTAAATGTAAATTTATTACTCCGCTTTCCGTTCACCGTAAAACGAATATCTTTCCGCTCTTCTACGTTGTAAATCTTGGCCTTTACCGTATACTTATTGTCCTCCACGATGATTGAACCACCACCGGGTCGGGTAAATTTTACGGCGGGACGTTCTGCTTTCACCGTAGGAGATTCCTCGTCACAAGGGATGAGCATAATATCACTTGCATTGTCAATCAATACATTTCCGTTGTAAGGAAACAAGACCGGCGTTTTGTAAAAAGCTTCGATAATGATGTGGGTAATTTTCTGCTTGGGTTCGAATTTAAAATTAAATTTTTCCCAATCATAATTGGTTACCAAACGACTTTCGGCTAAACGTTCTTTCCGGTTGCAATATCCATTTCCTCCCCAAATTCGTACAATAATCGGCTGTGCATAATTTTCGGGTAGTCCTGTAATCCGACTGCGACTTTGGTAAAATCGCGAACGAGCTAACTGTAAACTAAAGGTATAGCAACTATTCTTTTCTAAGGGTTTCGTTAATCTTTGTGCGATGGACTCCCAACTATCATTGTCTCGGACAACCATACCAATGTAAGTATCTCCGTCGTAAGGCACTTTGATGACCGAAAAAGCCTCCAGTGGATTTGGACTTGGGTGAATATCGGGTGCCGATTCTTCTGGGAAATTCATGGCGCCGCAATCGTACCAACCATCGACAATTCGACTGTGGCGGGGGAATTCATCTTCAAAAGAAGCATTATTCAGTTTGATGATAGACTCTTGACCAAAAAGGGCAATCGTCATCAGTAAATTACAGAATACTAAAATTGAAAATTTATAGTTCATAATTTCATTAATTCGTTCAATGTGCATTGGTGCTTATTTCAATCATTACGATAAATAAATGAGCTATTAGTAGTGCGTAAAATAATAACTACTCTCGGGTATAAAACGTTACAGAGTAGGAATTTGGTTTAGCAATAAGATAAAAATTACAACTTTACTTTAAATAAAGCAAAGGTTTAAGCTTTCATTAACGAAACCTTAAACCTTTGACGCTGATGCAAATACTTAGTTCAGCAATTTCTTGTACTTTCCAAAAATCGAAAAATTCATTTTGGTAAATGAATCGATTATTTGAATGCGTTTAACCCCGTAACGTCCATTCCCGTAATTAATAAGTGAATATCATGTGTACCTTCGTAAGTTAAAACCGTTTCGAGGTTCATCATGTGTCGCATAACGGGATATTCGTTTGTGATTCCCATCCCACCATGAATTTGTCGAGCTTCTCTCGCAATTTCTAGTGCCATGTGAACATTATTTCGTTTTGCCATTGAAATTTGGGCCGGAGTAGCTTTGCCATCATTGGCTAGTGTACCTAATCTCCAAGCTAATAATTGTGCTTTGGTGATTTCGGTAATCATTTCTGCTAATTTCTTTTGTGTCAATTGGAACTGTCCGATCGGTTTTCCAAACTGAATCCGCTCCTGAGAGTAGCGTAAGGCAGAATCGTAACAATCCATCGCAGCTCCGATAGCCCCCCAAGCGATTCCATATCGTGCTTTAGACAAACAAGATAAAGGACCTTTCAAGCCTTTGACGTTTGGTAAAACATTAGCTTTAGGTACTCTTACATCTTCAAAGACTAATTCGCCCGTGATAGATGCTCGTAAAGACCACTTACCGTGAATTTCCGGAGCGGAAAAACCTTCCATTCCTTTTTCTACGATTACTCCTCTGATTTTTCCTTCTTCATCTTTTGCCCATACTACGGCGATATCTGCTACCGGAGAGTTGGTGATCCACATTTTAGCACCGTTTAAGATGTAAGAATCTCCGTCGTCTTTAATATTCGTAATCATCCCTCCAGGATCAGAACCATGATCTGGCTCTGTCAATCCAAAACAGCCGATAAATTCGCCACTGGCTAATTTTGGTAAATATTTACGGCGTTGTTCTTCCGAACCAAATTTGTAAATAGGATACATGACCAATGAACCTTGAACGGAAGCCATAGAGCGAATCCCAGAATCTCCCCGCTCGAGTTCCTGCATGATGATTCCGTAAGCAATTTCGTCCATCCCTCCACAACCATATTCTGCGGGAAGACTAGGACCAAAAGCGCCAATATCGGCCAAACCTTTGAACAAGTGCGTAGGACAAACTGCTCGATTAGAGTAATCTTCAATAATTGGGCTTACTTCTTGTTTCACCCACGATCGAACGGCATCCCTTGCTAAAAGATGATCATCATTCAACAGTTCGTCAATATTATAATAATCGTGTCCTTGAAAACGATCTTCCTTATTATTGCTAGCTTTCGTTGCTACCTTCGGATCTTTTACATTGTTTTCCATCATTATTCTTTACTTAAAAGTCTTTAAAATATCCCCATTGAAGTCCAAAAGGGGAAAATTTGATAATATTTGGTGATTACTTAAATCAGGCAAATAAATGCTATTCCTAATGCCTGCTTGTAACTTTTTTTAATACTTAGCAGCCGTTTTAGTCCTACTCGAAGTGTTTTGCTCCTACTTATCTTATTCAACCACATCTGTTAATATTCCACTCAGACTAAATTCTTACACAAAAATAAGGATTTAATACCAATCTTTCCACATTATCGAAGTAACTACATTGTAAAATAAATAACACTTCATTCTGATGACTTCTCTTTCGCGATCACTAGCTAAAAAAAGAAATGAGTCCTACCACAGTTAATTTCTTGGTCTAATACTCCTTCAAAATAACTCCTTCAAATTCGAGTCTTGCTTCATTTGAGGGTTTGGATGCAATGTATTGATAAGTGAGATAAATCCATTTACTATTCTGATTATGTAGCTTGGTCTAAGAATAGAATCAATTATTGGGCTATATTGTTTATTTTTGAGCGAAAACTGATTAAATTTTTAAATAAATCGCAGTTATGGGATTAATCGCCTTAGAAGGCATGCGCTTTTATGCCTATCATGGATTTTATTACGAGGAGCAAATTGTAGGGAATAACTTCGTCGTAGATGTATATATTACTGCTTCTTACGATGGTGCTGCCCAAGCAGACGACTTGTATCAAACGATTAATTATGAGACCATTTATATGATTTGCCAGTCCGTGATGCGTAAGAAAACCAAACTCCTAGAAACCTTAACCGAGCGGATTATTTCTGCGCTCAAGCATCAATTTGGTAATATTCAGGCGGTACAAGTCCGTATTACGAAAGAAAATCCCGTTTTAGGGGGCAAAGTGGATAAGGCCTTTGTAGAAGACGAAGGAGAATTTGTCAGTAAATGTGGTCGGTGTGGAAAAGGTATCATTTGTTATCGGGATACCAATTGTTGGTGCCAAGGGGTACAAATTCCTAGTGAAACCCAAGAAACTTTGCAGGAGCAATATCGAGGTTGTTTGTGTAAGAATTGCCTCACGTATTTTTCGGGCTAAATTTGGCGTTTGACTTTTCTATTTGGCAATCCACCAAAAACGAAGTTTCTAGTATTCGTCTCCTGGCATTATGAAGTTATTTAAAAAAATCACTGTGTAGCTTAATTATTCTACCAAACTTTATGTTTTTTATAACATCCCTTTGGTCTAGTAATTGCGTTAAGTACTAATACAAATTAAATCACTTATTAAAACAAGTAATTTAAAATAGTAAAGAAAAAAACAATCCATAAAGACGATTGATTTTCTAAAAAAACCTTATTACAAACTCAGACAATTTTAACAAAAACCATATTCATTATGAAAAAATTAGGCGTATTATTTTTAGTACTTTCTTTGGTGGCTTGTACGCCACAAGAAATCAATTCTGTTTTGGGAACCGTTATGGGAGGAGAACTTACTTCGGCGGAAGTGGGTAGCGGGTTGAAAGAAGCCCTCAATATTGGGATTAGCAATGGTGCTGATCGACTATCCAGTACGGATGGTTATTTCAAAAGTGCTTATAAGATACTTTTACCGGAAGAAGCTCAGAAAGTGACCGAAAAATTGCGTGTGATTCCAGGTTTCGAAAATATTGAAAATGAAATTTTGATGAAAATCAATCGCGGAGCAGAAGATGCAGCAAAAAAAGCAAAGCCCATTTTTGTTAGTGCGATTAAAAAAATGACTTTCACCGACGCGATGAATATTTTGATGGGAGCGGATAATTCTGCTACGACTTATTTGAACAATGCGACTTACAATCAACTTCGCGCAGAGTTTAGTCCTGTAATTATTAAATCCTTAGATAAATTTCAAGCGAGAAAATACTGGGGAGATTTAGTCAATAAGTACAATCAAATTCCTTTTGTCAAAAAGCTGAACCCCAGTTTAGAAGAACACGTAACGCAAATGGCTTTGAAAGGATTATTTACGATGGTAGAAAAGAAAGAAATTTCCATTAGAAATAATGTTTCGGAGCGTACTTCTACTTTATTGAAGAAAGTATTTGCTAAGCAAGATAATAAGTAAACGGATCTTTTAAAGATCGTTCGTTTTTCTGTACAAGTTGTTTAAAAGTATCCTTCTGAGTCATTAAGTAACTCAGAAGGATTTTTTTAAGTATTTCCAGCTACCTCCTCCGCTTCGCCAAGTAGTTTTTGTACAATTTCAAATTCGCTTAAGAAAACCCTCGCAATTACTCGGATGACCGTGTACACAGGAATCGCAAGAATCATCCCTACGACGCCATTCAGTTGTGCGCCTACCAAAATGACGATGAAAATTTCCAATGGATGCGCAGAAATGCTATTAGAAAAAATATAAGGCTGTAGAATAAAGTTATCCAACATTTGCATCGCCGCAAATACCCCTGCCACTTTTGTTAACATTGGCAGCGTTTCATTGTAAAAACTGACATCGAGGTTAGAAGAAATGGTAATAAAGATTCCAAATGCCGCACCGATGATCGGACCAACGTAAGGAATTACGTTGATCATCGCCGCAAAAAAGCCAATTAATAAAGCATTTTCAATACCAAAAAAGCTTAAAAGTCCCGTAACAAAAACGGTAATCAAAGTAATTTGTAAGGCAACACCCAAAAAGTAGCGGCGTAAAAGTTGGCTCGCTTCGTCAACGGCGTTGCTCACTTTGCTTTCGTAATTACGAGGTACCGTTGCCCGCAAGAAGTCTGCAAATAATCCTTGCTCTTTTAAAAAGAAAAAAGAGATAAATAAGATGGACATAAAAGCGACCATCAGATTGCCCAGAAAGCCAACTAAGCTACTAAAGAGTTCTGTAATTTGGGCGGGATTGAAGAAAGAGAAAAGTTTCTTTTGTAAACGTTCTAGGGCAGTATCTGTTTCTTGGACTTCCGCCGAAGAATCGAAACCTTGTTGTTCATTGCCTTGGTCTTGTTTTACATCTACCTTAATATTCAGTGCGATATTTGTGCGCGTAATGGTGTCTCCATTCGCAAGCAAAATCGAATCAATCGTAATCATACTTTTGGATAATACTTTCTCTTTGGCGATTGGTGAGCTTACCGCTTCTTCGACATTGATTGGTGTCTTTACGCTAAGGGAATCTAGTTCTGATCCCTTTCCGTTGCTCAAACCATACTTGGCAAACCAACGGTTCCAATCTTCCAATGGTTCTTCGAGACTCTGAACGAGGCGAGGATAATCAATCTCAGTGAGATTTTGTGCTTGCTTAATCACCGTTGGTACAAAAACCAAAAGTAAAGACGTAAACAAAGATAAAAAGACAAAAAGGGTCAGTGCAGCACAGGTGTTTTTTCCCGCATGAAGCTTCCCCAGGCGCAAATGTTTCGTAAAAAAATCCATCAAGGGATGTCCCATCATGGAGATGACCCAAGCAATTAAGACGTACGCTACAATGCTACTGAAGTAGTAGAATATAGCTGCAACGATGACGAAAGACAACGAAATAGCTATATATCGATTAGAGTTTGTCATTTGGTTTTCATTATGAACACTTGAAATACAATTTAATTATTTTCCAGCAGCTATTCGCTTTAAATTTCTTTTGCGTTTATTATTTGTAGTAGATTTTATCCTAAAGCACTTCCTTCAATACCTTCCAGACATTTTCTGCGACGATCTTTTGTCCTTCAACGTTAGGGTGGATTCCATCGGGTAGATTTAATGCGGGGATTCCACCCACATCTTCCAACAAAAAGGGAATCAAAGCGGCATCATTCTTTTTGGCTAAGGCAGGGAAAATACTTCTAAATTCAGTCGTAAATGCTTTTCCCATATTCGGTGGTGCCTCCATCCCTGCAATCACGAGTTTTACCTTTGGATTTTTGGCGACTACTTTATCAATAATTGCTTGTAGGTTTTCTTTGGTTGCTGCTAGGTTAAGCCCTCTTAAGCCATCGTTAGCCCCAAGTTCCAAAACAAAAATATCCGGTGCTTTGCGATCAATAATCCAATCAATTCTACTCTTTCCTCCCGCGGAGGTTTCCCCACTCAATCCCGCATTGATTGCTTTATAATTTAGCCCCAGCGAATCCATTCTACGCTGTATGATACTTACGAAGCCATCATCGATATCCAAATTATAAGCTGCCGTCAGGCTATTCCCAAAAAATAAAATACTTTGAACAGCCG
This sequence comes from uncultured Saprospiraceae bacterium, assembly GCA_937951685.1. GTDB lineage: Bacteria > Bacteroidota > Bacteroidia > Chitinophagales > Saprospiraceae > CALFBG01. The sequence continues at coordinate 6,403 of CALFBG010000326.1, read as the reverse complement.
TTTGATTTTTGGGTTGGGTGGGCGTTTCCTTGGTGGGGGATTTGGCAGCAGTTGTGGGCGTATTCGTTTTATCCTCTCCACCACAAGCAGCTAATAGGAGTACAAGGCAGAGGAAAGAAAAGTGATTTATTATTATTTTCATGGTTCCGTTAAACTTTGAAGTCGTTTGAAAACTATCTTAAACTTTACTCGACAAATATAGCATACTAATTCGCTTAATAATAAAGCTATTCTACCTAAATCCTCTATCTTTGGACGAAAAGGGACTTATTTGTGAATTGGTTTCGCCTAAGTATAAATATAGACCGTACCGTTTAAATTAATTTAATTCAGGATTATGGACATTTCTGTCGTGATTCCTATTTACAACGAAGCAGCTAACATCTTGCCTTTAACGCAAAGGCTCCGGGTAGTTATGCAGCAAATGAGCTTGTCCTTTGAACTCATTTTCATCAATGATGGGAGTACGGACAGTTCCCTTCCCATGATCAAAACCTTAGCCAGTACGGATACGAGTATCAAATATATTGACCTGAGTCGTAATTTTGGTCATCAAATTGCTGTGATGGCGGGCTTAGATGAAGCGCTTGGTAAAGCTGTTGTCATTATTGACGCCGACTTACAAGATCCACCCGAATTGATTGTGGATTTATACCAAAAAATGCAAGAAGGCTACGAGGTTGTTTACGCTAAACGCAAAAAACGCAAAGGAGAAAGTGCCGCTAAGCGTTGGACGGCGCATTTGTTCTATCGTTTGCTCTCCTCGATCACTCCCATTGATATTCCTTTAGATACTGGAGATTTCAGAATCATTGACCATAAAGTGGTGAAAATTTTGCGACAAATGCCAGAGCAAAATAAATACTTGCGTGGACAAATTGCGTGGATTGGCTTCAAGCAAAGTTTTGTGAGCTACGAACGGCAACATCGCAATGCGGGAGATACGGGCTATACGTTTAGTAAAATGTTAGGTTTAGCTTGGGATGCCGTAACGGGATTTTCCAACTTTCCGCTAAAGGTGGTTAGTTATTTTGGATTCTTTACCTCCATCATTGCCTTTTTAGTCATGCTTTTTACCTTGTATTCTCGATTGGTTTTAAAAGCTGCTACTGTTTCCGGTTGGGCTTCCCTAATGATCAGTGTATTATTTATTGGTGGTGTACAAATGATTGCGATTGGAATAATTGGAGAATATCTAAGCCGCGTTAATCAAAATGTCCGCAATCGTCCCCTCTATATTGTCAAAGACTCTAATATTGAAGAAAAGCCTTGATTCAGGAGCTTTACAGTCAAAATTGAGTTTTTTTTTATTTTATTCTTCTTTTTTTTACAAAAAACTACCTTTAAACACAACTATATGTAACTTTTCTAGTATACAAATGGGAATGAACTGTTCTTAATCTAATTATTCGTATGCACCATAATAAGAAAATACTACATGTGGAAGATAATGCGGCGGACGTTGCATTAACCAAAGTAGCTTTAGAAGAGTTGAATATTCTTTCCGAACATATTCATCTTGCAGATGGGCAAGAACTTATTAATTACCTCAAAGGAAATTCTTTTCAGGATATTGGTATTATTTTGCTGGACTTGAATATGCCTAGGATGAGCGGTTTAGAAGTTTTGAAGTTTTTTTATAAGGACAATGAATTAAAGAAACTTCCCGTCGTTGTTTTTAGTAGTTCTGATCAAGAGATTGACGTCAGGTCTTGTTATGACTTTGGCGCAAATGCTTATGTGAGAAAGCCGATCAATTACAATGACTACAATCGAACCTTATCCGCTATTGCTCGCTTTTGGTTGGAAGCAAATGTTTTTCCCGTATTTGATTAAAATTAAAGGTTGTTTTATCGATCTACGGTACGGTGGCTAAGCCGTTTTTAGAGCCGTAAAAAATCAATATTTCGTTGTAGCCCTTTATACTTTGTGCGCTTAACGGCTGACTTTCGAAATAGACTGCGAAAGAGTTCTTCCGTTATTTCCTCCCAATCCGATTTTGTTAAAGTCAGTAGCGCTGGATGTGGTTCAAAAGCAGGTTCTTGGTGCTTTTTAGCAAACCGATTCCACGGGCAAACTTCTTGGCAGATATCACAACCAAAAGCCCAATTTTCAAACTTCCCTTTGACTTCCGTCGGAATCGCTTCTTTTAATTCAATTGTAAAATAAGAAATGCATTTACTACCGTCCACTACGTAGCCCTTTTCTGCGATCGCATCCGTAGGACAAGCGTCAATGCAACGCGTACAAGTCCCACAATAATCTTTCATTGGTCCATCCGGTGCTAATTCTAAATCGATGATTAATTCGGCAAGAAAAAAGTAAGAGCCTGCTTTAGGGTTAATGAGCAAGCTATTTTTACCAATCCAGCCCGTTCCACTCCGCTTGGCCCAATCTCGCTCTAACACCGGCGCCGAATCAACGAAACAACGACCGTATACTGCGCCAATTTCCGTTTGAATTTTTTCTAGCAGCGTTTTGAGTTTTGCTTTGAGCACGTGGTGATAGTCTTGACCATAAGCGTATTGCGAAATCCTTGGCGCGGTAGGATCTTGCGGGGTACTAGGATTATGATAATTATAGAGTAAAGTAACTACTGATTTTGCACCGTCGACTAATTTGGTAGGATCAATACGTTTGTCAAAATGATTTTCCATGTAATGCATTTTCCCGTGCATTCCTTGGTTGAGCCAGTTTTCTAGCTGGCGGGCTTCCTCCTCCATTTTTTCCGCCTTGGAAATGCCCACGAAGCTGAACCCTAAACGATACGCTTCTGCTTTAAGCCAGTCCGCATGTTTTTGCTGCAGCATAAAAAAGGATTAAAAATGAAATAAGAAAACTGATATACGAATCACTACACTAACTCAATATTTGTAATTTGGCAAATCTCAACATAATTTTCCGTTTTGGGTTTTCAACCGCTTTAAAGTTGATCGTTGCAACTTTACTGGCTGCTGCGCCCTCAATGCTTAATACTTCTCCTTCTCCGAATTTAAGGTGTAGCACCTTCATTCCCACTTTAACGTCACTACTCGGGCTTGGTTTAAAAGTTTTAGGATCTGCGAGTAAGGTAGTCGTTGTTTTTCTAGAACGAGAAAAATTCCCCATAATTTTTGCCCTAGTGACCGCTTCTTCTTTATTTTTACGGTGCAAACCCATGGCGCTAGAACTCTCCAGGTGATTGGGTGAGATTTCATCAAGAAATCGACTCGGTTCATTGTACTTCATCTGCCCAAACTTGTAACGACTATTAGCATAAGAAAGCGTCAAATACAATTCTGCTCGCGTTACCGCAACGTAAAATAAGCGGCGCTCTTCGTCGAGTCCTTCCTGCGTATCCATTGACATGAAAGAAGGGAAAAGCTTCTCTTCCAAACCGACTACAAATACAGATTTATATTCCAGTCCTTTGGCGGAGTGTACTGACATCAGGGTAACGTAATCATTATTTTCTTCTCCTTTATCAAAGTCCGTTAGCAGCGCAATATTTTGCAGGTAGCTTGCCAATGATTTATCTGCTAACAAACCACTTGTTGTTTCGGTTACTTCATCATTTTCTACGAAGTCTTTAATTCCATCCAATAAAGCATTGACGTTTTCTTGGCGGCCCATTCCTTCGATGCTCACATCTTTTTTCAGCAGGTCAAGAATCCCTGACTGCTTAAAAACTTGACTGGCGACTTGGTAGGCATCTTCTTCTTTTGCACGTCGTTTAAAGTTTTTAATCAAGGTTACAAATCCTGCTATGGAATTTTTTGCTTTCCCACTTGCTTGTACGTAAGGCAAACACTCCCACATGGATTTATCTTGTTGATCTGCCAAGGCTTTAATTTTATCCACCGTAGTTTTTCCAATTCCTCTTCGTGGATAGTTCAATACTCTTTTTAAAGCCTCTTCGTCGGCGGCATTTACAACGAGTCGTAAATAAGCGATAAGATCTTTAACTTCTTTTCTTTGGTAAAAAGATAAACCGCCATAGACTTTATAAGTAATATTGTATCTTCTGAGATATTCCTCAAAAACCCTAGACTGAGCATTTGTTCGATATAAGATGCCAATATCCTTATTACTCAGATGGTATCTATTTTTTTGTTCGACGATCGTATCTGCGACGCGCTTTCCCTCTTCCGTATCGGTTAGCGCTTTGATCAATTTAATCTTGTGTCCAGTTCCCTTGTCTGACCAAATTTCTTTCGGAATTTGTTTTCGGTTAAAGGCAATGAGTTCATTGGCTGCTTGTACGATATGTTCCGTAGAGCGGTAATTTTGCTCCAATTTGAAGGTTTGCAAATTATCGTAATCCTTCTCAAAATCTAGGATATTATCAATTGTTGCTCCACGGAAAGCATAGATACTTTGTGCATCATCTCCTACGACACAGATATTTTTGGGACTATTGGGATATTCAACTAATTTTTTAACAATAAGATATTGCAGATAATTGGTATCCTGAAACTCATCCACCATTACATATTTAAACCGGGCTTGATACTTTTGTAAAACCCCATCTTTATTCTCCATAAATAGGCGTAGCAATTGATACAAAAGATCATCAAAATCCATTGCTCCAGCTCGTTTGCAGCGCGCCATGTATTTTTTGTAAATCGTATGGAGATGTGGCCGTTTACTCATTCTGTCTTGCTCCATGAGCTCCTTGTTATTGACGTAAGCCGCTGGTGGAATAACATTACTTTTAGCAGAAGAGATTCGGGAACGAATCGCGTTATTGTTGTAATTTGCAGGATCTAAGTTCATTTCTTTAATGATTCCATTAATTACGCTTTTAGAATCTTCTGAATCATAGATCGTAAAACTTGAAGGGTAGCCAATTTTCTCTGCTTCTACCCGTAAGATTCTGGCAAAGATAGAGTGAAATGTTCCTGCCCATACTTGGTTGGCTTTATCTCCCACTACTTTAGAGATCCGTTCTTTCATTTCTCTGGCTGCCTTATTGGTAAAAGTCAGCGCTAAAATTTCCCAAGGTGCATTCCCCTCTTCGATCAAGTGTGCAATTCTATAAGTCAATACTCTCGTTTTTCCCGAGCCGGGACCAGCGATAACCAAAACGGGACCTTCCGTAGTAGTAACGGCTAATCGTTGTATCTCATTTAATTCTGCCAAATACGATTTCATAATGATCGATGATTTAGAGGTTGAGGAATACAATATTCCACATAGATGTTATAAGTTTTCTCAATTTTAGGTAAGGGGCTTCTTTATTTCGCCGCGGCTGCTTCTAATGCTTCCCAATATTCTACGGCTCTTCGGGTATGAGGAATGCAGATAGAACCACCTACTAAATTGGCGATAGCATATACTTCAAATACTTCTTCTTTTGTAATTCCCATCTCGTAGCAAGTTCCCAAATGATAACGGATACAATCATCGCAACGCAAAACCATCGAAGCCACTAAACCAAGTAATTCTTTGGTTTTACTCGGTAAAGCACCATCCTGATAGGCATTTGTATCTAGATTAAAAAAACGCTTTAATACTTTATTATCCGCTCCGAGGATTTTTTCGTTCATTGCTTTTCGATAATCGTTAAATTCAGTTACAGCTGACATGCTATTTTATTTAATTAATAAATTGATTCCTATGGTAAAAAAGAGGCAATATTCAACGCTTTTAGTGCTTATCGTGCTAAATGGTTCCTCGATTACGGACTCTCCAAATAGATAAAACCATTCTAAAAGGGAAGAGGAACGTTGCAATAATACTTCCCACTCCAAAAAGTAACATTTCACTCCTAACAAACTTTAACAATTGTTCATCGTATACCGTGATATTCGTTTTTCCAATTAGGTTAGTAATTCCTTCCTCGTCAAGAAAAATTTGAAAATTATATAATTGACTAATCAAATAGAAAATAATGGGCAGACATAGCACGATGAGTACTACTTTTATTTTTTCATTATGCGCAATAAAGGTATGTTTTAATAGAAACATATACCGCGTTAATGTAATAAAAATAATGATAAATATGGTATTTATCACCAAAAAAGGATAGTTTTCAATCTTACTCAGAATTGGATAAATGACTACAAATACGATGATTGCCGTCACGAGCCACCACAACAATTCTAATCTTAGAGAAAGTGCTTTTTTCTTGTCCATATTTTGCCTTTAAGAGTGGCAAAGTTACGTTTATTTACGCAAGCAAAGAAGAAAAAGGATCGTTGGAATATCAGAAGAAGGTAGAATATTACTTAAAACCGGCCAAAAAAAAACCAGAACCACGGTATGTGATTCTGGTTAGTTGTTTTAGGTTGGCGGCGACCTACTCTCCCACCTGGTAAGGCAGTACCATCAGCGCAAAAGGGCTTAACTTCTCTGTTCGGAATGGTAAGAGGTGAACTCCTTTGCTATAGCCACCAACAGCTCTTTTGTTGCGTTTTATGTT
>CALFBG010000325.1 GCA_937951685.1 uncultured Saprospiraceae bacterium | reverse complement strand
TTATTTCTGGCGTAACGACTTGTTTTTTGGAGACGACCAACTCTTCATCTTTACGGCAAGCCGTAATAACGAGGGAACAGACTAATAAAAAGATACTAATTCTGAATAAAGATTTCATTTGTCTTCATTTTTTTTGCGACGGGAATGGCGGAAGATAAATGCTCCTGCGAAACCTTGTCGAGGTTAAAATAATTTTTTAGAGACGATATTTTTTGTTTAAACAATAACGATCAGTAGCGCAATCAATCATTTTTTGTACTAAACTATGTGTCTGCTATTGGTAATACCCGCTGAGTTGAAAAAACGTTGCGTAGGTTAATTTTTTTATAAAAAAGGTTGATCAAGCTATTTGAGCACTTGATCAACCTTAGATATAGAAATTTATATACTTTTAGTTTAGTTATCCCGCATAACTTCAAATCCACCCGTTACCGTAACGTCAACACCATCATCATCAACGGTTCCTGAGAAGGTTCCTTTCACTAATTCACCAACTTCACCGATTTCGGTGAGGTTTACTACTAAATTATTACAAGGTCCACAAGTTGTTCCGGTCAATGGATTACTAATAATTAGATTAATCGAACTTGGATTGTTCTCTCCGAGTACCGGATTATCTATAAAAATAGTAGACGTTCCTATCGCTACTCCTAGCGAACCGTAAATAGCCAAGGTCAAGGTATTAGGATTGGTAATCGGTAGTAAAATAGCATATGGAAAGAAAGGCGTAATCACATTCCCTCCGTCAATTTGATAATAGAAATCCTCGTCAATTGGTTCAACGCAAACCTCAATAGCGCCTGCATCTATTTCATTGTTTCCGGCAGTTATTGGAAACTCCATGATTTCGCTTTCGTAATACGTATCAAAATCAATCCCTTGAATTGTTAAATCCCCAGTTGTACCTGAATTACTACAAAAAACAAGATCACCACTAAAAGCACCATTCTCATCTACCTCAATTGTTTGTCCCCAATTGCTACTATGCTGCACTTTGACGTAACCATAAACCAAAGGAGTGCCATCACATTTGACTAGCGTTCCTTCGAAGTGGATATTGTTTATTTCTTCCTCCGCTAGGCTAAGCAAAATCGTAACATTAGGATCAGCATCAAAAGGACCAACAGTAATGTTATAAGTATTAATAAACCCACAAACATAACTTCCTACCGAAAATTCGAGTAGCTCATTTTTTGGTACTGCTCCAGAAAAATTCCCTTCTGCATCGGTGTATCCTCCTCTCGTAATACCACTTGAAACAACTTTAATCACCACTAATTGATTAGGCATTCCTAAACCGGAACCTTCGCTAACGACTTTTCCTTCAATATTTACTAGTTCGAATGGAGCATCACAATTCCAAAAAGAAAAGTGTCCAACTTCTCCAACGTAAGCATTTCCTTGTATACTCGCACTCCCCTCTTCGACCCAATATCCTGTCTTATCATCCATATGCCAAAGCGGAATCGTAGTTGGAGCACTTCCTAATAAATCGCTAGGAATAGGCAATTCAATTGTTGCCTTTTGAGTTCCATTGAGTTGTAAGGGTTCTCCTGAAGCTCCCACTAATTCTACTCCGATCATACCGTAGGTTGCCAATTGAACAAATTCGTCTTGTTCATTAATCGCTCGCAGATCACCTGGCATTTGTAGCGTTACGCTGCGATCACTTGGATCTAACCATTTGACATAGGCCTTAACCGTTCCAGTATAAGTCGCACCATCATCCGTCTGGATCGCATTGGCAGGAATATTTACTTTAGCGCCATCCGTCGTGGTAATATCTGCCCCCTGTGTTGCGCTAAAACTGGTGGTCAAAGAGCGTTTCATCAACATCACTTTGAGATAAGCTTTTTGATCAGCGTTTGTCACCAATAATTTTTGAACGGTAAAGAAGCCAGCTTTTTCGATTTGCAGAACAGCGCCCAAACTATTCAAGGTTTTATTTCTAAAACTAAATACTCCATTGCGGTCGGTGCTGACGGTTTCATTGTTTAATGTAACTGATACTTCTTCGATGGCTGCACCACTTTCGTCTATGATCAGACCGTTGATGGATGCTGTTACATTTTTTTGAGGAATATTGATCTGATTTCCGCTAGTACTTTCTAATGGTTCATCCTTCCGACACGTCGTGAAAAATATAGCACATAAACTGGCAATTAAAAGGAATTTTAAGGTGTTTTTCATCTTGTTTTAGTTTAACGTTTTAATAAAAATATAGGCGCTCATAAGCTAAATCACAATCCAACTGATCGATGATGAATGACAGGCCTTGTTCATTCCTCAATCGACGTGTTCGATTAATAGTCAGTGATGCTAACGGCAATGAGCAGCTAGTTCAATTTGCTTAAATTGGCAAGTAATAAATGGTTGGTTGAAGTAGGTATTTGATCTTGCTGAAGCTTAGTTAAGCCTGCCCTACTTATTGACGGCAACGAGCAAAGGTTTACGATAAATCTCACTTTTACGTAAAGTTCTTACTACAAGTATATCTGTTTTTAAGTTAAAAATGCTGCCTCAACAATTAAAATTAAATAAAAAACTAAGCCTTTGAGGGAATGAAAGCGTAGGAATTGTGCGATCTTTTTAGCTGAGTTTAGTCCTAATACTCAAGCCTTTAGGAAACAAATCCTCATGGAGTTTGTTCTTATTTTTTGGTATTAAAAAAATATTATCCTTCGGTCGCTTTTTTGTAAATATTTGTAAATACTTTCGACTGGAGTTTCTCTTTTCGGGAAGATTGGGTGATGCGCAAAACTAAATTTGTCGATCTTCACACTCCCCCAACCAAAAAAGCATCCTGAAAAAATCAGAATGCTTTTTAGCAGCCGTGAGGCTAAGATCTTAGATTATGTAAATTTTATTTAGGCTCCTAGATAGTTTTTCAACAGTTTACTTCTAGAGGTATTTCGTAATTTATTAATGGCTTTGTCTTTAATTTGTCGAACACGTTCTCGGGTTAAACCGAATTTTTCTCCGATATCTTCTAGGGACATAGGATGTTCTACACCAATACCGAAGTACAATTTAATGACATCGCATTGTCGATCGGTCAAAGTGCTCAAAGAGCGGTTGATTTCGCGACTTAATGATTCATTATATTCTAAAGACTGGTCGGTACCCGGAGTAGTTCCATTTTCTAGTACATCGAGTAAAGAATTATCTTCTCCTTCTACGAAAGGAGCGTCCATGGACACGTGACGAGCGGCAACGCCGAGGGTAGTTTCTACCTCATCGGTAGGGATCTCTAATAATTCAGCTAATTCTTCGGAAGAAGGCTCTCTTTCGTATTCTTGCTCTAATTCTGAAAAGGCTTTATTTATTTTATTGAGGGATCCAACTTTGTTTAAAGGTAATCGAACAATTCTTGATTGTTCTGCTAAAGCTTGAAGAATGGATTGACGAATCCACCAAACAGCGTAGGAGATAAACTTAAATCCTCTAGTTTCATCAAATCTTTGTGCTGCTTTGATTAGCCCCAAATTTCCTTCGTTGATTAAATCACTTAGAGATAGACCCTGATTTTGATACTGTTTCGCGACAGATACGACGAAACGTAAATTAGCTTTGGTCAATTTTTCTAGTGCAATTTGATCGCCTTGTTTAATTCTTTTGGCTAAGTCAACTTCTTCTTCTGGTGTTAATAGATCTACTTTTCCAATTTCCTGTAGGTACTTTTCTAGCGACTGACTTTCTCTGTTTGTGATAGACTTCGTGATCTTAAGTTGTCTCATGCAAGTAATTAATTTAAAAGTTTACAATAGTGGAATACGGTTACTCTTGACTGAAAGTCGATTTTTCGGGATGTCTCATTAGATCTGTGATGGGATTAAAATAAGCAAAAATGCTCAATCGGCTGGATTGGGAACTTTTGTTCATAGTTTTCTAAAATGTCTGACGTGATTAACTAGTAGTTGCTTATGGTTCTTAAAAACTGGTATAGATATTGTCTAAGAAGGATACTTTTTACAGTTAAACACAAGTACAAAATTAACTTAATTATAACTTAGAGTCAATAGCTAGTTTAAATTAGCCGTAATTTCTAGGTAATTCGAGTATAATTCAAGTTTAAAGTGAGCGGTAACTATATATAAAATGCAATTTTCAGAAAATAAGTTCAATTATTTGGAAAAATCATTTTTTTATTTTTTATTGCAGGTAATTGAAACGATAGTACTCGATTTCAACTATTTAAATTCTTGATTATCAAATACTTTCGAAAGTGCCTAAAGGTATATTAGAAATTACCATATTCAAGCTTTTCCAAAATCACTAAACTCTTGTACATGCAAAGAGTACAGATCAAACTGGAGTTCCTCTTTAGAGCTTCTCCTACTATTTTGTACAAATTTTTAACGACGCCTTCTTGCTTAATTCGTTGGTTTTGCGATGAAGTAGACATTCAGGACGATACCTTTACCTTTGTTTGGGAAGGATCGGAAGAAGTGGCTACGCTCATTGATGACATCGAAGAAGAACGCATTCGTTTTAAATGGGAAGACGCCGACGACGAAGAAGAATACCTTGAATTTTTATTTTCTCGGTCTCCCGTCACCGGTGAAACGATTCTAGAAATCATTGATTATTGTGATCAGGATGAGATTCCAGATCAAACATTATTGTGGGAAAGCCAAATTAAAGTTTTACGTCAAGAAACGGGTGGGTAGATTCTTTTTCGTACTTCCCCTAATTCTTCATTCATAAAAAGGAATTTAGCCATGGCTAAATTCCTTTTTTATTTTTGAACTTGTTTTAACCCTTGTTTTAACCTATGCTTTGCCACGCTTTACTCAGCATTCAATTCACGCAAAACAGTTGGTGATCCCCAAAACAGCAATGGAATCCAACACACGTTGAACTCCATTGCTATTAGGATCAAATTGAAATATTAGCTACTAAGTACACAATGCACTAAGCATACAAGCTACTTAGTTCTTAATAATTCTATCGGTTACTTTTTCTACCCCATTATCAATGGTTAAGAAGTAAATACCATTCGCTAAGGCGTTAATATCCATTTGTCGCGTATTGATGCCTTTGACCGCTTCATAACTTTCGCTAGAAACGACTTTTCCAACGACATCCGTTACAATAATCGCAACTCGTTCTGCTTGTGTCGCTTCGAATTGTACCGTCAATCTATTATTAGTTGGTACTGGAAAAACATTTACAAGACCAAAACCACTACCCGCTCGCTCAATCGCAATAACGTCAGAAATCATCTCACTCGCGTCGAAATCAACCGATCGAACTCGGTAGTATCCCATTCCTAGTGGATTGACATCTTCTACTTGGTAAGTTTGCGTTTCGATTGACCAACCTGCTGCTGGTACATTAGCAATCATTTTCCAGCCCGTACGACCATCCGCAGAACGCTCAATGATGTGCATTTCTGTATTTTTCTCAGAAGCAGTTTCCCACTTCAACATATTGGATCGTTCCATTGCAAATCCTTCGAAAAGAGACATCTCAATCGGAAGTAATACATTCGCATGGCTGAAACCAACTGCTAGTGGAGAACAGAAAATAGGTCCTAAATTACCATTCTCTCGGTATAATACTCCTTCTGTGGTACTAAACTCAGCTCCAATAACCGCATCTCCCAAGAAATCAGGAATAGAAGCACTTGATTCTGCTTCGTTATATTGAATCGTAAAACCGCCATCAGCATCTCCTTCCAAAATGATTTGGAAACTTAACCATTCTGTATCATCATTATAATCATAATATTTCGACCAAGTGATGACAAAAGTATTTCCAACGGTAGCGTAAAAAATTCGTCCATCCGTGCGATCATCTAAATCCATCATCGCTCCAGCAATCATGTTATTAGGCGAACTTGAACTTGGAATGCTCACAGAACCTCCTGTAACCGTATAGCCCGCTTCAAAGGAAACGTAACCATTCGTACCAATATGACATTCGGTGTAGCCATCACCACCTTTATAGTTGAAGGTAATTCCCATATCTGATACGGTGAAGTAACCGTCATCATCCGTTCCACTAGTCATTGACGTAATTTCAGTATGACCGTTTGCTACGGGATCAATCCAACTGTAGCTAGGTCCTCCTGTAGCGGTAGAATTCAAGAAAGTATAGGTCATATCTCCAGTCCCCGCATCTGCACTTGCTCCTGTAGTGAAAGACCACTCTTGACAACCCGTAGCGGATACACCTGCCAATTTAGGAACAGCCATCCAGTAATAAGTTGTATTTTCTGCTAAACCGGACTTAGTGTAGCTGGTTGCAGTCGTATTCGTTTCGAGCGTTAAACTTCCGGAAGTAGTTCCAAAGAAAACATCAAAATCATCTGGTGCTAGTCCCGTAGAACTCCACTCCAAGGTAACATCTCCTCCACAAGCATAAGAAATCGTAGAAGCATCTGCAGGTGCCTCTACACTTGCACAGTTAAAAGGAATCGGTAAGCCATCGAAAATAATGTTTGCGATGTAGCTAATTCTAACTCCTGTTGGTGGTGAGGCGGGATCGGGATCGGTACTATCATTACGGTAATACATTGACCGGTTTGCGCCTACCGAAGTACAGTGAAAATCGTCACTTGAGCTATCATAGTTTGGTTCGCTAGCATCTACTGCAACTACCAGATTGTCCATATTGTTGTAAGTAAATGGTGCATCCAAAGTAATCGACAACCATTCATCTACGCCTGGTGTGGTCGGTGCGGGGAGACTTCCAGAGAAGACTAAGGTCATTCCAGCTATTGGTTCCCAATCAGAAGTACTCGCGAAAGCACTTTTAGTCGTGTGTCCAATCCAAATTTCTATATTATCATCACTATCATCTAAATTTGAAAAACCACTATAAAAATATTGGAGTCCTGTGATCGTACCTGCTGAATTAATTTCAGATTGTAGATAAATAGACTGCGTGTAAGAATAGCCATAGTAAGGCTCAATGGGAATTGCCTGATTTTCATCAGTGCCATCTCCCACCTGCACTTGTGCCAAAGCTGAAACTTGCACTAGTAAAATAAGTAAGATTAGATTTGTAAAATTTTTCATGTATTCATTTTTTTGGTTAAAAAATTATTCCGTTAAGATTCGTTTACCTTAAAAAAGGTAAGCATTAAAATATACTTTGCCCCTGCGTATGGCTACACGCGGTTGCAGCTATATTTTGGTAATAAAAAATAAAATAGGTAAAATCTGAGATTCGACATTTGGAATAATGTCAAATTTATTTTTTGTAATCGTCTCCTCAAGGAGACTAGCATGATAGACCAAGAGTTAAGGCTACCCATATGTTGAGCTAATTCACTCAACACTATTTTTCTTATTTTTGTGTTATACTTTCTCTGCATTCTAGATTCGGCTGCACGCATTTAGGGATAACAGATCGGGAATCCGTAGGGTCGAGTATCCCATAGCGAATGCTACTTTGCAAAGTTGGGGGATTGATCAACGGAACGGAGATCCAGTTTTATGATCTCTTAGGCTAAGTCCAGTTTTTTGCGTATCGAAAGCAACTCCGCAAATCGTCCGAATAGGGATCGTACACATTTGCTAAATTACTCGGTTAAAAAATTGATTTGCTCGTTCACTAGCAAATTTTTATTTTCTTAAGTATCATTTGTTTTAAAAGCTGGAATGGTAAGACAAGTTTTTCTTAAATACTTTCTTAAATACTGCTAAATGGCTACTTGATTGATTTTTCACCGTGAAGCACTATACAGAAAAATATAACTTAATTATTACCATCACAATATTTTTAATGCTTTGGGCTAAACCCAATAGCTTTTCTAATTGGCATAGTTATACTGTGGAAAGATTGACCAAACAATTTTTCCAGCTATAATAAATAGTAAATGAAATTTTAATTTGAAATCTGATGCTCGGAATCGGGAAAGCATTAAAATTTGAGAAGCATACTAATACTCATTTATTACTCACTCCCCGACAAATGGAATCACTTCCATCTAAAACACGAATACAATATTATATTGATTAATTGGGGTTGAATCAAATTTTAATTCGGTGTTTTTTCATTTACGCCTAATGTAAAGTAAATAAATTCTTTCTATTAAAAAAAATTAATTCTAAAGTTTTTTAATTTTTCGGGAAGCTTTTTTGTCTGATAGGAAACAAATAGACCACTTTGGCATGGCACTCGGATCGTTTGAGAAGAATTGAACGGAGCGGTAAAACTACATATTCATAATATAAAAAATATATACTTATTTGGTTTTCATTTATTTAAAAAACATACTAAATCATAACAAATAAGTCACTAAATGCTTTTTTCTCTTAAATGATTTACTTTTTCCAAGTAGAAATTAGGGATACACCAACGGGTAAAGCGATGCGATTACGAATAAAAAAGCGTTCTGATCGAAAAATCTGGTAGAGTATTTTATCAACTAAGCCGTTATTCATCACAAAAAAATCAGAGCCGGCATCTTCCCGATGCTCGCTTTGCTTACTGAATTTACTAGTTAGCAATCGGAAAAAAGCAATTGGGAAAAAGAGCCAAAAATTAAAATAAGAATGAAAAACCATCTGGCTATCTTGCTCAAATAATTGCTTCAATTGTTTTTTGGTGTAGCGGCGATAATGGTGATTGACTTCGTCGTGAGCGCTCCAAAGGAACATAAATGCGGGAACGGTCACACAAATAATTCCTCCCTTTTTACAAACTCTTTTCATCTCCGACACCGCAAGTTCATCATCTTCTACGTGTTCGATGACATCGAAGGCACAAACTAAATCAAAAGCATCTTCCTCAAAAGGTAAATCTAGAATAGACGCATTAATCAATTCAATATTGAGTTTTTCTTTGGTAAATTCGTAGCAAGCTTGATCGTATTCAATTGAAATCACTTTGCCGATTGTCTCTAGCAATTCGGACGATCTGCCCGTAGCCGCACCGATGTTGAGGATTCGAATAGTACTGCGTGCTTTCATCACGGCACGTAAGTGATCCATTAAGATTTCGCCACGTGCGACAAACCACCAGTGTTTCCGTTCTAAGCCGTAATATTCCTTGTAATAATTTTTATCCATGCTGCCCCATTTTGAATGGTTCTTGATTTGATTAAACTTACTCTGATTTAGCGGAGTCCGTTGCTTGTGAAGCTAAAAAAGCATTCTTGACAATAAAAAGCGGTCTTCCTCTTGATTCATCATAAATCCGATTGATATATTCTCCAATAATCCGAATCGAAACTAATTGTACACCGCCAAAAAAGAAAATTGCTAAAATCAGAGTGGTAAATCCTTCGGGTACTTCGCCCCAAATAATTTTTTTAGCCAATAAATAAAAGGCGTAAGTAATACTTGTACCGATTGCGAGGAGACCAATTCGTCCCATAAACTTAATCGGAAAGCTACTAAAACTAAAAATACCGTCGTACGCAAGTTTCATTAGTTTTTTGAAATCGTACTTGGGCTCTCCTGCGAGGCGATCCGCCCGTTCGTATTCCACTCCCGCTTGCTTAAAACCTACCCAGTGTCGCAGCCCTCTGAGATAAAGGCTCTGCTCTGGCATTCGTAACATTTCTTGCAACACTTGCCGACGAATCATCGAAAAATCACCACTATCGAGTGGCAAATCCATATTAGAAATTTTCACCAAAATACGGTAATAAAGCCAGTAAGAAGTTTTTTTGAGAATGCCTTCTTTACGTTTTTTCCTGACGGCGTACACCACATCGTAGCCTTCCAGTAATTTTGCATAAAACCGGGCAAAAACTTCAGGAGGATCTTGTAAATCTCCATCCATGACACCAATAAAATCTCCTTGCGCAAAATTCATCCCTGCCAATAAAGCCGCTTGATGCCCAAAGTTACGAGACAACTCCAATACCTTGAAACGAGGATCTCTTTGGTGGTAAGCCACCATTTGCGATAAGCTCGTATCGCTACTACCATCGTCCACGCAAATGATTTCGAAATCATCCGTAATTGCTTGCATCGCAGCCATCGTGCGCTTGTACAACTCGTCGATCAACAACTCTTCGTTAAAAATGGGAATGACTAAGCTTATCATAGGCAAGTATTAAGAAGTGGTATGATGTCGTTCGCAGCAGTAGACTTGCGCCTAATGTGAACGAACTGGAACTGCTTATTTTTACGCAAATTCAAAAGAATTAGTTCGGTTTTGCCTCAAATATATTAAAATCATTTTAAATGCGTCCAAGTTTAGTACACGGTGTACTAAGTAAGGTTCTATTTTGAAGGATTTATTTTTAGGCGAGAACAAGGCAAAAAAATTGCGCCTAGCAGGGCTATGGTTCCTTTTTTAACGCAGTAATCGTCAAAAGAAAGGACTATTTAGTCGTAAAGTGATGATTATCATTATCCTTACTAATCCTTATCATCTCTTATATGCATCACTATTACTATTTTTAATAAAAAACTTATGGAACCAATTAATCGCAACAACTCCTTTCATCAGGAACATCGAGCGTGGATCAGTACCTTGGATTTTTAT
>CALFBG010000324.1 GCA_937951685.1 uncultured Saprospiraceae bacterium | reverse complement strand
GATTCCATAATTTCGCTCAAACACATAGTGGTCGCCACTCGTATCTGCATATACCCGATGATTGAGTACATTTCCTAGCGTATCGAATTGTGCAAATAATAAGCCCCACTGGTTGAGGCTATCTACTTTTGCGGTACCCGCCAAAACGATAGTATCGCCTTGCAAGATTAAATTATGAAAACTAGCCCCCACCACTTCCATTTCGTAAGCTTGATTAAATCCCGAGTTCTGAGCGATGCTCTCACTCAGGACGAAGCATAGCAAATAAAGTATTATCTTTTTCATTTTGTTTAATTTGTTAGCTATCGTATAGCTGCGACCAACAATATTTATTGCTTACTTAGGATGTCAGCTAGGATACTCGTTTTAAAGTTAGCGAATTACGGTTAATTTTCCAGCATATGGATTGTTATTGTTTTCAAAACTTAATTGATAAAAGTATATTCCGGTAGGAAAGTGACTAATATCTAACTCGATTTGCTTACTGCTGGCAGGAGTTTTTCCTTCCCAAATTAATTCAGCAATGTTATTATATATTTTCAAATGCGCTTCACCGGAAGATTTTTCCCACGTAAAGTTAACTTCATCGCGGGCAGGATTAGGAAAAACTTTGAAGCCACTATTTTTTGCTTTTTCAATCGTCTTTTTGAGTGGATTAGTGGAAGAAGAAGGTAGCTGATAGATTGGGGGATAATGATCCAGTTTGTATAATTCTATGATGCTACGTGCTAGACCGCCCGCGTATCCCTCGCCCGGATCCGCAATACTTTTAATCGTTTGTAAATCGGTCGTTGTCAATCCCCATAAAGATTTCTCATTCAGTAGCGTGTAAATCATTACCGCCGAAGCGTGATCTTCTATTTCTGAATCTGTTAATTGATATTTACTAGGCGCAGCATTTAAGATATTTAAGGCGGTAGTACCTTCTCCCGTGGAAAGATAATCTCCCGCTAAAGTTAAATCCGCAGCGTAAGTATCTAAATTTTGCCACCAAGCGCGTAAACTATCTCGGTTAAAATGAATCGTATCGTGCATTAGCTCGTGCAAGATCAACTGTGCCGTTTGATCGCGTTCTTGCAAAATAAAGCCCAGTTGATAAAGCTGCTGCTTTAGTTTTTCTTCCTTCCCTTCTGCTAAAGCTTTTTCGTAGGCTGTCTTTGCTACTAAATAGGCATTTTGTTGTTGGTAAAACTTTTCTTTTTGCTGTGCAATGTTCTCTGGGTTTAATACGGGGGCAGGTAAGCAAGGCGGGGGGCAGTAATTTATGGGACAAGTATTTTCAAAGGTTTCAATCGTCGAAATATTCAAAAATTCTAGTGGTTCCTCATTTAAACCTTCTGGAAAGTAGAAATAGTCAACGGCTGATATTGTTGCGCTACTTTCATTCCTGAAGTCACTATCTAAAGGTGCACCAGTATAGGAAAAATGATTTCCAGCAGCAATAATCTGATCTAAGAACTTATACATCCCCTGTACCTTACGGATATTATTCGGCGAGAACCCTGGAATTTTTGTGACTAAAAAATCGTACGCTTTAATATCCGTATGTGTATTACAAGTGTAGTGTAACCCTGCTACCGCGCCCGTAAAACTTGCATTGCGACCTCCTGCAAGGTGTGCATAGTCTAAATTGTGGAATCGATTTCTGCGAATTTGATTGTTAAATTCCCAAGTCAGTATGGCGTTGGTTCCAATGCTGTTTACCGTTCCGTCATCTTCTTCCAGAAAAGTATTTTCTTCGCAGACGATTCCATTAATGAAGCGGGTTAAGGAAAGACCGATTTGTTCTTCGACGCATTCGGTGGTTGGTAAGCTTCCCATGCGAAATTCATTGTGCAAAATCGTAGCGCCATCTACTTCCCTGAGGTGTATGCCGACGTAGCAACGTTCAAAATCTGCTTGCGTTACGGTAAACGGTCGATTCACCGAAATGGCGTTACTGTGAATTCCAAAGCCTAAACCCGAGAATTCGGAGCGAACATATTCTTCACAATACGCCGCAGTTGAAGCTTTCAGGCATTTTGCGGCAACCGTGAATCCTGCATTACTTGCAAAAATTCCTATCCCAAAATCTGCTAGGTTGGAATCGTCACATTTGTAGATAGGGGGCAAATAAGTACTTTTAAAAGAACAGCCGGTAATCTTTACACCGTTCACCCCCACTAAATCTATGAACGTGAACCGATCCTTATGCGGATAATTTTCATTTGCACGAAACTTGCATTCGGTCAGCCTCGCTACGTATGGACTCGGATTACCTTGCCAAGATTGTGGATAAGGATACACCCAAAAATTTTCATATTCCGCCGTTTGTATACCTATTTTATTATTCTCAAAAGTCATTCCGTTGGCGTAGATAATTCCTCCTCCCTTCGCAGGTGTTGGTCCCCACAGTCGTACGCCAATTTCTGCGTTTTCAATTAAAGCAGTTGGTGCACCATAAAAGCTACCTTGATGGTATTGTAGCGTGGTATAATCAAAGTACTGTGAATAGCTGGAATCCGACCAAACTTCTACTCCTTTCCAAGTCTTGCCACAATTACTCGTTAGGGTTCCCCCTAATCGTAGCTTAGCATTTTGTTTCACAACTATTTTAGCTTTTTCGGTAAAAGATAAGGTAGCACCAGGGCTAATGAGCAAACTTGCTCCCGGCTCTACGCTTAGGGTTCCATCTACTAAATAATTTCCAGCGGGAATGATGGTGGAACTTGTAAACTCATGGTCTTGGTAATTGATTGGGATTATGCAAGCCATCAATATCGGTTCACTAGCGATTAAATTACGCATCAATTGTCCTTGTCCGGCAGAAAAATATTTTTGACAATCCACATGACTATAAGCCATGATATTTTTCTCATCGGGATCAAAAGGATTCCCTTGGCTGTCAACCTCCGAATCGTTCCAAGTACAAGTGTTGGCGGAGACATCGTAATTCATATTGGGATCTGCTGGTGTATCACAAATGAAGTCACCGAATGGCGTAAAAATTTCATTATTTTGGCAATTCGGATCTACTACATAGTTTTGTCCCCCTCCCGGATTAAAGGTGTGTACTAAACCTAAACAATGTCCCATCTCATGAGCGATAACTGGGGTTTCGGATAAGTTTTGATATGGGGCATCCCAAAAATTCCCCGTAACGTAAAACTCGCTAGAAACGATCTGATTAGCTAAGCCACTTCCGGTACCGAGCGGAAAAGGTTTCTCCGGACCTAAATAAATATCTATCCCATCCGCATGATTATTGATACTAAATGCACCCGAAATGTCACTTTGATTATATAACGTCGAATTATCAATATAATCCACATTACAGTCCCAAACGAAATAAATATTTTGTGGCGCAAAGGCGGAATCTAATTGTGCTAGTGCTCGCTTTATATTAATACGCTTTTGCCCTCCTGTTCCATCACTTTTCCGGAGGACGTGAATATAAACCCTGAGATAGAAAGGACCATTTTCAGTAATCCCAAATGCAGCAGTATTGTATTGCACCGTATTATCGTGCGTGTCACACCAACTAAGCTGCCCCGTGCATTTCGTACTTAGTATTAGGAAAAATACAAAGAGAGGGAATACTTTTAATATTTTTTTTCGTTTTGATTGAATGTTAGATGTCATACTATTTTATTTAAAAAATAATTTTAAAAATGACACACGCTCTTCTGCTCTCTAATGAACACTAGCCATTAGGAGTTTGGTTTAAAGTTGATTTATTTTGGGATAAAGTGCTATTCTCTTATCCAATATTTCCTAAATGTAAAATAAAATAATTATAAAACAATATTTTTTTACATTTTTTTAACAAAACAAATGCAAAATACATAAAACAAAAATCAAACCACTTTTATATTTCATTACAATCAACTACCCATAGCGTACATATTGTTTTTTTTTAACACTCAAATCTTTACATGAAAAAAGAAAGAAGAAAAAACAAAGTGAGGCCTTCTACTTGAATAGAAGGTTTACTAAATCCCCCAACTTGCTAGTCGAAAATTCAGTAAAGCTCTAGCAAAAAATCATTTAGTACCAGTTGTAGCACTATAATCATTTTTAGAAGTTGTTTAAAAACTCCAAAAATGTTTACGAATTGATTTTATTTTTCAGCCTAAAAAATTGTCGTCTAAAAACATAGCATTATTTTTTTCATCGGAATCACTCGAAAAGAATTACATTGGAGCTTTTTATGATACAGAAGTTGTTTTTTCATTTTTTAAAACCAATTCATATGAAGTACCTCTCCTTATTCTTTTTTTTAATTTCCTTATCTTTTATACAAGCACAGTCGTTGCAAAGCATTGAGAGTGTAGAATACGATCCAACTCAAAACCGTTTTTTGGTCTCTAATAGCACTAATATTATTGCACGTAATAGCGATGGCAGTCTCGATTTTTTTGGAACTGGTGCGGCTAGTTATGGGATGGAAGTATTGGGAAATACTATTTTTGTCATTCAAGGAAGTTCCGTTATTGGTTATGACTTAACCACTGAGATGCAAGTCATGAGTATTAGTATCCCGGGAGCTATGTTTTTAAATGGAATGACTAACGATGGCAATGAAAACTTATACGTAACTGATTTTAGTGCACGTAGAATCCATAAAGTCAACGTAGCTGATTTTGCGAATCCAAGCACAGAAGTCGTAGTCGCTAATACCCTAACAACTCCTAATGGTATTGTGTATAATGGAGATAATAACCGACTCATTTTTGTAAACTGGGGAAATAACGCTAAGGTTCAAGCCGTTGACCTCAGTGATAATTCCGTTAGTGATCTCGTGACGACACCATATGGGAACATCGATGGCATTGACGAAGACAATGATGGAAATTATTATATTTCTTACTGGTCTAGTGGAACGCGAATTAGCAAATACGATGCTGATTTTGCGAATGCGCCCGAAACAATTACGATCTCAGGATTAACAAGTCCGGCAGATATTTGCTACGCGAAAGCTATTGATACACTGGCCATTCCACACAGTGGAAACCAACTTGCTTTTATTGGCTTTGAGCCACCGGTAAGTGTTGGAGAAGAATTGTTGGATGAGTCATTACAACTTTCCGTTTCGCCCAATCCCATTCAGGATAATAGTAGCATCAATTTTCAGTTAGACAAAGTAAGTACAATTAACTTGGCGCTTTACGATGTACAAGGAAAATTGTTGTATCAGCTTTTAAGTGGCCGACAAATCGAAGGCAAACACCGCGTTTTATTGACTGGCCTTAATTTACCAACGGGTGTTAGCATCGCTCGTTTGCAAGTAGATGGTCAACAAAAATTGATTAAACTGGTTAAACCGTAAGTAGGTTTACCTAATAAATTCACTAATTTATTTCTTTTTAAAAAGAAGTTGTTCAAAAAGTAAAAGCCTAAAGGAAAATATTCCTCTAGGCTTTTTTATTACATCGCTAATTTGATACTAATCAAATTTTATTAAAAAAATCTAGCTATAGTTTAATAACTTTTCCTACACCAATCAAGCTACGGTCTTGGTAAATCTTGAGGTAGTAAGTTCCACTCGTTAAGCGTTCTAAACGAATAGCTTGACGAAGCTCAAAAGTAGTTTGTAAAACTGATTTACCTAAAATATCGTAGAGTTCAACGCGCAAATTATTTTGCACCGCCAAGTCTTGTACGTCGATTACAATCTCCTGCTGCGTGGGATTTGGAAAGATTTTCACTGTTTTCAATTGCTCCTCCGGCAAATCTTTCGTCCAAGTGTACAAGATATAATCTTCACCGATCGTGTGTAAAGTTTGATTCGTAATAATCGGTGCATTATTGTCAAAATAAATAGCCGCTTTATTACGGATTTTCGTACCAATGGGTAAATCTTGTTGCTGCTCCATTTTAATCATAACGAATCCTTTCGATCCTTCTTCGTCTTCCATCTCTGCGGGGAGATTAATATTTTCAAATTTAAACACAACAACGTTGTTCCCTTCGATATCCCAAGTATAAGCATGCGAACTCGCACCAGGCCGAAAAGTCAACAAGTTTAAATGTTCCACCGCAATCGTATCGCGAATTTCTACGTACAAGGCATCTGCCGTTCCTGTATTTTGAAAGCGAATCATGTATTCCAAGGCTTCATTTTGTTCAATATAAAATGCCTCTCCTACGCCTCTAGGAAAACCATTCTTATCATTTGGATCGTAAGAATTTACAGATTCGATGCAAAAGATATCTTGCCAAAGATCTTCATCGCCCAAAGGATATTGATTGATTAAACCCAAACTAGGCGTACCCGTTCCGCAACCTTCAATCCAACTAATCGGAGTATTCAAACCCGGAAATCCCGTAGGCTGTTCTGCTCGCATTCGGTAGAAAGAACCGTTGGCCGGATACTTCACACTCATCGTCTGTCCGGCTTCTAACTGGAAAGTTTGTGGTACGCTGTAAAGTAAAACATTATCCTCAATTACAATATATTCCAAGGGCGCTACCATGTTCCCTGTTCCAATATTTTGAATACGAAAAGTCAAACTATCTTCTTGACATTCGACACTTAATTCAATCTCCGACATATCCCAATCTGGACTTGGTCCAGCACAAGTAGAATCTGGGTACGCGTATACTTCGGAGCAATAGGTCATCCCGACTGGATCGTCACAAGCAACGAAAACATCAATATCAAATGTACCGCACTCATTGGAAAGTAAATCTCCTAATTCAAAAGTATATACATTTCCATTTTGATTGGCGACGGGCAAACTGGAGCCATTGAAAATTAAGGCTGAATCAAGGCTTACTTCCAAGTAAGCATTTGCGGCAGTGATGCCACCTACATTGCAATAATAAACTTTATAAACTTCGTCTTGACAAGGTCGTAATTCATCCGTAGCAATTGATGTTGACATGATGGGACAAAAAGGAAGCGTATCACAACGTACACCGTTATTGATTTCATAACTACTGCCCATAATAGGGCCAAATTCATATTCTTGCCAACAAGGAGTACCACAGTTTAATCCTGTACCAATTGGCGCTTGAAAAGAAATCAATCCTGTTGCCCCATTTGAAAGCCCCAACAAATTACTAAAAGAGAAAAAACCACTAACGTCCGTTGTATCTAGGAAGGTAACACCATTCCCATCTTCGCTCATATCAAGTCGCACAATCCAACCCTCGTAGCCCTGCGTTTCAAAAGAATCGCGTACACAATCTAAATCATAGTCTTCAAAGACATAACCATAGATACTATCCAAGGGTTCATTATTGTAAGCAATCACGAAGTCTGGTCCAATCAAGGTATCAAAAACAGCGATGGTTAAATCAATCGAATCTTGACAAGAACTCCACAAGAAGTTCGGCAAGTCTACTGCCAATTGATAAGTTCCTCCTTGCAGCGGTAAGAAAAAATCTCCCATCCCATCTACTTCCGTCGACGCTACCGCAAAATCATTTTCATAAACAGTGACTAACTGACCTGTTACAAAGGAAAAGTCATCACTCACACAATCTCCATCGTCATCTTGTCCAACGGTTCCAAATACACCACTCGATAAACTTTTCCCAAAATCATCTGTACGGACTAAATAAGGAACAACATCGTAATCATAAAAATCTTTTGCTCGTCGACTTCGATGACCACTCACGAGGCTGCCACCATCTGGTAAATTCAGGATACTTTCTCCCGCACTAAAATACAAAGGAGCATATTCTTTTTTCCAAATCCAGTTTCCTTGTGCGTCCGTATTAATGATTCCTAAGTGCTGTACAGGTGTCGGGTTTTGCTCTCGGTATAGTAAGCGATATCCAGAAGTTGTAATATTTTCTGCGACGCTGGAGAGATATAAAAATCCAGGTAATCCCGTGTACTCCTTCCGCCACATTTCAGTCCCCGCAGCATCCGTTTTAATCAACACTGGCGTAGTATTTCCATTATTCATAGCAGCAGCGATCACTAAGCCACCATCGCTCGTTTGAATGGCATGATTAGGCAACAATTGTCCAGTTGGATTTTCATAAATGATTTGACTCAGGTAATCTCCGTTACTGTTGTATTCGTTTAGTAATATTTTATAATCGCCCGTATTGTTGATTCTGGCGTAACCGATTACTTTCGCGCCGCCGGTGTTTGCGGGGAAGACATTTCTAGTCAGAAAGTGATCAAAGCCAGTATAAATAAACGGTGTTAAAGGTGTTCCTTCGGCACTTACTTTTACCAAAAAAGACCTTGCGGGAAAAGTTGCGCCTAAGCCTGTAATCCAAAATTCTCCGTTGGGCAACTCAAACAAGTCACGAGGCTGTTCCGCGTTATCTATGGTACCAACGATGTTCTCATGAAGCAAATTGTAAGCTGCATCAAACCTCAAAAATTTGACATTCGCATTCGCTTGCATATTTCCTTGTAGTAATAAAACGACTAACTCGCCATTTGCTGTTTCTAATAAGTCAATAGCGACATCAGTTGTCGCATTCCCGATCGATGTAGTCGACTGCGTTTCACCGTCCGCGCCAACTTTCATTAAGTAGTTTTGAGCGCCCGTCTGGGAACTGATTAAGACGTGAAAGCCACCGTCAGTAGCCGCGACCGTTTTTGGGGCGGAAGCAGATCCTCCCGTAGTAAGATTGGGATAAAGTTGCTCCCATACTTGTACTTGCCCTGTGGCCTGAGTACAAAAAGATAGCAGTAAGAAAATGCCTAAAGTTATAATATTCGTCCTCATAGGATTATGATTTTTAATTCAATTAATAAATAATACTGGCTCGTTTTCAGATAGTCTCGTAATTCCTTCCATGGATGTTTTCACTTCGCGATAACTTCTTTTACAAATTTGCTGCAATAATTGCTGGAATACAACTACATAATTGTACATTTATCAGATAGTAAAAGAATAAAAAAAAACATAAATGTCAGAAAATAAGCTATTTACACTCTTTAACAGCTTAAGCGGCGTAGAAAAAAGGGAACTCAGTAAATTACTCAAAAGTCCTTTTTTTAATCAAAAATCTGAACTAGTAGAACTTTGGAACTGGATGTTGTCCATTAAAAAGCAGAAAAAAAAGGAATTTCCCAGTGCAGAAGTAAGCTATGCGGCTTTATTTCCGAAAGAAAGCTTTGATCCCGTCAAATGGCGACATTTGCAATCTTTGCTAACCATTCAAATCGAAAAGCTTTTTGCGCAGCGGGCGCTGCAAGCTCAGCCGATACAGTCTGATCTTTATCTTGCTACTGTTTTTCGGCAAAAAAAACTAGCACTTCCTTTGCAACATGTTTTTCGGAGAGCGGAAGAACGTTTGGCAAAACTGCCACAAGATCAGTTTTATTATCATTTCCAGTATCAAGTCAAATGGGAGAAGTATGCCGCCTTGGAATCTTTGGATCGCGCGGGAAAAAATAAATTGGCGGAAGTTGGTACTTCCTTAGATATCTACTTAGTATCGAGTAAATTGCGCTTGGCGTGTTTAATGGAATCGCATCGCGCCGTTTCTAACGTAGATTACGACGCTAGTTTTTTACCCTTACTCCTGAGCTATTTGAAAGATCATCCGATGCGGGAGATTCCTTTGATTGCGCTTTACTATCATTGCTACAAAGCTTTGACGGATGACACCGAAGCCAACTTTCGCGCTTTTCGAAATGCACTAGAAGCACAACAAGCGACGATTCCTTTGGAAGAACGTACGACCTTTCTACTGCTTGCTATTAATTTTTGTATTAAACAACTGAACTCAGGAGAAAAGCGCTACATCCGAGAAGCCTTGGATTTGTACCAAACGGGTTTAGAGACGCAAACCTTATTATCGGATGGACACCTTAGTCGTTTTGCCTACAAGAATATTGTTGCCTTAGGCTTACGACTAAATGAATTTACTTGGGTCCGTAAATTCATTGATGACTATGCAGCTTTTTTAGAAGTTGCCCACCGCGACACCAATCGCAATTACAATCTCGCACGTTTGTATTTCACTAAGAAAGAATTTGAAAAAGCGATGCCAATGCTTGCCCAAATTGATGATAGCGATTTGCTACTCAACCTCGACAGTCGAGTCATGCTACTAAAGATGTATTACGAAACGGAAGCTTTTAACGCGCTAGATAATCTCTTGGCCAGTTTTAGAATCTTACTCCTTCGTAAGAAAAAAGTAATTGGGTATCACCAAGAACATTATTTGAACTTACTCCGCTATATCAAAAAAATGATGCGTCTAAATCAGTACGACAAAGCGGCGGTCGCAAAATTTAAAAAAGAAGTAAGAGGGCATTCCGGCGTGCTGGAAAAGGAATGGATTTTGGAACAGTTGTAAATAAAAAAAGCCTTCGATGGGTGTTCTTCATCTAGGCTTAAGTTAGTTATTCATAGCTAATATATTCTGAAAGTAATTTCTAAATTAAGTACTAAGACAAAATTACTTTACCATTAAATTGTGTTAGATTTTGATCAGTATTGAGGCACGAAAACCGCCCTAAGCCTTTGCTTAGGAAGGCTTTGAGTAACGAA
>CALFBG010000323.1 GCA_937951685.1 uncultured Saprospiraceae bacterium | reverse complement strand
AAGCCATCTTCATAATAGGAGACGTAAGCATAATTTCCGAGAATAAAAGGATTGTGCGGCGTATTGCGATCGTCCTTAAAAGTTAATTGTGGAAACTTAAACGTATTGATGATTTTAAGCTCACCTTCTTGCATTTTTTGTAAATCAAAAATTCCCAAGGGCACGCCACTGGGCAATTCTTCGGCGTAAAGCGCATAGTTGCCATCTTCGGTAACCCAACTACTATGGTTGTAGCCAAAAGTAAGTGCGTCGGCGATGCGTTCGGGATTTTGAGGGTCCGTGAAATCCCAAATGTAAAAACCATTGTTACCATGAGAGCAATAGGCAATATTATCTTTTACAAAGACGTCGTGAACATATTCACCACCTTCTAAAAATACAGAAGAAAGTAAAATGGGTTGATCTTTATTGGTCGCAATATCAAAAACGAGCATACCGAGCAACATCGTGTCTGATCCCGCTAAATACAATCTGCCGTTGGGTTCATCAATAAAAATGTTATGGGCTTTTTTGAAAAACTCGTTGCTGTGGTAGGTTTTGCTAACGGAATTGGGTAAATCACTGAGGTCAAAAATCATCATTCCTTCCGAAGAATTATCCGAAATAGCGTACGCACGATCTTCGTAGGTTTTCATGTCTCGCCAAATGGTCGTATCGCCACCCGCAAATTCATCAACCAATAGCGGTTGCTGTGGATTCGTTACGTCGATGAAATGCACGGAAGTGGTAGAACCCAAAATGGCGTATTCCCCATGGTCATCGGCGTAGCCCCAAACTTCATTATAGCGCACCCGATTGTTGGCGGTAGTAGGAATCGATTCGTCTTCCCATTTTCCCAGTAAGTCGATATTAAAGGCGTTTTGTGCCGATAGGCTCATACAAATCAAACTAAAAAATAGCAAGTTGCTTAACTTTTGCATCAACTTAGGATATTAGGTGAATCAGAAATAATAAGGTGCTTAAAATTAAGCGCTATTGCTGGATTTTACCCAATTTATAGCATAAAATGTTTAGCCAAAGACATAAGGGATGGACTAAATGAATGATTTATTCGTTTTAGGAAGCAGAGTTCCATAATTTTGCGTGGCTTGTTGGTATACATATTGTATTAGAAAGAAATATATTTGTAGCTATCTTAGCTGTTTAATACCAAGCAATTGCGCTTCAACTAAAGACTTATTTCAATGACATCACGATACAAATTTCTCCTAGTTTGTAAAACTTTCCTTTTTTGCACCCTTTTCCTACTGGGCACGAATGCGCTTTACGCGCAAAAATACAGTAACGAATTTTTGTCGATTGGTGTAGGCGCCAAAGGTCAAAGTCTGGGTAACGCAGTTGTGGCGGGCGTTGACGATGTAACGGCGGGTTTTTGGAATCCAGCGGGATTGATGAATATAGATCCGAACGCGGGCGTACAATTTGGAGCGATGCACGCGGAGTGGTTCGCAGGTGTTGGGAAATACGATTATTTGGGTTTGGCAATGCCGATTTCGAATAAAAAACGAGCCTTGGGTTTGTCGGTGATTCGTTTTGCGATTGATGATATTCCTAATACCTTGAGTTTGTACGATGATGATGGTACGGTCAACTACGACAATGTTGTTCCTTTTTCCTCGGCGGATTATGCTTTTCTATTGAGCTATGCGCAAGGTGTTTATACGGATTTTGGTAAATTATCAGTAGGTGGAAACATTAAAGTGGTTCACCGGAATATTGGTCCTTTTGCGACAGCTTGGGGGTTTGGTTTGGATGCGGGCGTGCAATTTCGGACGAAAAACTGGCATTTTGGGTTCATGGCGAAAGATTTTACGAATACTTTCAACGCTTGGCAGTTTGAATTTACGGAAGCAGAAAAAGAAGTATTGCAATTGACGAATAACGATATTCCGATCAACTCTTTAGAAGTGACGCGACCTCAATTTATCTTAGGAGCGGCGTACCAGCGAGATTTTGGAAAATTTGGTTTGATGGCGGAGTTAGATTTTACGGCAAGTTCGGATGGTTTTAGAAATACCTTGATTCGTTCGAATACGTTCAGTGTTGATCCTTCTTTTGGAATCGAGGCAAATTATGGTAAATTTGTATTTTTAAGAGCGGGCATCAATAACTTTCAAAAAGACCGCGACTTTGAAGAAGAATTTTGGACGGTCCAACCCAACTTAGGCGTTGGTTTAAAGATATTCAACCTTTACATTGATTATGCATTTACTGATATTGGCGACCAAAGAAACAAAACTTATTCGCACGTAATTTCTTTGAAACTCGCCATCGATTTTAAACGCTTTCGCAAACCGAAAAAGAATCAATAGCAAAAAGAATTAGCAGCACTTAGCGTAGTCGCTGTTCAATTTGCCCTCAAATCTTGTTTTAATTTCACCTCGTATGAAGCATCGATATACTTATTTACTGATTAGTTTAGTTCTTTTTCAATTCCATACAGTTTTGGGACAGACTACGAAACTGAGTAACGACTTTTTGGCGATTGGCGTTGGTGCTCGGGCGCACGGTATGGGGAATGCGCAGGTGGCAAGTATTGGCGATGTGACGGCGGGTTATTGGAATCCAGCGGGCTTGGTGCACATTGATTCTGCTTTTCAAGTTGGAGCGATGCACGCCGAATGGTTTGCGGGAATTGCCAATTACGATTTCTTAAGCTTTGCCAAACCTTTGCGTCGTTCTCGAAAATCAGCGATCGGTCTTTCCGTAATTCGGATGGGAATTGACAATATTCCAAATACTTTTAACCTTGTTTCGCCCGACGGTACGATCAATTACGATAATGTAACGGAATTTTCAGCGACGGATTACGCCATTTTATTGAGTTATGCGCGTCAGCTTAAAAATCCAAACTGGTCGGTCGGTGGAAATGCAAAAGTCATTCGCCGGATTATCGGTAAATTTGGTAGCGCTTGGGGATTTGGTTTTGATCTTGGCGTACAATATCGCAAAGGGAACTGGATGTTTGGTTTGGTCGGAAGAGATATTACTTCGACTTTCAACGCATGGACCTTCAATTATACGGAAAGCGAAAAAATTGTTTTAGCCAATACGGGAAATGATATTCCCACGAGCAGCCAAGAAATTACAGTTCCTCGCTTCGTTTTGGCCGCAGCTTACCAGCGACAATTTGGGCAGCAAGTGAGTCTCTTAGCAGAAGTGAATTTTGATTTTACCTTAGATGGTCAACGCAACGTATTGATCAGTAGCAAAAACTTTAACGTGGATCCACACATGGGCATCGAGCTTGGCTACAAGCAATTTTTATATTTGCGTGGCGGGATCAACAATATCCAAAATGCCTTAAATGACATTGACGGCAAGACGAAAGAATTAACAATGCAACCCAACTTCGGCGTTGGTCTTCGACTTGGCCGGTTTCGAATTGATTACGCCCTGACGGATATTGGGGACGTTTCACAAGTGCTTTATTCTCACATTTTTTCTTTGGTGTTTGATTTGAAACGGAAGAAAAGGAAGAAGCGCGCGGTGATGCTTTCGGAATAAAATAACTTTTAATGCTGGTTTAGCTTAGCCTTAATAATCTCATCGTTGTATGAATTGGAAAGAAAAAGTTGCGGACTTTGAGGAAGGAACGATTAGGGTGCTCCAAATAACACAGCATTTTTTGTGTGAATATTACGCTTGTCGTATTGAGGAATCCGAAGCACTCCTATCTACTTTTTTAACTCAATTTGCGGAGCGCGTCGATGAAGACCTCATTCACGATCTATCCTCTTACCGATTAGCTGGTCTGGTATATTTTACCATCAAGAAAGGCGAAAACTTTACTAGGGCAAATGAGCTACTGATTGATAATGACCTGCACAATCCTCCGCCCGAAGCATTCACCTATTTTCGTCAGCACTACTTTGAGGTAAATAAAAATAATCCTTTTACTACACCGTAATCTACGTTAGTTAAGGTTTTGAATCCTAAATTTTAAGATTGATCGAGAAACGCCCATCTTTGAATACTATTCTAGTGCGGTTGGTTTTCGTAAATACTTTTTCCTTCTCAAGGAAGATTGCTTTATTTCTAGTGCGATTGATGAGGGGACGGAGATTCAATTTGAGACTTTAGTGGTAAGGCGTCAACTTGTTTCTACAACCGCAGGGGAGGAGGTATTTTTTTTGAAGCAGAAAGAGATTTGGTGGTGATTTTCCTTGTTAAGTATTTCCTTCATTTCTACCGTTATGTCCAATTGCATCAGAAGATTGTTGCTGGTAGTGAACACTAAACAAGCCTTAATTCCTCCTATTTACGAAATATGTAGCACTTACTATAACAGATGATGTATTTGTATCGTATGAACGATTCCTTATAGGTTTAGTGGTACGCTTACCGTTATATTTGTATTGTTATTAAACGTAGGATTGTTTATGTAAATATTGCAGGCTGCAAATGTGCACTTACCTTAAATAACAAAATCTAAGTGCTTAGACCTAAGTTTATTCCGCTCTAATTTAACTAGTTCCGTTCTAACTAATATTTCTTAATTATTATTTAATTGCATCAATGAAACAGTGTTGCTTGCTGTTTTACAGATCATGTATGCAATTAAGATTTCTTAATCTTTAAATTAATGAAAATGAAAAGTTATCTAAAAGGACTTGTTTCTTTGTGGACAGTATTGTTTATGGTCTTTACGGTCAACGCCCAAGAGTTTTGTCAATATAATGCAGGCCAACAAGTTGGTACCGTCGGTGGATATGATCACGAATTATGGAAAGAAACAAATAATGGTGGTGCGTGTATGGAGCTTAAAGCGGATGCTGCTTTTTCCTGCAGTTGGGGAGGCGGTATTAAAAATACTTTAGCTAGACGTGGAAAAAAGTACAACGAAACTCAACGTCACCAAGATATAGGAACCTTCTCGGCGAGTTTTAATTGTAATTATAATCCTTCGAGTAATGGTGCTTCTTATTTAGGTATCTATGGCTGGACTTATGACGCTAACCTTAGTGAGCCCTTAGTAGAGTATTATATTATTGAAAATACAGGACCTAACTACATTCCGCCATCAGATGGTGATCCAGGAGAAGAGGTTTCTTGGAAAGGTACCGTTTCCGACAATGGAAGTGTCTACGATATTTATACAAAAAAGCGAATCAACAAACCGTCGATCAAAAAGAATCCGGATACTTTTATCCAATATTGGAGTGTAAGAAGAAATCAAAGATCTTCGGGTACCGTCAACATCACCAAACATTTTAACGCTTGGGAAAGCTTGAATATGCAGCTTGGAAATATGTATGATGTGAATCTAGTTGTTGAAGGATATCAAAGTTCTGGATGGGCTGACTTTTCCAGCGCAAGTTTGACGGTCTCGGGAAGTAGCGGTGGCGGTGGCGGAAACAACGGGACACTTTCGGGAGTGTATCGCTTGAGAAACCTTTGGGCAAATAAATATTTGAATGGTGGTGGAACAAGCGCATGGCAACCAGTATTAAATGCTCCATTTAACAATAGTTGGGGATCTCAGAAATGGGAAGTAGAGCACGTCAATGGCAACATTTATCGCTTAAAATCACAATGGGGAGGTTATTATTTGAATGGTAATGGAAGTAGCCCCGGACAAGATGTTAATACCGGGCCATACAACGCAAATTGGACTTCTCAGCAATGGGCTTTAGAGAAAATTTCGGGCAATAGATATCGAATAAAATGCGTCTGGGGGAATTATTACCTGAATGGTAGCAATACCAATTGGACCGTCGTGAATACAGTGCCGCTGAATAACAACTGGACTTCTCAGCAATGGGTCTTAGAACAAACAACTAGTAATCGAAAAGTTGAAGAAGTGGCAACTACAATTTCTATTTTTCCTAATCCCGTATCCGATGTCATTAACGTAGTTGGATTGACAGACGAAGATAGTCACGTTCGAATTATGGATATCAACGGTAGAACACTTAGAACAATAATCCTCTCTGCCAACAATAGTACGATCAATGTAGCAGACTTATCGGCTGGACTTTATATTTTTAGTGTAGAAAGAAAAGACTCGGTGGAGTCGCTCAAGTTTGTCAAAAAGTAAAATGCATAGAATATAGCAACAATACAGATTTTAAAAAAGTAGTGCAACCCAATCGGAGGCACTACTTTTTTATGATTGCTAATGTCTGACCCTAGCACAGTGATACACAATCATCTTTAAAGAAAAATAAATTTATTTCACAGTAACTTGACGGAGCATTTTATTTTTTGTTAGTTGGAGGTTTAGTTTGAGAACAAGCATGGGACGGTTTGACTAAGTATATCAATCTTTCATTTAGTGATCTACTTAGAGAATCGTTCTCCAAACTTAAGTGCTAATTCTTGTTGAATACTTTTCCAAGAATAAGCTTTTCGTTTTGCATCAAAGCCATACAGATTTGCTTGATCAAGGCTTTTTACTCGTCTAAGCGCCCTAAATCAAAAAATCTCGACCTTCCCTTAGAGAAAGATCGAGATTCCTAAAACTAAAAACAGATACTTGAAAATGTTAGAAAGGTACGCAAAGACCATTCAAACATTGTTCGCCGGGTAAGCAACCCGTGATGTTGCAATCGTACGAAGTGTCGGGAACACAATTGCCACTAGCATTACACATATAGCCTTGAATGCAAGTGATACCACAACAGGGATTAGGACTATTGAGACAAGGATCGACGTATCCGCCATCATCTCCACAATGTTTAAGTACATTAAGTTCCGCTAAGAAAATACTAAGACAGGATCCGAGGTTTCCTGCGGCACAACCTGCAATAGCGCCTGCTAAGGCTAACGACGCCCAAAAGCATCCCCAATTAAATCTAGCGTCAAGATTAGTATGCAAAAAACTAGCATCCATCTGATCAATATAACGTCTAAAACTTACATCGGTGACCATCAAGATCGTTTGGTCGGCAATGCTTAGAATAGCTTTGTAGGTATCGGTATTGACCTCATGATCTTTAATCATAAATTGTGTCAAATCGGTTTTATAGACTTGGATAGCGTCAACTAGGGGGGGAGTAAATCCGTGGCGTTGGATTAAATCTTTGATATTATTCAATTCGTTTAGTAAGAAATCTTCTTCTACCGTAATAACATCTTGCCCCTGCGTAGCCATCGCATCTTCGTAATAACTAACTGCTTTTTGAATGTTAAAATGGAGACCATTTGCTCTCGCATAGTTTTGCATGATGATATATTGCTCTTGCATCGATAGGTCGGCTAAGTTGTCAATCGTACTCAGATGATCAAAAACTGCATCAAAAGTAGCTTTTGGAAAATCTTGGTCAATTGCTGCTACTTCTTGTGGATTTGCTATTTCAGTATCTAGTACAGCGGTATTTTCTCGACAACTAGTGAAAAATAAAATGCAGCACAAAAAAGTACAAAGTGGAATCAGGAAATGAGATTTTTTCATAATTTTTTTTTTAAGTAAGAAAATAAATCGAATAGAATTAAGCTTAATTAGTCTTGTCGTTCTAGTCAACTTTAGAAAGGTACACAAAGTCCATTCAGGCATTGTTCGCCGGGTAAACATCCAGTAATGTTGCAATCATAAGAAGTATCTTCTACACAGTTTCCACTTGAGTTACAGATGTAACCTTGTATACAGGTGATCCCACAACAAGGATTTGGACTGTTGAGGCAAGGATCGACATATTCCGATCCGCACTCTTGCGTTACAGTCCAAATGGCAAAAGGAATGCCCGCGCAAGCAAAAGGATTAAGGGCACAACTCGCTAGTGCTGCGGCTAAAGATATTCTAGCAAGCCAGCATTGGAAGGAAACTCTTTCTTGTGCGTTACCACTTACAAATTGTGGATTAATTTGCTGGAGATAGTTTTGCATGACAGGATTAGAGGCCATAAAATCAGCTTGATCAATCATCCCAATAACAATGTTAAACGAATTGGCATCGAGCGCTAGGTGTTGGGTGGAAGCAATAAAATCATCTCGGTAAGCTTGGAGTGCATTGCTTAACCTAGCATTGTAACCATGTGTTTCGATTAATTGATTTAACTGCTTGATTTCAGCGATAATAAATTCTTCGTCTGGGGAAATATATTGAAATTTTGCTGGCGCTGCTTCGTAAGATTCGATGGCAGGTTGTAAGTCTAAAAACAAATTATTGGCCTTAGCAAAATCGTTCAAGATCATAATCTGATCGTGAACAGATAAATCCTTAAGGTTCGCTTGTTGACTCAAATGAGCGAACAATACTTCCATCGTGGCGACTTCCAAGCTTTGTTTAGGATCAACCGTCAACGCTTTTTGTTCGTCAATTTGTTGCGTTAAGTCTTGTTGGTCATTTTGGCAAGCGGTAAAACTTAGTCCAACGCAAAGTAGCAAGAGGCAGAATTTTAAAAAAACATTTGTCTTTTTCATAATAAAATTTTTTAGGTTAGCATATGATAATATAGAAGTTGTTTAATAATTCTAAAAGCAATTGAGAAAGGCTTTGCCTTCACGCAAGTAAGCAGATATTTTTGTTCAAACCTACCTCTGCCGGCAGGCAGATTGGAGCTTTTTTAGGAGTTCGTAGCAGCACTACGGAGGATGAAAAAGCTGAAAAGTTGGACAAAAAGATCAATTCGTAAACATTTTGGAGTTTTTAAATAACTTCATGTAATAGCGCAAGAGCCGTGAAGCATCTGCATAACAAAACCGATTACCCAAGCATATTTGATGAGTAAATGAAAAGAATAGTGTAGATTTCAGGGTAGATTTTTCAAACTAGTCGTGGGATTATACGCACATAAAGAGGAATGATCGACTAAAATTTGAGTGAGTATGTTTTTTGTTATTAATAGTTATAACTAAAA
>CALFBG010000322.1 GCA_937951685.1 uncultured Saprospiraceae bacterium | reverse complement strand
GATACTTTTGCGGGTACAAACGTATTAGCAGTAGTAGTAGAAGTTCCTAAATCAAGTTTGGGTAACGCTGATACCGTAAATACTTGGGTAGAAACTAAGGTTAAAAACTAAATTCCGTTTCCCCCCTTCTCTAGACGCAGTTTGAAGAAAACACTCCTACAACTGCACAATGATTTCATTCAACAATAAAAAAATATTATCATGAATTTTATAAAATTTAAATCTTTTTCCCTTTGTCTTTGTTTAGTTGCCAGTTGCTTATTTGTCATTTCTTGTGATAAAGATGACGATACGACAACCACTCCTACGCCTGCAACAGTTGACTTCTCCGGACAGTACACGCAAGCAGATCAAAAAGGTAGACCAGCTGTTAATACCGTATTTGTTCCTTCGGGAAGTAAGGATGCATTCAACAAAACGATTCCTTCTCAAATGGGCGCGGCGTACGCTTCTGTTTTTGAAACAACCTTAACGACTTTGAACCCAGGCTATACGACGAACGCTTTGACTTGGGATGCTACAACTTTTTCTTCTGCCTTAGCGACGGATGTACTTACTGTTTCTACCGTTGGTAAAACTACCTTCTTCGATGGTGTTAATGTATTAACGGGAAGAGCGTTAGAAGATGACGTCATTGATGTTGAGTTATTACTAATTTTTGGCGGACCGGATGGTATGGCTAATGCAGGTTTAACCTCTGACAACGTTGCCGCTAACGACAAAGATTTCTTGAATACCTTTCCTTACTTAGCAACCGCTTGGTAAGTTAAGCAGCAATAAAACCGACTAGGTTTTTAAGCGTTGGATTTCGTAGCAGGTCATTCTCCCGAACTACCTGCTACGAAAAATCCTCCCCCAACATTAGAGCGCAAATTTTTCCCAATGAACATTGAAGTTTTCACAAAGGCTACTGTGAAGTAGTTATCTAAAACCACCATTATGAAGTTTATCACAATAAAAATATTTTGTCTCCTTTTCGCTTTACAAAGTTATGCAACAAGGCCTGAGACAAGGGCGATTCTTGATTTATATCAACCGACCGAAAAATTGGCGAGCCTAAAAAGTGAATATGATTTTTGGAATAAAAAAAGTATTGCTCATCCTACCCAACACGCTTTTAAAATACAATTAGCCAATGCCAATACCGCATTATTTGCTGCGACGGCAGAACTAAAATATTTGAAACAAGCGGAGTATTTATTGGAAGCGGTACGAAGCGCCGAATCAAATCAAAAAGCAAGTACTTTAAGAGCATTAGCCCATAACTTTATTTCGCAGCACCGATTTTGCGAAGCCATGAATTTGGTGTTACGCGCCCAAGAAATTGGCAGCGAAAAGCGAGCTACCGATTTAATGCTTTTCGACTTATACGAAGAATTAGGCGATGATGCGGCACAAAAAAATACGCTCGCTAAATTAGCGGAACAACAAGATTTCAATTACTACATTCGATTGGCAAAATGGCAAGACGGGCAAGGAAACCTTGATCAAACCATTGAGTTAATGAAAGTAGCCGAAAAGATTGCAGAAACTAGTAAGCAGGCGGCGCTCAAGATTTGGGTGTATACCAACTTGGCAGATTATTATGGTCACGCTGGTGAGATTGCAACTTCTAAAAATTACTATTTAAAAGCTTTAGCATTAAATCCAGCAGATTGGTACAGCATGAAAGGCCTTGCGTGGATGGCTTATGCGAATGATCGCGATCCTCAAGCGGCTCTAGCGATTCTTGATAAGATTGCCACTAAAAGTGCCGATCCAGGGATTACTTTACTTAAAGCCGAAATTTTGGCTTACACGGGACAAACAAAAGCAGCACACAACAAATACAATGAAGTCGCAAAATTGGTTCGTCAAGCAGACTATGGTAAGATGTACAATAGCTTTTTATGCGAACATTATATAGCAGCCAACAAATTTGACGCAGCGATGGATTTGGCGAAGCAAGAAATTGCACTCAGAGCCATTCCCCATTCCTACGATCTATTGGCACAAGTTTACTTCGCACAAGGAAAAGTAAAAGAAGCGAGAGCAATTAGCAAGCAGCACATTTGGGATCAAACTTTTGAGCCTAATATTTTGAAGCAGCAACTTCTTTATTTTCAAGGAACAGAAGAAAATATTCTTGCTACGGTGCGAGCCGAACTAGCAGCAGCACAGTACGAGATTGGACCACTTGCTTACCAGAAAATTAAAAAGGAAAGTCGTTTAACGAGTTCCCTTCACTAAAAAAACTGTCTCTGACCGATTAAAATACTTTAAACACAAAAAAACACCTACGCCCAAAATGGGCAAAAGAATTTAATTATAACTTCATCTTGGTTTTTAGGGCAGCACACTGTTTATTCGTGTGCTGCCTCTTTTTATGTTAAGGCGTGGATTCTTATGACGGTAACCGCCCCTGCTCTAATGTCTCCACCACCATTTCCAGAGATAGCTTGCGAGAACCTTGCAAGAGCACAACATCTTTCCGCTCAACCACTGACAATAAAAATGCGGCGGCGGCAGGAATCGTATCAAAGTGTTTCCAATTTTTCAGCTTTGCGGCTTCGCCCATATGTTTAGTGAAGGCTCCAACAGTTACCAAGAGATCAATTGACAAAGTGCCGATTAGCTCGCCGATGTGAGCGTGTGCTTCGACGCTGTATTCGCCGAGTTCGAGCATTTCGCCGATCACGGCAACGGTGCGTCTCCCCTGCTTTCCAATCTCCGCGAGGTTATAAAGCGAAGCCTTGATCGAATCGGGTGCCGCGTTGTAAGTATTATCCAAAAGTAGCGCCCCACAGTGTGCATTCGAAAACTGACCCCGATGCTCTGGTGTTTCAAACGAAGCAATTCGGTCTGCGATAATCTCCGTTTCCACCCCAATAGCTTGCGCAACCGCAAAAGCAGCCGCGGCGTTGAAAGCTTGGTGCTTACCAATACTTTTTCGCATCGTAATGGCCGTACCGTTAATCGAAAAGCTAGGATTTCCTTTCGGATTAAGTCGAATATTTTCGACGCGTACATCCGCACGATCCGTTGTTCCAAAAGCGATTACTTTGCCGGGAGCTTGTGTTTTAAAAAACTCAAAATAATCATCATCGCTATTCAATACCGTGAGACTTCCCGTATCCATTCCCGTAAAGATCTCAGCTTTTGCCTTGGCAATATTCTCTCGGGTGCCTAGCATTTCGATGTGCGACATTCCGATGTTGGTGATTAGACCGATTGTGGGTCGAGTAATCCTAGAAAGGTAGTTAATTTGGTTTAGTCCACGCATTCCAAACTCGACGACGGAGCACTGATGCGCTTGTTGCAAGCGAGACAATTCAATCGGGACCCCCAATTGATTATTAAAATTTTTACGACTTTTATGCGTGTGGTATTTTTTAGCGAGGATGTGCGCAATCATCTCCTTGGTGCTTGTTTTCCCAACACTTCCCGTGACGGCAACGAGTGGAATATTAACCCTTCCTCGCCAAGTTTTTGCTAATTCTCCGAGTGCATCTTCCGACGATGGCACGATAAACTGCGGAATATCTATTCCGGCAACTTCGTATTCAACGACCGCAGCAATTGCTCCGGCAGCTTGCGCTTCGGCGATAAAGTCGTGTCCATCTACCCGATTTCCGCGCAAAGCAACAAAAAGCGTATCTGCCGTGACGGCTTTAGAGTTTTGGGTGATTTTGGTAACATAATGAAAAGGAGAAACTGGAGTATTTGATCTTCCACCAACAGCAACCATGGCTTCGAATAATGGAATGGTAATCATACGTTATATTTAATCGTTGTAAGAAAAATTAGCCTATTTTAAAAACTTCCCCGTACACAATGCAATTAGAAGCTATTTAAAATGAGACGGAACCTGCTACCTTAAAAAATACATTGTGTACTAAACAGCCGCTTCACAAGATCGTTTTTGGAAATCTTAGCTAGTAGAAACTGTTTAGTCGTTCGCAGTTGCAAGATAATAATATAAGTAGGTTCTTACGGATTAATTGGTGTTTTTTCTTCCTGCTTCCAAGCTTGCTAGGCGAACCGCTAGATACTATTCGCAAGACCTATCTTTAAAATAGTAGCCAAGGCGAGGTGTCCAATGAACACAAAAAAGCTGGAACCTTATTACGGGGTCCAGCTTTGTTTTAGTCGTTGATCACAGCGTTGTGATCTATAGCTAAATAGCGGCTCAATTATTTATCAATCTTATTAATTTTATTGGCCACTTTTGATTTTTCTACTTTACTAGCATTTAACTTAGCTTCTGCGTTTCTAAGTTTATCTTCGTAAGATTTTATTTTTTCAGATAATTCTTCGTTTCTCTTTTTCAGGTCTTCGATTTCATCTCGGTTGGCTGCGAGGGCATCTTTCGCATCTTCTTTATCCTCCTTGAGGTCACCGATTAAATCTTCGGCACCTTCGATTTTTTCTTGGTAATACCCTGGCAAGTAATTGTTTAAAAAACCATAAACTACACTTCTCATTTTACGGTATTCGGCCGGATATCTTTCAGGGTTGATGTGAAGGTCGTATCCAAAAGAACCAAAAACGTACATTTCTGTCAAGTCATCTTTTTCAACGATTCTCGCGAATAAGTCCATTTTATTTCTAGAAATATCGCTCACTACTTGTCCTTCCGCTTTCAATACATCTTTATTCGTTAAGAAGCCAAAACCATCAATATCAAGATCTTTTTCATCTTCCATGTAGTCTTTGAATGCACGTTTTACTTCCTTGGTACTAGGCTCTAATTTCACTTTGATGGCATGACGCGTAACGTCATTATGTTCTACCGTTGCATTTTCTAATGATAATTTCTGGGCTTGTACTCCACTGAAACTAGTCAGTAATAATAAAAATAGAAATGATATACTTGAAATAATTTTATTCATAATTGCTAATTGTTTAAAATTTTATAATAATACACTACGGAGTCCCCTTTGCAGAACTGCTTCGCTTTTTCCGCCGCGTTGATTGCTGATTTACACTAAAACGGAGGACCGCTTCAGATGTTCAATCTAGTATAAATTTTATCCGCTGAAAGGAAATACGGGAAGGGAGGACACAACAAAGCGGGTCGATTTTCTGGTTAGGAAATTCGGATGGTAACGCTGAAAGATGGATGGATTTGCTTCAGTTTTTTTTGCAAAAAGATATTATGGAACTACTTTCGGCTAATAGAAATTCCGTCTGTGATGAAAGAAATGCCTTGTTGTCCCATCGTAGAAATCATTACCCCTTGAAAAAGCGGATTGAGGTGCTTCGATTTAGCGCCCCACACGATAATAAAGTTTGCCCCCGTTCCACCGAGTTCATCTTTCTCTTCGATCACGTAGTCAATTGATTCCATCGGTTTTAGTCGTAATGTTTTATCCACGTAAGCGCGTACCATTTTACCAGAAGTGTCGTAGTAGTTAATAGTCTCAATGTAAAGCGAATCGGTGAGACTCGTATTTCGAATACTTAGCGTAGCGGTGAGTAGGAAACGATTGGTTTTAGTCTCACTGTAGATATCAGAATAGATGGGAACGTAAACCGTATCCATAGTATGATATCCTCGTCCCGTACTATCCACTTCTAAGCTTTTTAGCTTATCGGTTCCTTCTTCGGTTAAATTGTGCTCTGGTTCTAAGCAAGCGCTAAGCAACAACAAGAGTGTCAAAGTAATGAATAGCGATAGGGTTCGTTGGAAATAAGAAAGCGTAAGCATAATTTTCATTGAAAGATATTGATAATATTATCTAGGGTGCGCAGTGATCCTTTTATTTGGTACTCAAAAGTAATAAATATTTTGCGGATATTAGGCAGTTCTATCTTGACGAATCGAAGCGTACGGATATCTTAGCTGCTTATGATAAACAGTTTAAACCAGCATTGTGTTCCAGCGGGCGATTATTAATTTTCCGATTCCCCATTTTTATTAAAAACAAAAGCACGTTTATTGCTTTTCGAATGAGCCCCTATTTGGAATTGCCCAACGATAAAGTGATAAACGTGCTTATGGATCGTTTTCAAAGCTGTTTTAAAACTTCGCAGCCTTGCCCTTTATTTCAAGGACATTCCACCTTGCATTTCTAATACTTCTGGATTGGTGATAAGGTATCTCCCCCACTTTACTCCTTCCATGAATTGTTTCTTTCTGAGTACTATTTTACCACAACTAGCCTCCAACATGAAGCTGATCTTATTTTGTGTAACATTGACGATTTTGATTGGCACGTTTTTAAATTCCATTTTTTATTTTTTATGGTTAGAAAATGAATGGTGCAATCGCAGTGCTTTCTATCGAGTTCGTTTTGACTGCTTTGCTCGTTTCTTTTGTTGCAATTTCATAAACTGATATTTCTGTCCTTCTTCAATGATCTCTTTCAAGGTTTTGCTATCCAAAGGATCCTCGAAGCTTCCAACAATTTTTAATTCTGTTCTACGATTATCTTGGTGTTCTTCTTCTGAGCACTCTACTCCGTTTGTGCAATGATTAATTAGTTGTTCTTCTCCGTATCCTTTCCAAGTTAAGCGTGTTTTACTAATTCCGTCGATAGCCGTTAAATATTCTACCGCAGCTTTTGCTCTTCGGTCAGACAAGTTTAAATTATAGGCATCATTACCACGAGCGTCCGTGTGTGCACCTAACTCTAGCGCAACGTGTTGATTGTCTCGCAAGATACCCGTTAACTTATCCAATTCTTTCTCAGCGTCGGGACGGATATAAGCTTCGTCAAAATCGTAGTAAATATTTTCGATTTTAATGCTCTTATTGATTTCAATGGGTTGCATTACGATGTCAGCCAAAAAGCTACCTCGTTCATTGGTTTCATTGGTTGTACCGATGACTTCCTGAGACTTCACATCTAAACCATCAAAACAAAGAATACAACCTTCAATGTCGATATAAGCTTCAATTCGCTTGTTGAAAAACCCTTTCTTACGAATCATAATCGTGTAGTAATTCCCTGATTCAAAAACGAATTGAAACCGAGAAGAAGGATGATTGACATATTCGAGGGAAGCTGTACGAGTAGTATTATTATAAACCTCAATCCGGGCACCTTTCAATGCATCTAAATTACCAGAATCATCGTCTTGGTGTTTTAGCGTAACGTCAAAGACGTAACCTGGTTTACGTTCCATTCGCAAATTTAGCTTGACCGTTCCATCTTCAATTTGATCTGGTGTAATTTCTTTTACGTAAGGAACAAAATTTTTACGATCTAAAACGATTTCGTAAGTACGTCCTTTAGGAAGCATTGCAGTGAATACACCACGATTATTTGTCTTTACCACTTTAACAAGCGTATCTGCAACCGCGTCCATAATTTGCACTTCTACAGCAGCCATACGAAAACCTCGATTGTGATTTTCTTCTACGACACCCGTAACGGTAATTTCATTTGTTTCCTTTCCTCCGTTATCACCATTCGTTCCAAAAGCAATATTGCAAAAAAACAGCATTAAGCCTATCAGTGATAATTTGTATTTTAGTACGTTCATAATATTGGGAATTTAGTTTCGTAGTTTTGAGTAACTACGCTATGTTCAAGAATAATAATTGCAACTCCTCATAAAGCTCTTTTTTGCTAACTCATTATCGTGTTGCGCTTTATACTAGAAAGAATCAAACCCAAAAATGTTCACTATCAATCCATTAAAATACAAAAATAGATCTTTATAACTTACTGTAAACAAAACCATTAAAACCAAAAGACAACTAAACTATCACTTAACGACAAAAAAATAAGTACTTCATCAAGCAGCCTCTGAAGGTCTATTGCTTTGTTGAAGTACTTACTTTGTGCACTATTTATTAGATACACCT
Organism: uncultured Saprospiraceae bacterium; assembly: GCA_937951685.1. Lineage (GTDB taxonomy): Bacteria > Bacteroidota > Bacteroidia > Chitinophagales > Saprospiraceae > CALFBG01. The sequence continues at coordinate 196 of CALFBG010000322.1, read as the reverse complement.
TTATCATTCAGGGTAAAAAAATTCGTTTTACCTTAGATTAAAACTTATCGATCCAAGATTTAACTTCTTCTTTCGTTTTACCTGTTTTTTCCTGAAGTCTACCGAGTAACTGATCTTCTTTTCCTTCTTCGTAAAGCAAATCATCTTCCGTTAATTCTGCGTATTCTTCTTTTAATTTACCTTTAATTTGATTCCA
>CALFBG010000321.1 GCA_937951685.1 uncultured Saprospiraceae bacterium | reverse complement strand
TAAATTGTGTTAGATTTTGATCAGCATCGAGGCACGAAAACCGCCCTAAGCCTTTGCTTAGGAAGGCTTTGAGTAACGAAGAGGCTGGTCGAAAGATGAGGCAAATTAATAAGTAAATTTGTATTGGTACTTAAATAGGTTTACCTAATAAATTCACTGATTTATGACTAGTAAATTTTATTTCCGTGAACTACTTATTTACGAATTATTCTTTAGACCAAGTCGTTCCTTCTTTTCCATCCTTAAGTTGAATCTTCAAAGCTTGTAAACCATCTCGAATTTTATCAGAAGTAGCCCAATCTTTATTGGCGCGGGAATGTTGGCGCAGATCAATAATCAGTTCCATCAAACCATCTAAAGCCTCATTGGCATTTGCGCCTTCCGCAGCTTCGTCCACCAAGCCAAGAATATCATAAATAAATTCCTTGAAACTAGCTTGAAAACGCTCCAGTGTTGCTGCCGAAATGCTATGCAAATCAACCGCTTTGCTTTGTATTTTATTAATCTCTGGCACGAGTTCAAACATCGTCGCTAAAACTCTTGGTGTATTGAAATCATCATCCATATTGAGGTACATCAGTTCGATCAGTCCGATGATCCGTTCTTCGTAAGCCTCATCGGTAGCCGCACCACCGCTGTGTTTAAAGTTTTGCAAATGCCCATTTGCTTCCATCAATCGACGATACGCTTTTTCTGCGGCGAGTAAAGATTCGTCCGTCAAATCTAGCGTACTGCGATAATGTGACTGCAACATAAAGAAACGAATCATCATTGGGCTGTAAGCCTTAGAAATATGTTCGCTATCTCCCGTAAAAAGCTGCGCTGGCGTAATGGAGTTTCCATCGCTCTTAGACATTTTTTTACCATTCATCAAAAGCATATTCGTGTGCAACCAATACTTAGCTGGTGCACAACCGCAAGCACCGTAGTTTTGGGCAATTTCGTTTTCGTGATGTGGAAATTTCAAATCGTTTCCACCACCGTGAATATCAAAGTTTTTACCAAGGTATTTGGTACTCATCGCAGAACATTCTAAGTGCCAGCCCGGAAAACCGACAGACCAAGGCGAATTCCAACGCATCAAGTGACTAGGGTCAGCTTTGATCCAAATCGCAAAATCTGAAGGATGATTTTTTTCGCTTTGATGTTTCAAGTCTGTTCTTGTCTCTACTAATAAATCATCAATTACTCTTCCCGATAGTTTTCCGTATACGGCTTCTTTTTTAGCAAAACCTATCGTATCAAAATAGACGGAACCATTTTTTTCGTAACCATAACCTCGATCGAGGATACTTTGCACCATTTCGATTTGCTCGATGATGTGTCCCGTGGCTCGAGGTTCGATGCTAGGCTCTAGCGTATTAAAGACTCGCATCATCGCGTGAAAGCCATTGGAATACCGCTGGACGATTTCCATCGGTTCTAATTGTTCCAATCTCGCTTTTTTGCCAATTTTATCCTCTGCTCCGATATCGGTGTCACCTTCTAAGTGCCCTACGTCCGTAATATTCCGCACGTAACGAACTTTGAATCCCTTGCTTAGGAGATAACGATAAATTACATCAAAACTTACAAAAGTCCGGCAATTTCCTAAGTGTACATCGCTGTAGACGGTAGGTCCGCAAACGTACATTCCCACGTGATTTTCGTGAATCGGTTCAAATTTTTCCTTCGTTCGGTTAAGGCTATTGTAAATGCTTAATTGGTTCTCCATATCGCAAAAGTATAAATTAATTTTTGATTAGTCTAGCTCAATAATTGGTCTACGTAAATTGTGACCAACGGTTTAATTATTAAGGTTCTTTTTTTCTTAAGTACTAAGACAAAATTAATTTGCCATTAAATTGTGTTAGATTTTGATCAGTATTGAGGCACGAAAGCCGCCCTAAGCCTTTGAGTAACGAAAAGATTGTTCAAAAGATGATGCATAATAAGTGATTTCATTTGTCTTGTACTTGCGTTTATTTGTCGCGTAACAATAAATGACTAATTACGGGATAATGATCCGAAAAGTCTTCTTTGATAATTTGATGATCCAAGATTTGAAACCGTGGATCTGCTAAAATATAATCTATCCGTAACGCGGGAATACTCCCCGCGTAAGTAGTACCGAGACCAAGTCCTTTTTGCTGAAAAGCATCTTCCAGTTGTTCCGTCAAAATCCGATAACTATACGATTGAGGCGTATCATTAAAATCGCCACATAAGATCACTGGATGTGGCGATGCTGCCATATGTTTGGCAATCCGCCGAGCTTGTTCGGGGCGTTTGAGGGCTGCTTTTTTTACTTTTCTCAACATACCTCCTATATCCGACCAAGCTTCTTTTTGTTGTAACTTCTCTAGTTTCAAAATCTTTGTAGCATCGCTGCTAACTTTGTTGGATTGCAAATGGATGGAATATACTCGTACACGCTGTTTCCCAATTTCCAGGTCCACCCAAGTACACGAATTCAACGATGCTTCAAAATCCATTTCCCCCTTTGCTTTAATTGGATATTTAGTATAAATGGACGTACCTTTAAAATGATGGAAATACTTGAGTTTAAGACCATCTTTGAGAATACTTTCGTCAAACTTTGTCAATTCTTGTCCGCAAAGAATATCTATTCCTGCTCCCCCTTTGAAATACTCAAAAAATGCTTTTTGTTTGGCTTCTTTGAGCTTTCGCAATTTGGAACCATTGGCCTTGCTGTAAAAAATATAGGAAGCGTTAAAACTCATTACCTTAATACTTTCCGTTGGGATAGGAGGAGCACTTAAACGATAACCTACAAAATTGTTAAAATGGTTCCAGCCCATGAAAATACAAGCCAGTGAGAAGAGAAAGTATTTTTTCTTGAGCATCAGCCAAGTAATCACAAAAAGGATATTAGCCAATAGTAACCAAGGATAAGCGATACCAAATAAAGAAAATTGCCAGCAAGTTTCGGGATTAACGTACGGGGATAGGTAAGATAGAAAACTTATTAAAATGATCGTAAGGTTGAGCCACCGTAACAAAGACATCGGTTCGTGAGGTATTTATACTAGCATCAAAAAATGAAGTTGCTAGACTTCTTACTAAATAATTTAGGACAAAGTCTATTTTTTACTTGCTTTGAAAAGGGTTTCTTTTTCTTCCTCACTCAAGCTTTCGTAGCCGGATTTTTTAATCTTTTCCAAAATGGAATCCACCCGATCTTGAAAATTGCGATCTCTGCCACTATCCGTTCTTGCACTTCCTTTTCCAGCTTTTGCGGTGACTGGATTTTTGTATACCATCTTGGGACCTTTATTTTTACCACTCAAACTCTCCTTGATATCGCTAAAGTAATTGGCAAAAAAGTGCAAAAACTTATTGACGGGTTCCGATAAATCTGATCCGTGATTCAATTGGCGAATGTATAACCACCCCATGAATGCACCACCTAAGTGTGCTAAATGACCACCAGTATTAACACCACCTGAAAGGCCAATCAGATCTAGAAAAATAATGAGTACGACAATATACTTCATCTTTACTCGCCCCAGCAAGATTAAATTCAACTCATATTCTGGTGCGGTCGTTCCCGCCGCTAGCACCAAGCCCATGACGGCTGCCGAAGCACCCAAGGCGTATTGCCCCATGGGTAAAGTCGTCAAATTGGCGCTTAAAAAATAGACTAAACTTCCAAAAAGACCGCTGAGCAAATAGATTGGTAGAATATGGTGTTTCCCTAGTAAATCTCGTACAATAAAACTCAACCAATAGAAGAGAATCATATTCCACAAAATGTGCATGAAGCCCTCGTGGAGAAACATGGTCGTAATCAGCACCCAAGGATGCGTTACATTGTGCCACCAATCTTTACCAATACAAAAGAAATGTAGAAAATCGGAGAATTGACTAGATCCCGGACCGTAGAAGCCCGCTAAAATAATTTTCATCAAATTGATGAAAACAAAAAAGATAATATTGACTAGAATGATCCTCGTAAGGATATTCCCTGAACTAAATTCTCGCTTAACATCGTCCCAAATGGAAGCTAACATAAATTAGCGTTTTTTTATGCTCTTAGACAAACTGCCAAAGAACCTTACTTATAGGTGAAGTCGTTTAAAACTTCATTTTCAAAAATAAAAACTTGTAATTACTTTATCAAGTATTTTACAACTCAATACTATATTCTTATTGCTATTGCTTTAAAATTACTTAAAACAAACAAAATATTTTCAACAACTTAAACAACTTCTGCTTTCCCAAAATTACTCGCGCTGTCGTTTATGTCAAATCAATTCCTTCCCAAACATCGTACCTATTAAACCATATTGCCCGTCTTTCGCCAGTATAAGATGATTAACAAGCCAAACAAGGCGCCACCTAAATGGGCAAAATGGGCAACACCAGTATTAAATCCACTGAGTCCTAAGTACAATTCCAGCGCTCCGTAGATAATAACGAAATATTTAGCTTCCAAAGCAAACGGAAGTGGAAAAATCATCAATTTATTATTTGGAAAGCTCATTCCATAACCCGCTAAAAGACCAAAAATTGAACCTGAAGCGCCTAAAGCAGGCGCATTGAGTAGCGCATTGAAGCCCCCTAAATCTGGATTAGTATAATTTCTACCTTGTGCAATGAGTTCTCCTCCACTTTTCAATACTTCTTGCACCATCATTGGATCCAAGGTCGACAAAGCGTATTGATATTCTATATATTTCACAAAAAGGTACAAAAACGCTGCCCCAAATCCCGTAAAGAAATAATAAAATAAAAACTTCTTACTTCCCCATAAAGCTTCTAAAGCGCTGCCGAATAAATACAACCCCCACATATTGAAGAACAAATGCATCAAATCACCATGCATAAACATATGCGTGACGAGCTGAAAAGGTTTAAAAAATTCAGACAAAGGGAAATACATCATCAACATGGCTCGCCATTCTCCCGGTAAAGCCATCGTACCGATAAACATCAGCACATTGATAATAATAAGATTTTTAACTACTTCCGTTACATTACCCATATCAATAGATCATTCAATTATAGGATACCGTATCCTCTTCGTGATAGCCCGTAAGATAAATTTATAAATACAATTGCGGCATACAAATTAGACAAAAGGATAGAACGCTTAGATCAATACGCTTTAGCAATCCATCCTTTCCACAGCATACTAACCATTAAAACGTTTTTGGAGTTCGTCTAGTTCAAAGGTGATGAAACAATTTCGCCCCGTCGGACTCTTATAGGGTACGGCACAGGCAAAGAGTTTATCGGTCAAGCTCTGCATTTCTGCCGCCGTCAATTTTTGCCCTCTTTTAATGGCTGCACTCCGCGCCATGGAACGAGCAATGTTTTCTTTATTATCTAAACGAAGTTCTAGGTTGGCTTTGTATTGCTCTAGGAGTTGTTCGATCAATTGTTGCTCATCTTCCCCTGAGTTTAAGTTTGCTGGTACACCGTGAATGACAAAAGTATTGTCTTTCCCAAAAGCTTGAATATCGAATCCTAAAGCGTTGATCGCAGGTAGAATTTCGTTGAGTAATGGTGCATCGGTAGGCGAAACCTTAATTTGTTTGGGAAACAGTTCTTTTTGGGTAAAGCTTTCCTCTTCGTTGAGGGCCGCTAAATATTTTTCGTAAAGGATTCTTTCGTGCGCGGCCTGTTGATCAATCAACAAAAATCCAGATTTGATTTGGCTAACAATATAAGAAGTGTGAATTTGATACGCCGGTCTTTGCTCTTTTGAAAAACTCCCCGAAGCATCATCCATGCTCCCCGTCTCATCTGACCATTCACTGCCAATGGTAGTTACATTCTGCTGATTCTCTTCCGAAAAACTTTGTTTACCATTACTTGTATTTTCATCAAAAGCATCTAAGCCACTGTATAGCTTTTCCCAATTTTTCAAGTTGGAAGCTTCGCGAGGATCTGGGTTTCTCGAACCACTATTCCCACTCGATGAAGCCGAAAAATCAACTTTATCCAAGTTAATCGGTCGAGTAGAAGGAATGGGCGTATTCGAAAAATGTGGATCTTGTTCAAAATCCAAGGTCGGTGTAATACTATATTGCCCTAGAGCATGACGAATAGCCACTTTTAAATAATTATAAACTAAGCGTTCGTCATCAAACTTAATTTCTTGTTTTGTAGGATGGACATTGATATCAATTCTGGCTGGATCGATGTCTATAAAAATCACGTACAAGGGAAAAGTATCTGCTTGCAGCAACTCTTCGTAGGCGCCCATAATCGCGTGATTCAAGTAAGCGCTTTTAATGAATCTACGATTGACATAAAATAGCTGCTCTCCTCTTGTCTTTTTAGCAAATTCGGGTTTGCCAACGTAACCATATAATTTTAGTACATCCGTTTCTTCGGAAACGGGCACTAGTTTTTTGTTGCAACTATTCCCAAAAACGTTCACGATTCGCTGGCGCAAATTACCCGATGGCAAGTGAAATACTTCTGCCCCATTATGGTGTAAGGTGAAAAAGATATCAGGATTTGCCACCGCAATCCGTTGAAATTCATCTAAAATATGCCGCATTTCTACGGTATTAGATTTCAAAAAATTCCGGCGAGCGGGAACATTGTAAAAAAGGTTCTTGATGGACAAACTTGTTCCCGCAGCACACTGACAAGGCTCTTGTAAATTTACGGTAGAACCTTCGACGACGAGCCGCGTTCCCAACTCATCTTTTTGTAGGCGGGTTTTCATTTCTACCTGAGCGATCGCAGAGATAGAAGCTAAGGCCTCTCCCCGAAACCCCATGGTTCGAATTTCAAACAGATCTTTGGCTTGTCTAATTTTGGACGTAGCGTGTCGTTCAAAACTCATGCGAGCGTCCGTTTCGGACATACCACAACCGTTGTCAATGATTTGGAGTAAGGTTTTCCCTGCATCTTTGACGATAAGTTTGATATTCGTGCTACCAGCATCAATCGAATTCTCAATCAATTCTTTCACTACCGAAGCTGGTCGCTGAATCACCTCACCAGCAGCAATTTGATTAGCGATTGAATCCGGAAGCTGCTGAATAATATCAGCCATATTGTCTTTAATTTTATGAAAACTATATAATAGCCTTAGGTCATGCCTACCTAAGTTTACATCATTTCGATTAGTCGTGGCAAATATACATTAAGTAATACATATGACAGCACAAGTAAAACAACAATTATTGCCAACAATAACATATTCGAACGAAAGACCTGTTTCGATCGGTAACGTGTATCCTTGTTGTAACCTCTACGAAAGCCACTGGAAATACGAAGTTTAGTAGCTTCTGCGTTATTTTTTTCCAACTGCGCTACTCTTGCTTTTAGTTTCTCCGCTTCTTCCTTTTTTTCGTCCCAAAATCGAGGTACGTAGTTAAACGAACGGTGATTAGGAATTTTAAACCCTTTTAATTTTAACATAAGCGTATGCTTTAAATTTCCAACAAATATTAGGGGATCTATGTTTATCAGAAAGCCATAATATTTAGGCTGATACCTTATAAGATGGCTATTCAGCAAGGTAGAACTTGCTTATTGGTCTGATTAGGAGCCGTAAAGCTCAATATATTATAATTTAGGGCGCTTCTTGGAAATAATCTAGGCTGTAGTAGTGATGCGCTCCTACTTATAAACTGTAATTTAAATAAAAAATATAAGAATTTAACATTCTCAGCCCTGAAATACAGGACACTTTCTAGTGTCAAGCACTAAATAATTGCGTTCTAATCTTCTTGACAAGAACGGCAAAACGATTCCCGTTTGTTGAATTCAAGAATAATTCAACTCCAAAGTCGTTTTACGAGGACTGCTTATTCTTTTAAGATGTAATTTTCACGCTGTCTGGTGTATTTAAGTAGCAATGCAACTTAACTTATTAACTTGCACCATCTTTCGAGCAGCCTCTTCGTTACTCCAAATCTAAACACCATTTAAGTAGGTTTACCTAATAAATTCACTAATTTATGACGAGTAAATTTTATTTCACTCTTCGTTAAAAAGCCTTGAAAACCAATGGTTTCCTGCATTTTTCGCCTCGATTGAAGCAAAATTTCCTTCCGTCAAAATCACCA
>CALFBG010000320.1 GCA_937951685.1 uncultured Saprospiraceae bacterium | reverse complement strand
TGAAACGATCATTAAATTCTAATGTTGACATAACGCATATATTATAGTGAATAATTATTTTCTTTCTTTTGTTTAATCAAAGATACGTATAAATTAAACAAAAAGCATCTTTTCGTTAAACAAATTTAGTGTTTAAACATCGTTTAGCTTTATTTGGCAAAACGACTTGTGGTTAAATTACTGATAATCAATGATTTATTTTTATTTCTAATTTTAAAGAAATTATTATATTTTCAATAAAAAATGAAAGATAAACGTTTTTGGGTTGTTTTTGAAGTGTTTTTAGCTTGTTTTGTTTAATTATATATCGTTTATAGCTAGTATTTGTTCAACAAAAACTAGCAAATAGTACGTTTTTTAGATATGGAATATATTTTTTGTGGAAGCTAAATGGTAAAATATAGCTGCGGATTGTTGAAGAATCTTTTGTACGATAGCTTATTATTACTAATAATGCATAGAGTAAGTTAACGGGGTGGGTAGATCTTCAAACCTGTAACGGGTTTAAGAAATAAATAAGGCTTTCTTGTTCCTGAAAATGAAGCGCTACGGAGATATTATTTTTGTGCTCTACGGACTAAGATGATGGCTACAATGGTAAAAATAATATTAGGTACCCATACACCAATGAGCGGCGGCAGGCTTTCATTGGTAGCAAAAGTGATTGAAAATTTGGATAGGAAAATATAAATAGCACCAATAGAGATACCGATTGCGAGGTGTAGTCCCATTCCACCTCTTACTTTTCGGGCGGCAACAGCCATTCCAATGATGGTAAGAATAAAAATGGTAAAAGGCTCTGCGGTGCGTCGATGGATTTCTACTTCGTAAACTTTAGTATTCCCTACTCCGCGCTCCCGCGAGACACTGATAAATTTACGGAGCTCCTTCGTATCCATCATTTCTTTTTGATTGAGAAACATAACGAAATCATCGGGGGTTAGGTTAAGGGTGGTATCGATATGCTTTCCCATGCCCAATTCAATCGTTTCCCGAATCCCATCAAACGTTCGTACTTCGTAATCTTTGAGTCGCCATTTGCGAGTCTCTTCCATCCACTTTGCAGTATTTGCTTTTAGTAAGTAAACTAATTTATTATCTACAATTTTCTCGATCTTAAAATCTCTCGCGATATCTTGCGCTTTTTTATAGTAACGAATATAAACCTTCGTGCCGGGAGAAATAAAGAGATGGACATCATTCTTCTTCCCCTTGTCGTCATATTTCCAAATATAAGTATGCTCAAAGTCTAACCGCACTTTATTACTTTGTGGAATGACAATGTGGTTGCCCACCAAATGTAAGCCCGCTACAACAGAAGCACCTACGAGGTAAGGCACCATCAGTCGCCGAAAACTAATTCCCGCATTCAAGATGGAAATAATTTCAGAGTTGAAGGCCATTCGAGAAGTGAAAAAGACAACGGCAATGAGCGCATAAAGCGGCCAAAGTAAACTATTAATATAAGGTAGGAAATTTAAATAGTAGTCACGGATAATCTCCCAGACGGTTACCGGCTCTTCGATAAAGTCTTCCACCTTATCACTAAAGTCGATGATCACAGAAATCATCGAGATGATCAGCGCCGTAAAGAAAAAAGTAGATAAATACTTTTTAATAATATACCAGTCTAGTTTCTTAAGCATAAGGCTTGATTAAAACACAAAAGTCCAACATTCATCTTTCTTGCTCTCGTTGGAGCAAAACAAAATTGCTTTGGCCAACGATTCATTGTTGCATCTATTCATAACGCAAGATAGGAAAGTGAAGTATAAGCTACCTAACACCAAGGCATCTTTTTATTAGCAGTTTACAGCCGTTGGCTCATATCTTTCACCATTTGATTTTTCCAACTGGTAAAATCTCCCGCTACAATGTGTCGGCGAGCTTCTTCCATTAACCACAGGTAAAAACTAAGGTTATGTAAACTAGCAATCTGTGGACCAACTAATTCTTTACTATGAAATAAATGTCTAAGATAAGCTTTGGAGTGTGTTCTACTCGTCAGTGCATTGCTCTTGGGATCAATCGCACTTAAATCTTCTTTCCACTTGGCATTTTTGATATTGATAATTCCCTCGCTGGTATAAAGCAAGCCGTGTCGCGCATTTCGAGAAGGTAAAACACAGTCGAACATATCAACACCCAATGCAACACATTCTAATAAATTCATAGGCGTACCGACGCCCATTAAGTATCGAGGTTTTTCTTTGGGCAAGATATCGCAAACTACTTCGGTCATTTCGTACATCTCTTCCGCGGGTTCTCCCACCGAAAGTCCTCCGATGGCATTTGCCGGTCGATCCATCGAAGCAATATACTCGGCGGATATCTTTCGCAAGTCGGTATAGGTACTTCCCTGTATAATAGGAAAAAGTGTTTGTTCATAACCATAAAGTCCTTCTGCTTGGTCGAAATGTTCACAACATCTTTTTAGCCAGCGATGCGTCATGTGCATAGATTTTTTAGCGTAGTTGTAGTCGCAAGGATACGGAGTACATTCATCAAAAGCCATGATGATGTCGGCACCAATTTCTCGTTGGATATCAATTGCTTTTTCTGGACTAAAAAAATGCTTCGAGCCGTCGATGTGGGATTGAAAAGTAACCCCCGCTTCTTTGATTTTACGGCTACCACTTAAAGAATAAACTTGGTAGCCACCACTATCGGTAAGGATTGGTCGGTCCCAAGCCATAAATTTGTGTAAACCACCGGCTTTTTGTAAAATGTCTGTACCCGGTCGTAGATAAAGGTGATAGGTATTTCCCAAAATAATCTGAGCGCCAATCTGGTCTTTCAACTCTTGCTGATGCACACCTTTGACGCTAGCAACGGTACCGACGGGCATAAAAATGGGCGTCTGAATGGAACCGTGAGCTGTTTCTATCTGCCCCGTACGAGCACTAGACTGAGCGTCTTTATGTTCAATTGTAAATTTCATGGTACAAATTATTAGTTAATTTATTAGGTAAACCTACTTATATTGAATCGATCTAGCGTTAAATGTTATGGATCGTATTTGGCTTCTTATCCAATCAAACGGTTACTATCCAGCTTGAGTAAAACGCCAATGAGTAGGGTAAAGCCTAAGAGCGAAGAACCACCGTAACTAATAAACGGCAAGGGAATTCCGATAATTGGAACTAAGCCCATTGTCATTCCAATATTGATAAAAAAGTGTATAAAAATAATTCCTGCTACACCGTAGGCGTAGTGCCTCGAAAAATCTGAGCGTTGTCGTTCTGCAATCGTTATAATACGTAACAGCAGCAGCAAAAATAAACCAATAATACCAACGCTACCAATAAAGCCTTGTTCTTCTCCAACGGTACAGTAAATGAAATCGGTAGATTGTTCGGGGACGTAGTTTCCTTTGGTTAAAGTTCCTTCCAAGAAACCTTTACCTTCTAGTCCACCGGAGGCAATAGTCATTTTAGATTGTAATAAATTGTATAACGAACCTGCTTTGTCACATTTTTCTGGTTTAAGCCAAACGTAAATTCTATCTTTCTGGTGGCTTTCTAAAAAATTTTCAAAAGCGTAATTGGCGCCGTAAGTAAAAGCACTACCGAAGGTAAGTAGCATAAATAAGATCTGTACTAGTTTTGTTTTTCTTTCTTTCCATTGAAAAATAGAAAAGCCAATCAAAGCGACTAGATTTACGGCAAAGATGAGTTTGAGGAAACCAAATTGAGCAATATAAAAACTGGCGCCCGTCAAAACTAAGAAGCCAAGTAGCCAGTAAAGTTTTTCCTTTAAATTAAAAATTAAGACAAAAACGCTAAAGATGATCATTCCCAGAATTACGTAAAGTGGATTGTACATCAAACCTAAAATGAGTAAGCTTGCGACTACCGCGCCTACAATGTAAAGATTTTCACTTAAGCCATTGCGATAAAGTAAAATGAAAAAAGAGAGGAAGACTAAAGCAGATCCCGCATCGGGTTGTAAGAGAATTAAAAACATCGGTAAGGCGATGAGGCCAAAAGCGGTAAATTGGGTTTTGATATCCCGAAGGTTCGTATTGTACGTACTCAAAAAACTAGCGATGGCGATGCAGCAGGCAAATTTAGCAAACTCGGAAGGTTGATAGGTGAAACTTCCGAGACTATACCAAGAGGTAGCGCCTTTGATCGTTTTACCTAGAAAAACCACGCCGAGGAGTTTGACCATGGCAAAACCATAGATTAGATAAGCAAAGGTGCGCCAAAATTTCCAATCAATAATCGTTGTGAATAAGAAAATAACGGAAGAGATCCCGATAAATAAAGCTTGTTTGCCCGCGCTCGTCTTCAAATCGAAAGGACTAGTAGGCTCACTGTCATTGTAGCCCGCTGCGTAAATCATTAGCCAGCCGATACCCACTAAGCTCAGGAAAAGGGAGAAGGTCATCCAATCAAAATGCTGTATCCCCGATGTCTCTCGTCTACTCATGCAAAAAATAAATTGCGACTAAAGCTTGGTTAAAATAAAAGGTATTGAAAATATGTGGGCAGTACGACTGCCGGCTTCGATCATGGAATTAGCGGGGTTTTAAAGTCCAACTAATTCGCGAAGCTCAATATTGTCTTTGGCGGGGTAAGCACTTGGATAATCTCTACGAATCTTATACAGTAACCGAGAAGCTTCTAATTTGGATTGAAAGGCACCTACTCTCAATTTGTAGTAAGGCTTGGCGTGTGTCCAATCAATAAAGGTAGCAGGGTATTTGCTCATGAAACTGCGCTTTTCTTTTTCGACTCTGCTCCGATCTGTGGTGGCTAAGAGTTGAATTCTCCAACCAGATACCCTAGGATTAGAACGATTGATTTGTACTTTACGATCCATCATACGACTGATGAGGGCATCTTCATTGAGATCAATATCCTGCGCTTCACACAGGCTTGTATTTCCTAATATTAAAAGCAAACAAAACAAAACATACTTCATAATAAGGCTAATTTGTATTAGTACTTAAGTAGTGGATGATCTTAATCTGCAACGATGGCTACGCTGGCGGAACAACCTAATCGGTTGGCACCTGCTTCGACCAACTGACGAGCAGTAGATTGATCGCGAATACCGCCGGATGCTTTAATTTTTACACTGGGCGACAAGCTTTGCTTTAAAAAACGGATCATTTCTACGGAAACGCCTTCTCCGTTGAATCCAGTTGAAGTTTTTACGTAATCAGCTTCAAGCTCACTACAGATAACGCATAATTTCTTAATTTCTTCTTTTGTGAGCAAACCCGTTTCTAAAATAACCTTTACAATTTTGCCCTTCAAGTGAGCAGAACGAGTCATACTATCAATATCATTCTTAACGTAAGCCCAATCTTGGCTCTTAACGGCACAAATATTAATCACTACATCTAGCTCGTGGGCACCATCGTTAATCGCACGTTTAATTTCTTCTACTTTAGCCGCTGTGGCAGAATATCCTAGCGGAAAACCAATGACCGTAGCAATCTTTATTGGACTATCGTTTAGTGCTTTTACAGCATCTTTGACGTAGTAAGGGGGAATGCAAACAGCCTTAAACTTATAGTTTATTGCTTCCTCACAAATGGTCTGTACTTGTGCTACAGTACAGTTTGCCTTCAGTGTTGTATGATCAATGATCGTCGCTAAGTTCATTTATGTTAAAGGAGTTGTTCTCGGTACTGTAAAATTTTGAGCATTGCTACTCAAGTTAAATTGATCTACTAGAATTCATTGTAAGCCGCGCTTAAACTTAGTTAAGCTTTTTATTGAATTACTAAAACTTGAAAACTATTTATCAATAATAAAACAAATTCTAAGGTGAATATTATGGAACGCAGTGATTGTTATGTGCAAACAATGTATGAACAAAACTCCGCTCAAAACACCACGCATTATTCACAAAATAGGAATAACCCCGTTAAATACTAAATGATTTCCACTTTTAATTTAGCGAGGGAGACAAAATATTCTGGAGGGTCAGCGCGTATTTTCGTTTCTCACCAAGAAGGTGAAATGCTAAATAAATTGTAATGACTTATGTGTTAGGTATTTGCAATTATCCCTCAAAAAATGCTATGGATGACTCCTGCCATCAAATGCTAGGTAGATGCCGCTGATTCTACCATTAAAAAAGAGGATTCGTTAAAATAAAACCGAATCCTCTTTACTGTTATTTTAAAAATTTTAGCATCCACCGAAATTTTTCAAAGACTTAACGCTTTTTGCGAAGCTAAGATCTATTTACCGTGGCAATGCTTAAATTTCTTACCGCTACCACAAGGACAAAGATCGTTACGACCCACTTTTTTCTCCGTACGAACGAAGGTTTCAGGTTTTGACTTACTACGACTTACCCCCTCGGCTGCTGCCCGTGCGGCTTGGTCTTCTGGTCGTCGATTGGTTTGTACTTTACTAAGGTCTGTCTTTTGTTCTTTGGCTTCTTGTAAGCTACGTTGATCTTGTTCGATGAGTAATCGTCCCTTAGATAAGTAAGAAGATACGCGCTCATTGATCCGATAAATCAGCTCTTCAAATAGCGTATAAGCTTCCATTTTGTAAACGACCAAAGGGTCTTTTTGCTCAAAAGAAGCTGCTTGTACCGATTCTTTCAATTCGTCCATGGAGCGTAAGTGCTCTTTCCACTCATCATCGATGCAAGATAAAGAAACGGCTTTCTCAATGTCTTCCATGATGGATTTTCCATCTGATTTTACCGCTTTCTCTAAATCTGCCGCAATCGGTAATGGATTAGCACGACCATCCGTAAAAGGAATTGCAATTCGCTTGTATTTATGACCTTCTTGTTCGTAAACATTTTTGATTACGGGCAATAATACTTCAACGGTTTTTGCCGCTTTTCGATCGTAAAACTCGCTTACTTGCGCTTGGAAGTCTGCTAAGAGACTTTCCTCCTTTTGCGTGGCAAAATTATCAGGCATAATCTCGGGATCAAAGCCTAGCATTCGCAAAGAATCTGACCTAAAGCTTTCAAAGTTACCCGTCTCTCGGTGGTTGTAAATCAAACTCTCCGTGAGGGATTGAAACATATTATTTAAATCAACGGATAAGCGTTCTCCCGACAAAGCATTATTTCTCTTCTTGTAAATCGCTTCTCGCTGAATATTCATCACGTCATCATATTCCAATAATCGCTTTCGAATACCATAGTTATTCTCTTCAACTTTCTTCTGTGCGCGTTCGATTGATTTCGAAACCATAGAATGTTGAATAACTTCTCCATCTTTATGTCCCATCTTATCCATCAACTTCGCAATTCTTTCCGATTGGAATAAACGCATTAAATTGTCTTCCAAAGATACGTAGAATTGAGAAGAACCCGGATCTCCTTGTCGACCAGCACGACCCCGCAACTGTCTATCTACTCGTCGAGAATCGTGTCGTTCGGTACCAATAATAGCTAAACCACCCGCCGCTTTCACTTCCGCACTAAGCTTGATATCCGTACCCCGACCAGCCATGTTGGTGGCGATGGTTACCTTACCAGGCTTACCCGCTTCTGCCACAATATCCGCTTCTCGTTGATGTTGTTTGGCGTTTAAGACGTTGTGGGTAATTCCTCGAAGATTCAACATACGGCTCATCTTCTCGGAGATATCTACTGAGGTTGTACCAACTAATACTGGACGACCAGCGTTACTTAAGCTTACAATTTCATCAATGACGGAATTGAA
The DNA here is from genome assembly GCA_937951685.1 of uncultured Saprospiraceae bacterium. GTDB lineage: Bacteria > Bacteroidota > Bacteroidia > Chitinophagales > Saprospiraceae > CALFBG01. Next base: position 5,564 of record CALFBG010000320.1, on the reverse strand, counting down.
TTTCTCTCGGGAGGTTTTAAACACTAAATCCTCTCGATCATCTCTAGCAATCGGTCTATTCGTAGGAATAACAACTACATCTAATTTATAAATTTCCCAGAATTCACTCGCTTCGGTTTCGGCAGTACCGGTCATCCCCGCCAGCTTATGATACATTCTAAAGTAGTTCTGTAAGGTAACCGTTGCGTAAGTTTGTGTGATATCGCCAACCTTAACGTTCTCCTTTGCTTCTAATGCTTGGTGAAGACCGTCAGAATAGCGTCGACCTTCCATCATTCTACCCGTTTGTTCATCTACAATTTTGACTTGATCGTCCATGACCACGTACTCTTCGTCTCGCTCAAACATCGTATACGCCTTCAACAATTGATTGATAGAGTGCAAACGCTTAGATTTGACCGCAAAATCTTGGATCAATTGTTCTTTTTGCTCACTTCGTGCTTCGGCGCTGATCTCATCATTGTCTTCGATTGCTTGCATGGTTGTAGCAATATCTGGCATGACGAAAAAATTAGGGTCATCTCCACCTCGGGCCAAAAATTCGGCTCCTTTCTCTGTGAGGTCAACGTTTCTAGTTTTTTCTTCAATGGTAAATAATAAAGGCTCATCTACGAGGTGCATATTTTTAGACTGCTCCTGCATATAGAAGTTTTCCGCTTTTTGAAGAATAACTTTAACCCCTTCTTCACTTAAAAATTTGATTAAGGGGCGAGATTTAGGTAGTGCGCGATGTGCTCGCAAAAGTGCCATACCCATTTCACCTTCATCGTTACCCGTAATATTATCTTTAAATAGTGATTTCGCTTCCGCTAAATACGCTGTGGATAATTTTTTCTGTGCGTTTAATAATTTTTCAACCCGTGGGCGCAGCGCAATGTATTCTTGTTCTTCCGAACCTTTAGGGACAGGACCAGAAATAATCAATGGTGTACGAGCATCATCAATCAAAACGGAATCCACCTCATCAATCATTGCATAATGGTGCTTTTGCTGCACTTTTTCGTCCATTGAGCGAACCATATTATCTCTCAAGTAGTCAAACCCAAATTCGTTGTTGGTTCCGTAAGTGATATCACACTTGTAGGCTTTCTTTCTATTGGGAGAATGAGGTTTGTATTTATCCAAACAATCCACGGTGAGAAATAAAAATTCGAAAATGGGACCTACCCATTCGCTATCCCGACGAGCCAAATAATCGTTGACGGTGATAATGTGTACGCCTTGTCCTGAAAGTCCATTAAGGTAAGCCGGTAAGGTTGCGACTAAGGTTTTTCCTTCACCCGTAGCCATCTCCGCAATTTTACCATCGTGCAATACCATTCCACCAATCAGCTGCACATCGTAGTGCAACATATCCCAAGTAATTTCACTACCACCGGCAATCCAAGAATTTTTCCAAATAGCATGGTCACCGCTAATCGAAATGAAATCCTTTTTTGTATTTGCGGCTAAATTACGATCGTGTTCCGTAGCGGTAACGGTTAGGGTTTTATTTTCTTTGAATCGTCTTGCCGTTTCTTTTACGACGGCAAAGGCATCTGGCAAAATTTCGTTGAGGATATCATCGAGGTGCTTATCTCTCTCTTTGAGGAGTTCATCTACATCGGCAAATAACCGCTCCTTTTGCATGAGATCTTCTTGGTTGACCGCTTCTTTACGAGCGTTTGCAATATCTTCATCAATGCCAGCCAAGTGTGTCGCGATTTTTTCTCTAAAGACAATCGTCTTGTTGCGAAGCTCGTCATTGCTAAGAGATTGTAGCGCTTCAAACTCTTGATTGATTTGCTCAATAATCGGTTTATAAGTTGCAACATCTTTATCGAACTTTGTTCCGAATATTTTTCCGATGGACTTCGATATGAAATTAAACATAATATTTTTTGTTGTGAGACCTTATAGGTGTCAAACCAAGATCAAAATGAATGAAAATCAGGAATAAAGGCCAAAGATAAAATATATTTACAGCCTTCTACTCTCAGATGATAGTTTAATTAGGGTAATCAGGAGTTGTATAAAGCATTTTTAGCGATCAAGGTGCAATGCTCAACTCTTTTTAGCTAAAAAAGAAAACATACTGATTGGGGTATCTATGTTCTTGATAGCGAACATATTTTATACCAAGATCAAAACTCAAGGTTTTTGCGTCATTTTGTCGTATTTATGAGCTTGTTTTTATTTTAGCAAAGCTTTTTTCTGACAATTCGCGGGTATAGAAGCGGATCATTCGCCATTCTTGACTACGATGGCGCCATATTATTTAGCGCAAAGTCTACGGATTCTCTAGTTTTTTGTAAACTTATTCACTAAACGCTTAGTTGATTAGTTGTATTTTTGCAAAAAGTATTAAAAGCATTGAAATGTGTTCAACATGTGGGTCAATTTCACGTTGTGTTTCTAATCGTAATCTAATTTTAAAATAATCTCAATATTTAGCGTTACAAAAAGAAACTTAGCGATTAACGCCGCTGTACTTTAATCATTTTGGATCAAAACTATCATGCGACAATCATTTACAAGTTATATTTATCTGGCAGCATTCTTACTTTCCATCGGTTGCTTAACGCAATGTACAGATGGTAAGCGAAATATCAAAGCTTTTTATTATCCAATCGAAGCGTTAGAGGATGGGAAGGTTTACATTTACACTCCCGTTAATAATGATTCCTTGCCTACCGAAACCTGGTTTTATAAAAGTATTAAAACGGATTCCGCCTGGCACTTTACGGGGCAGAATTACGACCAAGCATTTAACGTGCGGCAATTTTTCCGAGAAGAAGTTGTCCGTAATGGTCTTTTACTCCAAGACTATTACATCTACCGAGAAGATTCCTTAAATAATTTGATTCCCATTCAATTAGAAGTTATTCACGGCGCAAGCTTTCCTTTTACCGTCACGGATTCGATGGGAATTTTTCTCTACAGCGTAAAAATACCTAATCCTTTTGATCCAGCAGAGACGACAACACTTACTCGGAATCGACGTTATATAGGAGATGATCAGTATACTTATCAAGGAAAAAACTATCCTTGTGTGCGCTTTGAAATCAAGGAAGAAGTTGACCACCACATCAAAGAACAAGGACATTTAAGTCCAATGTACGATTGGGTTGAACTTTACGCCGAAGGAATTGGCTTGATCTATTATAAAAAAGTCATTTCGGAAAGCTTCATTTTAGAATATGAACTAAAAGAAATTGTGTCGATGAAAGATTTTGAAGCTAGATTGAAACCATTAATAGAAGAATAAAGCTTAGGAATATTGATTACTCCTGAAATTATAAACTAAATTATCCCACAGACTTGACTGCCACGGTATGAACCTATTTTCAAAAATTTTATTTTTCTTTTATTGCTTTCTGGGAACGTTGACCGTGGCGGATGCTCAAATCAATCCACCCGATTTTGTTTGCGTCAAAGGTGATACCTTGGTCTGGGAAACACCGATCAACAATTGTGGTAGTTTTAATAGTTACGAAATTTATTTTAGTGCAGATTTTGCGGGCCCTTACACTTTATTAGCAAGCATTACCAATCCAACCACCACTAGCTTTGTACATAATGATCCAAGTGGTGATGTCTGGTATTACTATTTTATTAGTGATTTTAATTGTCCTGGACAAACTGCAATTAGTTCTGATACGCTAGATAATTTATCGCCTTTACTTTCTCCGCTGGACTTTGCTTCGGTCGATGGGACTTTTGTAAATTTGGATTGGGAGCCAAGTCCTTCGCCGGAGGTGGTTGCGTACATTGTTTACCGGACGACAGACATTGGAACGGTCGCGATTGATACCGTTTTTGGTCCTACGGCGTATACGGATGTCAATGCTTCCCCGAATACTCAATCCGAAGTCTACTCGCTTACGGCCTTAGATGCGTGCGGCAATACGAGTTTGTTTACCGATTTTCACCGCACCATGTTTATGGAGTCGGAGGTTAGCCCTTGTGAGCAGACGGTTCGGTTGAGCTGGAACCTTTACGAAGGTTGGTCCGGAATTCAGCAACAAGAAATTTGGTTGGGCTTGAATGGCGGGATGATGATGCCCATTGATACGATCAGTGCTACGGATACGGATTATATTTACGAAAATGCAAACGACGGAGATTTTTACTGTTTTTATATTCGTGCCGTTTCTGAAGATGGTACCGCTGTGGCGCAATCGAATCGAATTTGTCAGTCCTTGGATATTACGCAGCCCGTGCGGAATTTGTACTTGAAAAATGTCAGTGTAATTACGAATGATTCTGTTGAATTGACTTGGTCTTGGGATACGAATGCAGCCATTACCTTGAGTAACATATTACGTTCTAGTAATCAAGCCGATTATTCCAGTGTGCTGAGTACTACGCCCGAGTTTCCCTTACAAGCAGAAAATCAATTGGCGGACCTCAAAGCGAATCCTGAAAATGGTAAAACGTATTACATTATTCAAACGATTGATGAATGCGATTCGATTGCCCAATCGAATTACGTTGCTACCGTTTTTCTCCAAGGCACAAGTCTTGAAAATCGCTCCAATGAAATCCAATGGACTGCATACGATCATCCTTTTGCCGAACTAATCCGTTATGATCTTTACAAAGAGCTTAATGGGCAAGCTGTTTTTGTGCAATCGTTTGACCCTAATACCAGAACCTATACAGACCCTTTAGATATCAATCTTGAGCAAGAAGCTCGTAATCAATATTACGTGATTGCAATAGCGATGCTGGAGTTACCAGATGGAACACAAGATCTAATTACCTCAAAGTCGAATACGGTTAATTTGCAGCAGTTAACCAAGATCATCACGCCGAATGCCTTTGCCCCTTACGGGAAGAATACTTTCTTTCGACCAATTTTTGTTTTCGAATCTCAAATTCAAAAATACGAACTTGTTATTTTCGACCGTTTTGGTAGCCGTGTTTTCGAAACGCAACAATCAGACGAAGGTTGGGATGGTCGCAAGAATGGGCAAGACTTGCGCGCTGGTGTTTACGTTTATCAAATTCGCGTCACTCAATTCAACGGGGAAGTGGTAGAAAAGTCAGGAACGGTTTATATGCTGCGGTAAACCCTTAGGTGGTTTTATCTTTTATAATAATTCTAGTACTTTTTTATTCAAACGAAGAGGCTTTTAGCGAAGTGAATAGTTCAGCGTATATGACGCAGTACTCCAAATGATTCAACCTTGAATAAATTATTTTCTTTTATTTTCCATTTACAAAAGCATTCTTTGTGCTGTTTGGGATCAACTTCTTCGTATGCTTACCCAAGCTCGTAGCACAGACCAAATTCTCAGAAAAAGCTGCTGCTTTAGGCTTAGATCTTGATGGATTTAAAACTGGTGGTTTTACTTTTGCTGATTTTAATAATAATGGCGTACTTGATTGATTGATAAACAGCTCCACAAATAATGCTGCCCACCGTTCTAGGATCTATTTCAACACAACCGATGGAGCTGGCTAGGGTTACGGCGGCTTTGATGACGTTACGAACACGAAAGCTAAAGGGTCTTGTGGCAAATGGTTGGGCGGGAATTACTTAATCTTCAAACAGACATTTTTTCTACTCGTGACTGTGA
>CALFBG010000319.1 GCA_937951685.1 uncultured Saprospiraceae bacterium | reverse complement strand
ATGAATGGATAATTATTTTTTTTGAAGAGTAGACAATAAAAGCAAAATTCTTGAAGAAATAATATATATTGATTAGTCTAGCGGAATGTCCAATTAGGGTATGTACTCGCGTAGCAATACCTAAAACCAAAAAACTTTGAACCACCTTATCATTTGGAAAGAACTATACCTTTTTATCGGCATTAACCAACGAGCAATTGCTAAGCATCAACATCCATTAATTCAGTTGATCATTGGTGTGGATGGTCCTTTTCTGTGGAAAGATGAAGGTGGGAATTGGATAGAAAAGAATGTGCTATTGGTGTCTCCCAACCATGCACACGAATGCGATGCGAAAGGCTTAAAAGTGGCGATTATCAGTATTGATCCGGAATCTGTATGGGGAGAATTTGTGAATCGTCAATATTTAGATATTCATCCGATGATTGATTTTTCGTTTCGAAATGGACGATTTGATCTTGCCAGCATTATGAGCTTAATAAAGGAAAACAACTGGGCGGAGATTCACCAAAACATTCAAGCTTTATTTGATTTTGATGCTACCGTTTCTATGCTACACCCAAAAGAGGAGCGCATTCAAAAGGTCTTGGATTATATTCATGCGAATATTGATCGTAAAATTAGCACTAAAATCTTAATGGAAGTGTCGCATTTAAGTGAAAGTAGATTGCTGCATTTATTTAAAGAAACGATGGGATTGCCCATCCGAAATTACATCCTTTGGCGGCGTATCCGAATTGCTTTTTATCAAATCTTAGAAGGTAAGGCGCTCACCGCCGCTGCTTATATCGCTGGTTTTTCGGATCAAGCTCATTTAACCCGCACTTTTGTCAAAACCATCGGACTTCCTCCTTCAGCTATTTTAAAAAATAGCAAATTCGTTCAAGTTTTCTTTCCCGCGTAAACTCATCTTTGTATCCTAAAACAATACAAAAAATGAGTAAAAAAATTAGTCTTTTCTTAGTTGCCTTTGCCACCATTATAGCTTGTTCTATAATGGCTTGTAGTTCTTTACAACCTCAGCGAATCACGCATCAATTGCCACCAAGCCAATTGGACAATAAACAATGGAAAGAAATCTTTAGCCAGCAAGCTCAAATCGACTCTTTTAAAATGCTTACTACGGGATCCGTTAAAGTACCATTAGGGGGCGTTTTAAATAAAGACAAACTGCCTCCTAAGCACGGACTAGCTGATTTCCTATGGGTTGAGGTCTTTGTTTTTTTGTTTCACCATCAGAAAAAGGGCTGGTTTATGATTGATACTGGGCTTGATCGTACTTTTCAGCAAAAGGGAAATATAAAAGGCATCTTGGCGGGGAATTTTATCAAAGCTGCGAAACAAAACAAATCGCAAAACATTCAGGCACAGCTAGAAAGGGAAAATAAAAAGATCGAGGGAATCTTCCTGACACACCTACACGGCGACCATACCGCCGGCTTACCAGAAATAGATCCTAGCATACCAAAGTATGTTGCGAAAGGGGAGCAATACCTTAACCTTCCGCTCCTCTACAGCTCTAATCACCTCAGTAAAAAAGATACGCTGAGCGAACTGGATTGGGAAAGTGGTTCCTCTATTTTTCCACTAGAAGCGGTAATTGATATATTTGGTGACGGCTCGTTTTTAGGCATTCATACTCCGGGACATTCTAGTAGCCATTTATCTTATTTGTTAATGACGGAGGAAGGACCAATATTATTGACAGGAGATGTTAGTCATACCAAGTATGGTTTTGTCAATAACATTGAGCCGGGCTGGGTTGATGATAGAAAATTAGCCGTACAGAGTTTGAGTCAGTTAGTAAAGTTTTATGCGCTTTACCCTGAGCTTAGGGTGATTTTTGGTCATGAGCAATGAGTAAAAACGCGATACCTATTAATGGTAAATTAATTTTGTCTTAGTACTTGTAAAGTCTGCATACCTTAGCTCAGGGGGAATATACTTTCTACATATTGAGTTTTCTTAGGATATAATTTTGTAAAATCAGTACATTTTGTTATTTTATTGCAAAACGAATGTTTGTTCGCTAAATAGGCATTTTGTATTTGCAAACTATAGAAAACGTTAAAGATGAAAATAGAAGCTGTAAAATCTGAATTGAAGATTATTCTCAAGGGGAGACTTGAAGATTGTTTTGATGTACTATCTACAATCATAAAAAAAGATATCGTAGCGTATAATGAATTTGTTCAACTTCGGTCAAATGCCACCAGAATAGCTAAGCAATACTATTTGAATGAGATAGACGTCGAACAGTATAATCGGGAAGTGTCAAAACTTACGAATGGTGTATTGAGTTATATTGATAATATTTCTATGTCGGACATAGACATTACGAGCTTTGATAAGGATAAATTACCGCCAGTAAGTAAAATAAAGCCCAATTCAGTAGGTTTATTATTGGGGGATTTCAACGTAGAGCTTAAAAAAGTAATTGGTCTAATTGACGGTGCTGAAATCATTAGGGCGATCGGTTTTGGAAGACAATACAAAATTGAAGGTAATACGCTTCCGGTTGTAGAAAAATATTATAATGCGATTGAAGATAGGTTGTTAAGAAAAGTGAATGGAAAAGCTTTTCATTACAGAAGGATTACGGTGCAAAAATTAGAAGAGCGCTTTCGAGAACATATTAAAAAGTGTTTTAGAAATGTCAGAGGGAATAGTAATGAATGTGGGATGGTTTTCAGGGAAAGCCTTTATTTATCGCTTAGGTATCTCGTCATTGATGATAAAAAAATGATTCTGAATTTGTACACCAGAGATAACGTTGGAATACAAGATAATCGAATGTTATTTCATACCGAAGATAAAAGTATCATTGAGTATTTCATTACTCACTTTGATGATGCATGGGATAACGAAAGGTACAAAGGAAATGTAATTAATACCGAAGAGGATTTTGAACGGTTTATTCCGGTGAATGAAAAACTGTATGAGAACTTAGATAAAATCAAAAGGCATATTCGAGAAATATACAATAATTCGATTACGTCGATTCATGCGAATTCTTATTTAATGAATACGGTTAGTCAAACGGAACACTTAAGGTTCAATTATTTAGTTGTTAAACATAAAAAGAAGAACTCAGAGTTAGAAAATATTTTTCGGTGGTACATGGAAAATTTGAACGAAGATTGTTCCTACAAAACATTATCATTTATTGAGTTTTGGGATGATATCGTTGAGAACGGTTCTTTCATTCGCAAAAATAAACTTGCGTTAGAAACTAGAGCGAGAGTCGAAAGAATTTTTGTAGTTGACAATACTCAACTCAATGAAGAAGAGTATCTTAATAGATGTCGCCTTATTCTTTCTGAAAACTTTGAATTGGCTTGCGATCATCCCAATTATCAATTCAAAATCTATTTTTCTGATCGGTATCAGTGGTGTTTGGAAGAGTATCGTAATTGTTCTATTTGGCAAAATAAATATGAAAGAGTGATATTTTTGTCAGACTATAAAAAAGAAAAGACAACTTTGTATTTCATTAATGAAAATGAAGGAACAAAAAGAAATATTAAAAAACTGAATAAAACACAGGATTCTATCAGACATGTTAATGATGAAGTCAAGAAGCAGTTCCGTCGGCTATCAAAAGAGAAAATTGACTTTCTGGAAAGCTGTCATGTTGATACGGAAAAATATAAAACTTTAATGAACAAGTACTTCAGCTAATTTACAAGCGTTATCCTTGCTAAAACCATAACAAATGAAATTTCCACCGAATGGCATAATTTCCTTGCTAGATGAAAGATTAGCATTCAACCTCGCTGAAAGTACTAATCAAGATTTGGTACTTAATGAAATTTGGGATGAAGAATTTTCCCAAGCACTAAAGAACCTGAAATTGGAATACGGGACTTCGCAAGGCAATGAACAGCTCCGAGAAAAAATTGGCGAGAAACTTAAGGTCGATAAAAGCGAAATCGTCATTACGAATGGCGCTGCGTTTGGCAATTTTTTGGCAATGCTTTGTTTGTGCGCACAAAAGGATGAAGTCATTACGGTACAGCCGAATTTTCCACCGACGATGGATTTAATTGAAGGCTTAGGCTTTAAAAAAGTGCTAGTCAAGTTGTCGTTTGAAACGGAATATCGAATAGATATCAATAAATTATTTACTCAGGTAACGGATAAAACAAGCTTGATTTTACTGGTGTCTCCTTTAAATCCAACGGGCACCATTCATACCAAAGAGGAAGTATTAACCATCTCTGAACGGTTGAAAAAGGAATATCCAAATTGCCATTTACTCCTAGACGAAACTTATCGGGAAGCCACTTATGGCGATAATGAAGTCATTCCGAGTTTCGCTGGTTTACGCGATAATATCATCACGGTTTCGTCTTTATCTAAATGTCATGGAACACCGGGGTTAAGAATTGGTTGGCTTCAATCGAGTAATAAAGCATTGATAGAACAAGTTGGAATCGCTAAAATGAATACGGTCATTTCAAATGCGGTGTTGGATGAACTGGTGGCTTTGCAAGTGCTCCGAAAGGAAGCTGAAATTTTTAAAACCAGAAGCAGGCATTCGCTCGCGGGATTAAATTTAACCAAAAAATGGGTTGAGAAAAATAAGGCATTAATTCGTTGGGTAGAACCGAAAGCTGGCGCACTTTGTTGTATCAAATTAAAAGAGAATCGATTCGCTAAAGATCAGGTGGAGGAATTTTATGTCTTGTCTAAAGCGATGGAAATTCAAATTGCAAGCGGAGTATGGTTTGGCGAATCTAAAAGATATTTTCGGCTAGGCTTTGGTTATTTAACCATCGAAAAGTTGGAGCTTACCTTAGATCAGCTGAGTGAAATTTTGAATAAAATTACTCAAAATTAAAACCGCTCTTCATTCGTTTCCCGAATCGGACTTGAATAAATTTGATTTTGCTTCTTGTGCTGATTGATCCGATAGTTGAAAGACAGTATTACGCTTCTGGATTGCCAAAGGAAATTATCTTCGGAATAAAAGGTTTCGTCTTCGGAAAAAGAACGACGGCGGCGGGAATTGAAAAGATCGCTAACACTCAAAGTAATGGTTCCGTTGTTTTTCATCAAATCAATACTAGTCGCAAAATCTAAGGCAACCGTTGCTTTGTTTACCCCTTGCGTAGTCGTTCGCGGAGCAGAATAACTAAAGGTCAATTGGGAATTTAATTTTTCCCAAAAAGTAAAGCGGGATATTGTTTTTGCTTGCAAGGAGAAGGATTCGCCCCCGACATAAATTTCCTGCCCTTGATCCTGATAGGTGCCTTCGGCAAAAGAATTGAAAAAATCGAAATCTCCATTTAGTTTCCACCACTTGGTAAGGGAAAGGGCATACGTAAATTCAAGACCATAATTTCTTTTGATCTTTAAGTTTTCTGCTTGGGTGATAGTGGTTTCAGGAAACCGTTCGTCTACGCGCTGAATCCTCTTGATCACATCATCCGTTTTACGATAATAGGCAATCGCACTTAGGGTTCCTTTTCCCCAGTATCGGACATATCCAAATTCAAAAGCATGGGTAAACTCAGGGCGAATATTTGGATTTCCTCTCCAAATATTTCGGCGATCTCTGAGGGTGAAAAAGGGCGTTAAATCCAGAAAACCAGGCCGTTCGATCCGGCGGCTGTAACTCAGTTGAACCCCACTTTGATTTTCAAAATCGTAACCGATAAAAGCACTCGGAAAAAAGTTTGCGTATTCACTCGTCTTGGTGTCATCTTTATTACCTAAGCCAGATTGGATCTTCGAATGTTCTATCCGCAGGCCAACTTGGTAGGAAAACTGCTCGATTTTACTCCCAAATTCCGCATACACTCCGTGGATGATTTCCTGATACTCAAAGTTGTTGATAAAATTGGAGTCGAGAATTTCAACATTATTGATTAACTCACTTACACTATAGTCATTTGTTATGGTGCGAAAAGTACTTTGAAATCCACCTTCGAATTTTGAAGATTTCCCAATGGGCAGGATATAATCGGATTTGACGATAATTAGTCGGTTATCCGATTTGTTATGGGTAATTTGATTGAATCCAATGGTATCCAGTGGAATATTTTCCCCATTAAAGTAAGCTTCATCGTAGATAGAAATTTCATCCTCTTTTTCACTTTCGTATCGGATTTCAGAAGTCAGTTGATGTTCTTTCTTTGAAAATGTTTTTTTATGTCTTAGAAAACCATTTAAATTGTCTTCGTCTCCAGTTTCATTCTCTAGCCGTTCGGTAATCAAGTGAACATTGCCTTCCGAGCCGAAAGCATCTTTATAAATCAGCGTAGAAGTATTTTTATCTTTCCCTTTTCGATAAGCAAAGGAAGTAGTCAGCGTATTTTTGGGATTAATGAAATAGTCTGCTCCAACTTTAAAATTAATCGGCTTGCCGCTCCGCTCGTGTGTGCGATCCAAATTGGAAAATAGGGTACTGTCAGCATTTTCAAGATTAAAAAATCGATTGCTATAGCTTCCCGTTCCAGGACGATTGATATACCAAACTCCTGCACTGGCAAAAAAGTTTAATTTATTTTTTTGGTAATTAATGCTTACCCCAAGTCCATAGTTGTCAGGATAGCCAACATTGGCGTTTATAGAACCATTTAGGCCACTGGCATCATTTTTTTTCATGATCATATTGATAATCCCAGCCATTCCTTCCGCCTCGTATCTCGCAGAAGGATTGGTGATGATTTCAATCCGCTCAATAGCACTCGCCTGAATCTGTCGGAGTCCGTCAGAATTTTTACCATTGATGAGCAAAGAAGTTTGTCCATCTACTAAAATACGAACTCCGCCGTTGCTCCTCAACCTAACATCCCCATTAATATCCACCCAAACACCGGGTACATTTCTCAAAATATCTTCCGCCGTGCCACCTTGACTAACCAAATCTTTGCCGACATTGAAAATCCGCTTGTCCAAACTCATGGCTACCGAGCTTTTCTCCGCTCTTACCTCAACTTCCCCTAGCATTGCCATGTTGGGGCTCAACTCAATGATGCCAAGGTTTAAAGTATCACTTTGTTCCGGCAATTGAATATTATCAATGGTTTTGGGAAGATAGGCGAGATATTCTAATTTGATAGCAATTTTTTTGCGGTCTGTACCTAGTGTGAAATAGCCATTTCGATCAGAAAGTCCTCCCACAAGAACTGAACTGTCCGCTGAGAAAACGATCGAAATTGTTGTATATTCTAAAGGTGCTTTTGTTTGTTGGTCTACGACCTTTCCAATTATGGTAAAAACGGGATTGTTTGGATTCGTACCGATTTGAGTAGGAATTACAGTTAAGCCACTTGCTGAAGTAACAGCAGTATAAAGAAGAAAAAAAAGGAGGATCAAGCTTTTTTTCATTAGGGCTTATTGAATTTGATGCGTTTAACATCCACTTTTTAACAAAAAATAAGACTATTTCAGTCGTTCACGGAATTAAAAAATCTAATAAAATGATCATTTTTTGTATTGATTTTTTTACCAAAAGCCTTACTCCGCAAAGGTTGAGGGCGATTTTCCTGCCTCAATCCCATCTAAAACCGAATACAATTTAATGGTCACATAATTTTGTCTTGGTATTTAGTGCAATAATCATGCTATTTGGAGGCCTTTTTAACTGGAAGAGCGCTAGAGCGGATGTTCAGTGATTTTTAAGCGATTGGAAATTAGTTGATTAGGCTGATATTCAAGGTGTTTGGGCATAAAATGCAGGATAGGCTTTCCCTAGCAATTGAAGTAGTTTGAGTGGCAAATTGGAGTATTTTAAGCATTTTTTAATTATCAAAGATAACCACCATTTTTCCCTGAAATTCATTACCTTCCGAACCATTGCTTACCGATCTCAAATTCTATTTTGATGACAAGCACTTCCTATTAAAGTAAAAGGTAACATGACGAATAGCAAACAGTTTTTTTTTGAAGGGATTCAAATTGGTTTTGGGATTGTACTAGCGAGTATAGGCTTAAAGGCTTTTTTATTGCCGAATGGATTTTTAGATGGTGGCGTAACGGGAATTGCCATTTTGATCAGCCAGATTTTTGAGGTAAATATTTCTGTTGTTTTATTAATTATAAGTATTCCTTTTTTAATAATCGCTTGGAAAACCTTAGCGAAGCGAATTGCCATAAAGTCCTTTTTAGCCATTACGGTTTTGGCTGTTTTTATTCATTTTGAGAATTTTAGTGCTATTACGGAAGACAAACTGCTCATTGCCATTTTCGGTGGTTTGTTTCTTGGCGCAGGGATCGGACTCGCCATCAAAAACGGAGCGGTGCTTGATGGTTCAGAAATACTTGGAATTTTCGTTAATCATCGCTTTGGCATCAGTATTGGTAAAGTCATTCTCCTTTTCAATGCTATTCTTTTTTCGATTACCGCCGTACTCATCTCTTTGGAAGTATCCATGTATTCCATCCTAACTTTTCTGATTACGGCCAAAATCATTGATTTAACCATTGAAGGCTTTGAGGATTATGTTGGGCTGATGATCGTTTCAGAGCACGCCAATGAAATTGAAAAAGGACTGATCAATGATATTGGCGTTGGGATTACAACTTATAAAGGAGCTATTGGTTTTGGCAGCAGAGGCGTGAAAGATCAATCCAGAATCATTCATACGGTAATCAACCGAATTGATATGCGAAGAACTTATAGTTTGATTGATAAAATTGATAAAAAAACATTCATCATTGAGCTTGATGTTAACAATGTAAAAGGTGGGATTCTCAAAAAATACTTGAGTAAGTAAAATTGAGGAATGATTTGCACCAAGCTTTTACTGACTTGAAATAATTTAAAAAAATCCCGAATTTTCGATGTATTAAAAACTCGGGATTCCTGCTTTTTCGCGGTCAGGATTTAAAATTTACATCCGCATTAGCTTCCGCACTTCCGTTACCTGAGCGTGATTTATTTTTAAATAATAAACTCCAGGACTATAATCAGAAAGATTAAAAGTCTCTTGCGTAAAATCGTTCGCATTATCTAAAGTTACCGTTTGTAGCACTTGCCCTATTTGATTGTACAATTCCATTTGTACCGTTTCCGTATACCCTTCTAATTCCACAAAGAAAATGTCTTCACTAGGATTAGGATAGATTTTTAAAAAATGATTATCTGCTACGTCTGCGGTAGAGGTAACTACTCCGGTAAAAAAGTTGTAAATCAAAAAACCACCAAAATCAGCTTCTAAGAATTTGAAAGGTTGTGTAATACCTCTAACCCCGACGTAACCGTTACCATCATTATTCGCCCACCACGATATTCCATCTTGATCCGTATCTTCAATCAATAACTGATAACAACCATCTAGGTTAGAGATGGTATCTTGATAATTGGTGTTCGGAGAAAGGCCACCGTCTCTAGATCTGATTACAACACCATCGCTATCGAGTAGCTTCCAAGAAGTTTCGTTGGCAGCAGCATTGGTACGCATAATAATGATGACCTCCTCATCTAGTGTTGGAACAATATCAAATACCGAACTTCGCTCATTATTAAAAGCATATTCATCCGCTTCACCATTCGGATTACTAACCGCTGCGTAAAAGGTAGCAGTGGAAGCGGACCAAGTCGCCAAATCTAAACTAGGCAGTTCTACTTCTTCTGTTTCTAAAAATGCCAAGTTACCTGTCCAGGTATAAGTAATTGGTGTAAGACCATCAACATAATAGCTAATGTCTAACGAAGTAAGTGGCGTAGTACCATTATTTTTGATCAGGACTAATGGCTTACCGCAACTGGGGTTAAATTTTCCGTGCTCTACTTTTTGAGTAGGCGTAATGATATCTGCTAAGGCCGCATCGAGGGTAAAATTAGCTTCTCCGTAACTGACCATCTGGACATTGACGATGTACCGACTATCGCCAGTAGCATTATTCACGCCATAATCTAGCTCCACTGGATCACCAGCCGCTACAAAATCAGTAACATTAAAGGTATTAATATCCGTCGCCATACCGGGGCACCAACCTGCTCTGTCATAAACCCAAGTACCACCTTGCGGGTGAATTGGATTTTCGGAACATTCTTTCCAAACGGTAAATTCAAACTCATTATTTCCACCATCTAAGTCTAAATAATGGGTGCGAGGAATAAATTCGCCTTCTTGACCATGACCTGAAATGGCTGCTTTGAGTACGACCGTTTCTGCGGTAGCGGGTAGCGTTACCGTTCGAGGTTCGAAGCGCGTTTCGTTATTTCCAATGACGGTAAAATTCTCCTGCGTGACCGGCCAGACCTGTTGGAGATCAATAACGTTTCTAGTTGGCGTTCCTTCCACAAAAAGAAATTTTATATCAATGTCTTCTTGCCATTGCCCGCCGCGTTCCATACTGATTCTTTTTTTACCTTTCAAAATAGGACCAAAATCAGTGACGTCAAAAACGTAAGATTTCCCATCAATACCCAAGTCCAAATTAATTCCGTAAGGCGTCACAAAGGACATGATTTCAAATTTGGCGGGTCGCTTTGTAAAGTGTTCAAGCGTGGTGATATTGATAGTGTTACTGTTAGCAGAAGGAACAGAACCAATAAGCTCACCAAGCTCATTATAGATTGGCATATCACCTGCGGGGTAATAAAAATTAGTATTATCTAAGATTAGATCCGTTCCGTTGACCACATATTCTTCTACCTTGGTTTGAATGTTAATCACAGAATCTAAGCTAATGATTTCTGTAAGGGTCATCTCGTATTCCCCTTGCACAAAAGTGATATTCGCTAAGTCGACCGAAGCAGTGATATTTTTCACCAGCTCATTTCCTTCGTAAGTTCTATAGGCTAGAAGGCCTTCCGTAGTGGCCGTGATGGCATTGGGAGAATCATCAATTACAGTTAAACCATTATCATTGTCAAAAGTATAATTTGCGACAAGATGATCATAATTTGGATGATCAGGCGTAACGGCTTTAGTCATCCATGCTTTGATGGTTGCTTCAGAAAGCTCTTTATCCCAGATTTGAAAGTCATCGATTTTTCCAAAATAAGCTCCAGATCCAATACTATTATTTCCGATATTGTATTTTTGTAAATCAATCGGTTTCGTTTTTCCTCCTCCCGTATGCCAAAGCGATCCGTTAATATAAATTTTCATTTGCCCCGTTGTTGCATTTTTGGTAAATGCCATGTGGTTCCATTTATTTTTGAATTGATTGGCTGCGGCGACCTTATTGATTCGATCATAGTTACTACCATCGTTTCCACAGTCCCAATAAATTTGTCCATTATTCCAAGGAAGATGAACACTGATTTGCCGATTGCCGTCGGCGTCATCTCCGCCTACAACCGTCGTATTAACCGGTAGTACATCGTCTCCTTTGCTCCAAAAAGAAATGGTAATTTCATTTTGAATACTACTAATGGGTTGATCAATTTTGACGTAGCCAGCACCATTAAACTCGATACTTTTATCATGGTCGCCATTTGCCGTAAGGCTAGCAATTCCAGTCTGAGGAGCGGTATTTACAGTAGCGGAAGCGGTACCCTCACGGGTATAGCTAAGGTCGATGATAATATTGGAACTGCCATCCCAATCAAAAGGCGTATGGAATTTGAAAAAATTAGCTCCGGCACTCATATCCGTATTCAAATAATAAACTTCAGTAAAACCATCATTGTCTATTGTTGCAGCCGCTAATTCGCTTTTGGCAGTGCTCTTCATTCTGATTTTTAATTTATCAAATCCAGCCGCTGCGACATCCGTATCTAATTTTAAACCAGTAATGTTGCCAGCGGTTAAACCCAAACCAATCAATGCGTCACTCGGGTACAACAATTGAGAACGGGCAATACGTTGATCTCCGCCGAAAGGAATTTCATTGGGAGTTATACCGTTGCCGAAAGGAATTTCATTTTCTGAAATGACATTATCATAAACGACTGCTTGCTGAGACGATTGGTAGTACTGGTAGGTTGGGTCTATCGAATATTCAAAAGTAGTTCCCGTAAAATTAGAGATGACATGGCTAGGAGCGTAAGCAAACAGCGAATCAACTCTAGTTGAATCCGTGATATAAGTATTACAACTATAATCCCATTCTCCACAACCAATATTGGTCTGTCCGGCAATTGCAGGCGACACTAAACCATCTTTGCAGCGCATGGAATAAACCATCAGAATCTTTTCGTACTCATTATGATCTAAGTTTGGGAACTCAACCACGGTGTCTCTAGTCGTCGAGGAGTAAATAAAAGACTGAATTGTGGTTACCTGTTGACTAAAAATAAGATTTTGGGAAATAAAAATAAAAAAAAGAAGGAGGGTAACTGTTTTTTGCATGGTGTTAAGGTTTTAATTTTAGGGGGAATCTCGACTTAACGAATCACGTAAGCTGATTTTAAAAGATATTTTGCATAAAAAGTGCTAATGCTCCGCTCAAGATGAAGCCTTAAAACTTAAGGGTAAGATACAAAATAATTTTACGCCCAAGGCATTTAAACCCTCAATTTACTGCGGGCAGAATATACCGTTTCATCATCTGATCTACTTGTAAATGGGCGAAAGGCAAATTGTAAGCGGAGGCATTGATTACAACTACCAAGGGAATATCTTTAAAGATATAAATCTTATTGCCACCACGACCACTGCACGAGGAATATGCGTATTCCTTTCCCTCCACGGTATAACTATTATTCCAAAAAAGATAGCCATAGCTTCCATGCTCTACCTGCTCCTGAGTAACTTGATGATCCAAGCTTTTTTCAACCCAATCTTTAGGAATAAGTTGTTGCCTTTTCCATACGCCGTTATTTTTATAAACCTGTCCCCATTTCGCAAAATCTAACGCGCGTAGTTGTAATCCACCAGCGGTATTTCCTACGTTTTGCGGTGTGAATTGCCAGTTTCGTTTGGTGATACCTATAGGTTCAAAAAACTTCTCATCTGTATATTTTACCAAGCCACCAGGAACGGATCGGTGGATAATGTCTCCGAGGACAACAATACCAGCGGTGAAATATTCGAAGTCTTTTTCCATAATTTTGTCTGGATTCACAGGAAGGTCTAAAGTGAATTTTACCCAATCTTTGGTCGGATACATATTTTCTTCGTTTCCCGGAGAACTATAATCATCATCATTTCCTAAAAAACTGGAACTCATGGTCAGCAATGATTTTAAGCTGATATTTTCCTTGGTGGGGTCATAATTTTCAAAATCTTTTAGATTATAAAATGCGCTAAGTTTTTCCTGTTCACTTTTGAGATGACCGTCGGCGATCGCAATTCCCAGCATCGTGGAGGCAATGGTTTTACCCACGCTTCTTGGATTGTGCAAGGTCTCTCGATTCGAGCCATTAAAGTATTCTTCGATGAGTAATTCATTGTTCTTAATCACGACAATGCTATTAATATCAATAAAGCGATTTTGTGCTATTTTTTTATTAAGGCTTTCAATTTTTGATACCTTGTAAGGTGCTTTGGAGATGGTCCATCCGCTATTGGCTGCAATCGGTTGAATCGCTGCGGCACTTAAATCATAGGGGATTTCTTTTACCTCGACGGGAATACTTCCGACGGCAAGCAACCCGCCGACTTTAAGTGCAGCTCCCTGCAAATAGGATCGAACTTCTATCGTCAAATTATGCTGACCCGATGCCAGCGCATCCTCGCCCCCCGCCATTTTATAAAATCGTAACCATAGATACCAACCCCAAAAATCAATTGGCGCTGGATAAACAAGTGGAATTAGATTGGTTCGGTTGGTTTGCTTGCTTTTTGCAGATCCCGCACCGGTATTTAAATTATGACTAAAGATCAACTTATCGTCAACCAGAAAGCTAAATTGATAATTGCCCTTGGAAAGTAATTCCGCATCACTCGCAGTGGGGTCTAGCTTTTTAAGTGCAGCAAGCAATGGCTCCTCTAAGTCGAAATGGAGATTCAAGTATTGATCTTCGTTTAATTTGAAAGTATCTATCAGTTGTGTCGCCGCAGGGTTTTTCCAATCATCACTATTGGAAAATGTTATTTTGCTGGCTTTTGAGTTTGAGTTTGATTGCCTCGCTACTGCTTGAGACTCAGCGGGTGTACAACTGGAACACAGTAAAAGTAGCAAGGAGCAGAAAAGGAAAGATTGAGGATACATAAAATAAGCTTTAGTGGTTAATTTTGATTCAAATGTAAACCCATAAAAGCAGCTAAACGCTCCAATTTATAAAATGGTACTCCTTTTTGCAGTAGATGATGCCTTGGAAAACAGGGATTTACGATTTTGAAACTGTTTTCTTAAAATCAAGCGGTGTTTTTCCCGTATGATTTTTAAAAACGCGATTAAAAGTCGTTTTGGAATTAAAACCGCATTCAAAAGAAATTCCAAGTAGTGTGATGTGATCGTATTTGGAATCCTTTAATCGCTCAATGACGGCTTGGACACGATAGTTATTGACAAAGTCAGAAAAACTTTTTTCTAAACCTTCATTGATAATTTTAGATAGCGTATTGGGATGTAAATTCACTTCCAGAGCCAAAGATTTTAAACTCAACTCGGAATCTAAATAATATAAATTCCGCTCCATTTCCTGTTGGAGCCACATTGCTTGCTCCAGTATTTCTTGATTGGGTTTTGGCTTTTCTTTGGGGGGAACTTTATTTGCTTCAATATGATCCACGAAGACAATCTCCGGTTTCAAAAACGCTTCAATGCTGATCCAAAGCGTGATCAAAGAGAGCAAAATGTAGATAGGATAATAATCTTGAATGCCCAAATTAAAATCAAAAAAGACATAATCAACTAAGGTGTAAGGCACGAGCATAAACCAAAGCACGGCGAAGATGATCGTCAATCGGTAGAGCCATCGCAAGTTATATTTATCATCGTTGCTATAATTGGCTTTCAACCAAATATGGTACTTTCGAATCAAGGATAAAGCGAAGTAACAATAAACTAGAATTGAAATAATAGCAAAGAGTTGTGCCAAAGGTATGAAGGTGGAAAAAGCATTGGTATCCGTCGCCAAAATACCTTTTGTTAGTGCCTCTTGGCAAATAATTAGGTGTACGAAAAGTTCAAATAGTAAGGGCAAAAAATGCAAGCTATCTTTCTGCGTGAAGCTCCATTCTGGAGTTGTCATTTTTTTGACATACCAATAAAAAAGCGGACCGACTGCCAAGGAAAAATTGAGTGGAATTAAATAAAATTTAGGAAAGTAACGGAAAATATTCAAATCCAAGCTCAACACCCAAATATTCCAAAAAACAATGATTAGCGCCAAGCCACCTAAATACCGATTTGCACTTTGATTGATCCGTTTGGTAAAAAGGAGCAATAGTCCAAAGCTAAGGCCAATGAAAACAGAAGCGATAATTACTAAGTTGTATAGGTTGAGGGGGAGTTCGTACATGGTGGTAAAAGTAAGAAAAGAATTGTGCTTTTGGATTGTGATGGAGCACTTACTTATTTATCTCGGTTTACACCATCGTTACGCTAATGCTCAACCAGTTGGTTGGAATAGGTATTAGTTTTTTTAGTTTACTTTATGTTTGTGTAGCTAATAATTAAAAAGGGGAGGAGTTGTATTTATTTCTTAAATTAGCAACTTCAATATTAATATTTTTATCTAAAAAAAATGAGCCTTAAAATAATTTACTTATTGTCTGCTTGCTTTTTGATACTTGGCTGTTCGACTGAGCCAAAAGATCAAGAGAAAGCCAAAGAAGTCCTCGACATAAAAGAAGATACTTTGCGTACCCAAAAACCTAAGCTTGCGGTTGTTAAAAATACAACCCTTACCATTGAAGACTATTTTGTTTTGCAAGTAAGTGTTGATTCCATCAAAGGTGAAATTAATGCTGAAAACTATGAGCAATTAGCTAAAGCGCTTTCAACTAAAGTTAGCATTAGTTTGGGAGAAGAGTATAGCGCTACGAAACTTTATAAATACAAGACAATTGATTTTAATCAAAAAATAGCGCTCGAATTGATCACCAACGGAGCAAGCTTTGGCTATAATTCTGTTTTTGCTACGCTGATAGATAAGGAGCAAGAAATAGTTTTAAATTCAATTCTGATTGCTAAGGTGAGTGGAGATGTAGGAGATGTAAATAGTATAGAATCTACCATCATTAGCGCTGAAGGAAAGCTAATGATTGGTGTGTATAAAAGATATATAACGGATGATTTCTTAATGGGTAATTCGGAAGGAATTTATAAAGTTCATCATGATTCCTTATTATTGTATGAAGTTAGGGAAGATGGAATGACTTTGAAAGCAGCGAAAAGTGGGATATAAGGACAACTACCGTAGCACTTGTAAAAAGCTAAACTCAATCGCGAACGAATATAAAAATCAATGAAAATAGGCATCGCAAAAATCGCAGACTATACCATCGAAGTCGATCAATACTACAGCAATGATATTTTTTCATTTCGCTTAGCCATTCCTGGTTTGTTTGAAGAACGCTTAGCATTATTCAAGCAACGACATTTGCATAAAGAGACGCGGGTCACTATGGCGATTGAAGAAGAGGCTAGGGTAAAGGGCTATGACAAAATTGGAGATATCGAGTTTTTAGTGGCGCTAAATATGACGCATGTCTATCGTGCGAATAGCTACTTTACCAATGGGCAAACGGTAATCTCTTTATTGAAAGTGGAAAAAGGCTACGAAGTGGGTATCCATAAAAGCTTAAAAATATTTGCCAATTACTTTTATCAAACACCAAACTTCTATTACCTCTCCTTAGCCGACTTGAATATTAAAAAGTATGAAGTGCTAGAAAAGGCAGAATCGGAAATTATGAAGCTACTTTCAACAATTGAAATTACTCGGATTCCAGTTGAAGATGGTGCGGATAGTAGTTGCTTAACGATCCGAAAAGTTTATCCTAGCACTTATTACTTCAGTTTGAATAACCAAACCATCATCCGAGAAACAGCTTACCAAGGTGCTTGGATTGATAAAATAACCAAGGAAGTAATTGAATTATTCAAACCGCGTCAAGTCAACTGTTGCCTCAATTGTAAACACTTTCGATTTAGTGGAATGTCACACGATTCAAGCGTAGGAACTAAGGGCTATTGCTTTTTTGTCAGGGAGAAAATGGAAACGGTTACGGTAAATGAGTCAATTACTAGTATTTGGAATTGGTGCTCGAAATTCGAAGTAAAGGAAGCTCAGCAACTCTAAGTGAATAGCGGAAAAAGTACGATAGCTACTAAAGGTAGCGACTACTGCTGTAAAAAAAATATAAACTTCTTGTCCAATGCTAAGTCCTTCATTCGTCTAGTAAGTGATAATGAATGATTAACAAAGAAGTTGATTCCCATCACTTCCGTAAAATTTTAAAAAAATGAAAGACTTTATGATGCTGTTCCACAGCGAACCCAATCCAAACCTTGAACCGACACCGGAAGAAATTCAAGCAGAAGTAAAAACTTGGCAAGATTGGATGGGTGGAATTGCGGCCCAAGGTAAACTAAAAAATCCCGGCGAAGCATTAGGCTTTGAAGGCAAAACCTTACATGCTGACGGAGCAATAACGGATGGTCCCTACGCAGCCCTAAAAGAAATGATTGGTGGCTTTGTCATTGTGAGCGCCGCTTCCATTGACGAAGCGATTGCACTTGCCAACGGTTGCCCCGTTTTGAGTCAAGGAGGGAAGGTAGAGGTGAGAGACATTATGGTATTAGAAGGAATGTAAGTACCCAAAACGAATGGTTGATCACCAACTAGCAGAAATATTTAGAGCAGCGTACGGCAACTTAGTTGCCGTACTTTGTCATTTCTACGGCATCCAGAATATTCAACTGGCGGAAGATATCGTCAGCGATACGTTTTTGCATGCGATGAAAGTGTGGTCACATAAAGGCGTTCCGGATTCGCCGAAAGCTTGGTTAAGAAAAGTCGCGATCAACAAATTCAAAGATCACTATCGTAGAGATAAAACTTTTAAAGAGAAAGTCAAAGGGAATTATATTCAAATGCAGCAACAAGTGGTGGAAACGCCGCTGGACGAACAACTCATTTCAGATAGTTTGCTGAATATGATTTTCGCCATTTGTAATGCGAATCTCAACATTGATACGCAAATTTGCTTGGCGTTGAGGTTATTATGTGGATTGAGCATTGATCAAATTGCAGCAGCGCTGCTTACCAATAAAGAAAATATTAATAAAAAATTATATCGCGGCAAACAACAATTAAGAAAGTACAAGGCTTCTTGGAATCAATTAAGTCCAGCCGACTACCTTAGCAGAACGGCGCCGGTCTTAAGAATTATTTATCTACTTTTTAATGAAGGTTATTACAGTAGTGCTAAGGATGCAAATATCAGACGAGATTTTTGCTGGGAAGCGATGCGCTTGGCGATCTTTCTTTCAACGCAAAGCTTTTTACCCCAAAAAGATACCTACGCTTTGATTGCCTTAATGTGTTTTCATGCCTCAAGGTTTGAGGCTAGAACGAATTCGAATGGTCAACATATTCTTTATTTCGAACAAGACAAAAGTAGATGGAACGCAGATCTAATTAAGAAAGGGGAATCCTATTTAGCTAAATCTGCCAATGGTAGCAAAGTCTCCAAGTATCATTTGGAAGCCGCCATTGCCTACTGGCACACCACGGAAGCAGCTGATAAATGGAACAATATTTTACAGTTGTATAATAAATTGCTCTTATTAGAATATTCGCCCATTATTGCGATGAACCGAACGTTTGCACTGGCAATGGCAAACACTGCTCAAGAAGCGATTGCGGCAGCGAAGCAATTGAATTTAGAAAATAATAATTATTACTTTTGGCTAATGGCAGAACTATTCCGGCTCAATAAGGAACCCAAAATAGAAATCGAGTATTTAAACAAAGCCTTAGCATTGACAACTAAAAAAGGAGAAAAAGACCTCCTTGAAACCAAGCTAGAAAAAGCTCGGCGAGCGTTATAGCGCTTGACTATTTCTGTAGCGTATGCCTAAAGCGTTATCTCGTATAGAAAAATGAAAAATTAGCTATTTATGAAATTATCTTTATTTTTTGCCATGCTGCTGCTGTTGACTTTGTTGGGCGCTTATTTGTTTTCCAAAGGTTCCTTTACGGGAGATAAAAAATATAATTGGAACCTAGCATTAACCAAGCCGCTAGACTATGAACTTAGCATTCAGCACCTCACTTATTACAAAGCGGATAAGGAAATATTTCGGCATACGACGATGAATATTTTTTCTGGCTGGTCCGGAGGATCAGTTGGTAGAGTACTTCATAATGAGCTTACTAATTATTTGCCGGATAGCGTTAAACTCTCTTGGCAGGAGACGGAAACAAATCTTACTTACACCGCAACATTCTTATTTCCTAAGGAAAAAATAATTGCTTATTGGGAAGCAAATAATGCCTTGTTGCAACAAAAATATGGCAAGGATTATCCCGAAGGACAACTGTCACTTAAGCTAGGCATTGCACCAGAGGGTTTCCTTAGTTTATGGTTTGCAGACTTGGATATCAATACCTCTGGCTTTGCCATACAACTTGAGTCGTATCGGGCCACTTCTGATGATCCCGTAAGCGCGCAACAAACGGATTTGGGTTCGATCAATCGCTTAGCAAACAAACGCTTCGGCACGCCTCAATTTCATACTTTTACAGGAGAGAACGTAGTAGCCATTCATGTCCTTTACCATAATGGAGAAACAAATTCCATCAACTTGAAAAAGAAAAATGATAGTTACTTCGTTCGGATTAATCAGCAGCGGGGTTACGGATTGGCAAAAAAGATGACGGTGCATTGGTTTGATCAAGCTGGACAAGGCTACCAATCAACTTATGCGCTTGACTTGACGGAAGTACCTGCTGCGCTAAAAGATACTACCAAAAAATTCGAAAAAACCCATCTTATCTATTTGCTCGATCGACCGAATACGCCTGATGCAGCATGGAATAAGTTGACCGATAAGCAGATTTTTCAATTGACGGAGGTAAAGCGAGATACGATGAATTGATCCCTTTGCTCAAGCGGCTTTAGTGCTGAAATAGCGTAAAGCTTAAACTAAGTATTTCCAGGCTTAGCACAGTGATAAAAATCATTATTTACTTCCAATATTTTAGCAGTAAGGACTAAGCATAAGACCAGAAGCAATTCCCAGATAAGAAATGCTAAAAAAATAGATTTTAGTCCGTAGAAGTCAATAGAATTGTTTATTTTTTTGCTAAAATAGCATAAAATGGATGCTTCAATCACGCACATCAGACCTCGATTTAGTATAGCGGTTCCATATACGCAAAAGGAGCTGATGGATAGAATTGAGCTCATGATAAAAAACTCACCGGACGGTATTCATGGATATATTGTGGGGACTCATATTATTTTAGACATTGTAGGAGAGGACGTTCATTATTGGTCTCCGCAGTTAAATTTCAGGGTAGAACAAGATGAGAAAAATCCGAATCATGCTCTTGTCTCCGGCTTAATTGGGCCACGACCACCCGTTTGGACCTTATTCGTTTTTATCTATTTTTCGGTTGGCATCATTGGCTTTTTTGTCTCTTCTTATGGCTTCTCAAAGCTCTTATTAGGTAGCTATTCTCCTTTCCTGCTCGCATTTCCCATAGCCATTATATTTATGCTAACGGCTTATCGAGTTGGAAAATACGGAGAAAGCTTAGCGAAAGACCAAATGGAAACTCTAAAACAATTCATCAGAGATGCGATTGATACGAAGCAGCCGACTTAAAAAAGTTCTATAATTGCTTCTTTTTATCAATCCTAAAGGAATAAAACACCTTAATGTGATACAGATCACTGCAGGTTTCGTTAGCCGACTTTATCTTTGTAATAAAAAAAATATGTTATCATTTTTCAAAAATCTATTCAAGCGTAGCGCTTTAGACTATCACGAATTATTGGGAAGAGGCGCCGTCATTATTGATGTCCGAACGGCACCAGAATTTGCGCAGGGACACGCAACGCATTCCATCAACATTCCTTTAAATAAAATCTCAAGCCAAATTAAGCAACTCAAGGAGCAAAATAAACCAATTATTATTTGTTGCCGATCCGGCGCTCGAGCCGCTAGTGCCGCGACTTCCTTGCAGCGCGCGGGCATAGAAGCCTATAATGCAGGGAGTTGGAATCAAGTACAGGCGAAGATCGCTGGTAAAAGATAGTTTTGGATTTTCCTTGTAGAAAAAATAAAATTAGACAACTTCTATCGCTTAATATTGTTCGAGTACTTATTAAGACCTATCTTTAAATCGAAGAAAGGAAAGCAGTTTTAAAATTGTAAAAACTATACCCAAACCATGTTAAACTTATTTAAACTCACCAGTTTTCTGGAAGGTGTATCTTATCTCTTGCTGTTGTTCGTAGGCGTTCCCATGAAATACTTTTGGGACAATCCTGTTTTAGTAAAATCATTGGGTATGCCTCATGGTATTTTATTTATGGCCTACATTGTCGTTGCTTTATTGATCCGAGCAAAAATGAAGTGGGATTTCAAAACGACCTTAATTGTAGTATTGGCTTCTGTTATTCCTTTCGGTACGTTCTATGTTAATAAGCATTATTTGTAAATAGAAAATATTCAATTAAAACAGTAGTAGCTCGGGATTGATTCCTGCTTTTGTCCCTTTATATCACGTTACGATCACAGCTCCTTCTGGTATCGTTTGCAAGTTTATTTTTGATCGAGACATTGAGGGAGGGGAAATTGTCTCCGTGTCGATTTAGCAATGGAAGTCCCACCGATTCAAATGGGCGTGCGAAACGGAACAAGACTTTCTCTTAAGGAATTGTTATAGCGCTGTTAAAGCTATTCAAAATAAGAAGCGACCACGGTTTTTACGCTAACTTACGACCATTTAACGCACGATCATAAACCTCAATCCCGTGAAACTTCAACAAGTTATATTAGTATTGCTAGCAACAAACGTACTCTTCAGTTGCGCCTCCGTAGAAAAACTACAAGACCGACCGATTGGACTCATCAACAAGGTCTCTTTTAAAAATTCTTCCTTTGATAATCCAAATGCATCCAATGGTTTTTTAGTTAGCTACGAAGACCAAACCTACGCCATCACCGCCAAGCACATTTTAATGATTTCAAAAACCGACAAAATGCAATTCATTGATTTTGAAGGTGAGTTAAAAGAGTGGAGAATGCATCCCAAAAATGATAAAACCAATTATGTAATCATGGATCAATTACTAAATCCAAACCGCAAAGATTCTCTGACCTGGGATTATATGTATTCCAACTGGGACACTTACGACGATTGGTTAATCTTCTCGATCAAAGAGAATAAGACGAAACACAAAGCTTTGACATTTAGAAAGACACCACTGGAAAAGGGAGAACGTTTATATGCCATTGGCTGGTCTTATAGCGATACCACGGGAGCGCAACGGCGATACGAATATACGTTTGATCAAACGGAAGGTAATTACCATCGGCTTGTACAGCTGAAAGGACCAACGCGTTTAGGTGGTTTGAGTGGAGCTCCGGTGGTCGATGAAAAAGGCAAATTGGTTGGATTGGTGACTTCGGGAGGAGCAGACGAGCAGACGAAGAAAGTGATGTTGGAAGTTACGCGATCTGAACATATGCTTGAGTTTCTTGTGAAGCACAAAGGAAAAAGCGCTAACTAAAGCTTCTAATTAACGCTAGTGATTTACCAACAATATATTTTCAAAACTTCCTTTTATTTCCTATATTTGTCGGGTACGTAAGTACACGCTAGGGACATACGTTGGTTACCAAGGTCTACCTCTTACCGTTTGGTTGGTACAAGGTATATTTCGGATTTGCCGGAAGGATTGTATTTTATCAGTATGAGTGTTGGAGATCGGGTTTGGACGGAAAGGTTGATTAAAGCGTAGGAGAGAAATACAAGTTTAACGAAAAAAAATAGCTAATACATTTATGAAATTGATGCCTTAATCGCTTTAACGACTGAAGCAGTGTATCGCATTGAGCAGATCTAAAAAGGGAGAATAGTTTTAAAAGTCAATCCAGCTAACTAAGCTTTCATTTTAATCCATCCGAAAACAATGAACTATGGGAATCATCCTCTTTCCGTTTTACTTAGGAGCAATTGCAATGGTCTTGAAAGCTATGTTTATGATTTTGGAAAAGTATAACGCAGGCACACTTGAACCCAGTACCCTTGTTTATGGAATGCTATGCATGCTCTTGATTTATGGTTTAATCGTGCTGTTTTATATAAAAGAAAAGAAACCTTGGGGCTTAAGTCCATTTTTTAGATTTCCATTTTACCTGATTTACCTCCCTTTCTTAATTGCTTACCTTGTAAGGATTTTTTTTGAATCCAATAATACGCAACTATCAGATTCGCTTTTTAGTAGTACGATTGCTGCTGGGTTATTTATGATTATATTTAATAGTTATTTTTTCCAAATATTAGAAAAACTAGGAAAGGAAAAACACTATTGAGCATCCGCATAAGCGATGCCTTGAAATTCGATAAAACGTTCTCCCCG
The DNA here is from genome assembly GCA_937951685.1 of uncultured Saprospiraceae bacterium. Classification (GTDB taxonomy): domain Bacteria; phylum Bacteroidota; class Bacteroidia; order Chitinophagales; family Saprospiraceae; genus CALFBG01. Next base: position 742 of record CALFBG010000319.1, on the reverse strand, counting down.
TTGGCTAAAGGTCACAACGAGACTCAGATTTTGAACAGTATGGCATAGATATAAATCTGGATCATTCACGAGTACTTAAATACGCGGTGTACTAAAAAAAATCAAAACGACTCTGCAATCCCAATATAAAAATTGCTATCCTTAACTTTCCCTAAGCCAAGAGCATAATCAATCCTAATATTCAAGTTTTCTGATTGGATTATTTTTAGCCGTAATCCTGATCCGAGCGAATACTTTATATTGTTTAAATCAAGATTGGATAATTCATCCGTCACGTCACCTAGACCTCCGAAGAAAACAAAACCAATGCGTTCCAAAGCTTGCCAACGATATTCTACCTGACCAAAAAAGGAATAGCGATCTCTAAACCGGCCTGCTCGAAATCCCCGCAAAAGTTCGTGGCCACCTAGGGAAGAAAGTTCTAATATTGGAGCATCACCCCAGCTCATCCTCGAAAATACTTCTATAGCTAAAATATCATTAGGTCTTTGCTCGGATACCATCCAATATCTCCTAAAATCAAGTTTGGTCAACATAAATTGGCTCGAACTCCCTAAACTTTCGTTGTAAATTCCGTGGGTAAACTCTGCGAAGATTCCTTTTCCTGCATTCAGTACATTATCTCTACTATCATAAGTAGCAGCAATTTCTAAACCGGAAGAAGTAGAACCCAAGGAATCCAAAAATATGGCATCTTCCTTATTGGGTAGTTCTACTTCTAAAAGTTCGAGATTTTTATAAG
>CALFBG010000318.1 GCA_937951685.1 uncultured Saprospiraceae bacterium | reverse complement strand
AGCGCTGTTCACCGTTTGCACCTTGCATTTTTCTAGTCGAAACGCATGTTTTGTCTAGTGAATTAAACTGAACTGAACCTCCTCACACCACCAGCCCCCCTAGATAACCAACCCACCAAAAATGAAATACAAACTCCTATTCATCACCCTACTACTCCTAAGCTCCTGCCAAAACAACAGCAAACCACTACCAGAAGGAACCTACATTCTACCACAAGATTCCTGCAAAAGCATCCATTTCAAAAAAGAAGAAAAAATAGCCTGCCAGCGAAGCTGCGGCGCAGCAAAAGCATCAGGAATCGTACTGACGAGGAAACTATCCGGCGAAACAGTTGAACTATTCTGCGGGGGAGATTTGGACTACGAGATAGATCACATTGATAAAAACCAAGGCATTTACTTGCGTACGATCGACAAGAACGGAGAAGTCTGTCGAGGCTATCATATAATCCAAGGCGCAGGTTATATCGTTTTGACGGAGTTGAAAAAAGGCGAAGGCATAGATTTTCATTTTACCGAACCCAAAGTATATCTCAAGCAAGGAGCGAAAGACTTAGAAATGGATTCTACAAAATTGATCGTAGCAATTCCGGCAGGAAAAGCAGTAGGAATCAATTATATCGCTTATGATCAGCAAGCAGGAAAGGCAACAAGCATAACTGGAAAAGCAGACAGCTATCTGAAACTGGGGGAAGGCAGTACGTTTAAAACGCAACTAGTTATCAATCCAAAACATTATGCGCTTCAGACTTATGAGTTTGTCGCAGTGGATGGAAAAGCAAGGAAGCAGTTACCAGTCCTCTATCATCGAGAATACCAGTCCATGCGGCAGCAGTCAGAAGATCAGCAAGCAAAATATATGGAAGCAAGGGGAATAAAAAAAGGCGAAAAATATATTGTACTTCATCGATTTAATCCAGGTCGGAAAAGGAATGTAAATCAGGTCTTTGCGGAAGCCATAAAGGGACAAGTTCAAAGTTTTGAAATGCTTGTTTATTAATAAAAGAGAACTGGCTATAATCGAGTAGGGGAATTGACCAAAATTAGCGCGCCTCGCATTCCGAGTTATTTGTTGAGCATAATTGCTTAACTTTGAAAACGGCGGTTTCATGGGACTAGGGGCTTACGAAGATTTAAATGAAACGACCAAAGCATTCAGCACGACCATGACAAAAGATTTAAAACCAATTTGAAACTCCTAGGCATACTGCATTGACACAAACAGTGCTCGACCATCAAAAAGAAAAAACATGAAATTTGAAAAATTGAAACGACTTTATAAATTCTTAAATGAGTTTAACTGTGAGGCAATACTCGAAGTACAGAATGTATATGTACCCTGTAAATTTAAGAATTATGAAGATATTGACAGCTTACTAGAACAATTAGAAAAAGGCGCCTTAAAATATGATTTGACGCTATTTGAATCCGGTCAAATCGGAATTGGTAAAGATGTTCTCCTCGACGCTCAGGGAGCTATATACTTAAGTTCGGGTGGATACGACACTAAAAAGATTGTGATCGCCAAGAACCTTGATGAATTTTTTTCGAAGTTTAAAATTTCATTTCAACACTTACCAAGGGTTGAAGAGATTTTAAAAAAACCTAGATACGTAAGTTTATATCTTGATGAAAAGTACACGAACTATGATGCCGCAAAATTAATCGAACAAGCTGCCAATGAAGTTAGCTCAACGCTGAAAATTAAGCATCTTAGCCAAACGGAAGAGGAGCAACTGGAAAACTTTATAGAAATTACGAAGCTTGGCGTTTCTAAACGCATACCTTTCGATTTAACTTCCCGTGCGTTCACCGACTATCTAGACAAAGTGCTCAATCTGTACTTGAGTGAGGTGTTGAAATGTGCGTTCAAATTCGCAATTGTACACGAAAATATTTGGGATAGTCGGGCCAAAGTAGTTTTTGTAAATTTAGCAGAATACGAGCAGCTTAAAGACTCAAATTTAATGATGGAGGAAGTCAACTTATCAATAAATTGATGACCGCCGATTGAAATTTATGCATTTAAAAAAAGAATCCGTCTTAGTACTTAAGCCTGCGGGAGATTAGCAATTAAAAAGCATCCTGCAAGCAAAGCTCAAAAGTAACACTTGAAATAAATCGTTTTACGATTCAACCGTGAGTCTCTTAAAACGCCTTAGCAGCTCGAACATACGCGTTATTCGTTTTAACGTTGAAGACCTGAGCGCCATCGTCGAAGTTCTGAGGCCATGCCACGGAAGCGTTGCCTTCGGTAGAACTCCAATAGTAATCCGACAACCCGCCATGACCATTCAACTGCAAATTAGTGTACATTAAATTTAACTCCCCTCGGGAAGGTAAAAACCAATCTGCTCCCAGATTACGACATAACGCTGCGGGGATTCCTGCTTCCGTACATTCTGCTAAAATGGCATCGGTATTCGCTGCGCCATCGCCTATTCTCGCTCCTACGGCGGTTTCTGGATCTGGAACGGAAAAGTCTTGATTATTTGCTATGCCCATAATATCCGTTCCACTGCATCCCCATGCGATTCTACCACTTTGATCTTCAGTTGCGGCGACCAGTCCAGTACCATCAGCGGTGTCGAGATAAAAGATAATTCCTCCTGCGTAGCGCTTACCGTACAGACTATCTAAGGGAAGGTTTCCTGCGTATAGTTCTTGTGGCGTTCTGCCTCCATCCAATAGCACTTGTACTTGACTGAAATTAAAGTTTTCACAATTGGCGCCGCTGTAACCGACGGGACAGTCGCAACTACCATCCTTACAGGTTCCTCCATTTTGACAGATTACCTCATCACATTCATCTTTACAGGATTGCGTACTAAACACCGTACAACATATCGCTAATAATACCAAGCTTGATTTTAATATTTTCATCTTAAAGGGGGAATTTTATCGCCTACTCTTTTTGGATTTTTGGCAGACTCCATTTTTAATACAGGGTGCATGATGGTAGTAAATTTAATATTTATTTGGCTTTTTTTTATTTTTTGTGGTGTTAATACTTTGTAATGGTAATTTTTGCGTAAAGCCCGAAAAGCTAAGGCTAACGGATAATTTTTACTAAGTGCGCGATCACTATTCAGCCCAAGACCTAAGGGTTCGAAGATTGATGCAGTCACGAAGCATTATTTTAGGCAGACTCGCCATTAGAGGATAATATTTTAACAAGAATCCCTTACCTTCACCTAAAAAAAGATGAAATACCTACTTACTTGGATCAGCTGCCTACTAATTGGTACCACTGCAACCGCCCAGTTAGTGATCAACGAACTAGATGCCGACACTCCGGGAATTGACAACATGGAATTTTTAGAGTTGTTATCCGATACGCCAAACTTCCCCTTGGATGGCTACGTCGTTGTTTTTTTTAATGGCTCAGCCAATGGCAATAACTCGAGTTATTTTACGGTAGATTTAGATGGCTACGTCACGGATGTCAACGGACTATTATTGATTGGTAGTAATTCGGTGAGTCCCGTGCCGCAGGTTTTAATTCCAGAAAACACCATTCAAAACGGAGCGGACGCCGTGGCCATTTATGCAGGAAGCGATACGGACTTTCCCGAGGAAACCGTAGCCACAATTGAGGACCTAATTGATGTATTGATCTATGATACTTCAGATGCCGATGATGTGGATATGATTAATATCTTTAAAATGCATCCTGACTTTGGAGACATCGAACAAATCAACGAAGGATCGAGCAACAATACCAATTCGATTCAACGTAAGAATGATGGATCTTATACTTCCACGGTTCCTACACCGGGCGCGTTAAATGATGGCACGGGAATCGAGCTTAATGGTATTGAAATGGAGATCGCACAAACTCAATACGAAGAAGGAGAAACTTTCGATATCGTATTTACCACCGAGGAAAATGTACTGACCGCTTTGAATTTTGAGATTACGTTGAATGATGCGTTTTTCGACAACGAAGACTATACTGGAAATACTGCTCTGACGATTGCCGCTGGACAAAATACGGTAACGACGACAATTACTTTAACCGATGACAGCCTCGACGAAGGAGATGAAGTCGCCGTGGTTCAATTCGTAAATTTGTCCCCAGACTTTTTAGCTTTAAATAACAATGTACAAATACGAGTAGTCGATAATGACTTCGTAGTGGCACCCTTTGGCGTACCCACGAATCCTACTTACGGAATCGTTCCAAGTACCCAGCCCGCTGGCTATTACAATGACCTCGATGAAAAGGCAGGCGAAGATTTGAGAGAAGCGCTACAAGATATCATCGCCGACCCAGACGTGGTGAGAGCACAAACCTACACGGATATTATCGACATGCTAAACGAAGCGGACCAAAACCCAGCGAACAGCAATCAAGTATGGTTGGTGTACAGCGAAGAAGGACGCGCCAAGTTGGATTTTCAAACGAGTTCTAACAGTGCGGGCAAGTGGAATCGCGAGCATACCTTTCCAAGATCTCGGGCGGGATACCAAAGTATTCCCGAAGACGAAGAGCAAGATGGCATTAATGTTTTTTGGGTCACTTCGGCAGATTCTCTTCGACACGGCAACTCCGATGGTCACGCTTTACGCGCCGCCGATGCGCAAGAAAATGGCGCGCGCAGCAACAAACATTATGGAGAATATATTGGTCCTGCGGGAACCCTCGGAAGTTTCCGCGGCGATGTTGCGCGCAGCGTTTTGTACCTAGAAATCAGATATAATGGTTTGTCAATCGTAAATGGTTTCCCAGAGATCGACGGTCAATTGGGCGACTTAGCAACGCTACTAGACTGGCACCGAAATGATCCACCCGACGACTTCGAGATGAATCGCAACAATGTAATTTACAATTGGCAACGCAACCGAAATCCATTTATCGATCAACCCGATCTCGTAGAATATATCTGGGGCGATGAAGTTGGTGAGGAATGGAGTCAAGTGGTGTCTACGCAAGAAGTGGCTACGCTTGACGTGCGGGTTTTTCCGAATCCTACTTCGGATCGGGTTTTCATCCAAGGACTCGAAGGTGCCGCAAGGCTGGAGTTGTATGCGGTGCACGGGCAGAAGCTGAATAGTTATACGGTGGTTGGGGATTTGGAGATTGAGTTGAATGTTCCTAGTGGCGTTTATATTTTGAGCATTAAGCTTGAGGGAGGAGTGAAGACGACGCGATTGGTTGTGAGGGAGGAATAGGAGTAATACGACTTAAAACGGAGTAAGGGAATTTATCCCAAAATTAACTACTTTAGTTGGCTTACGCCACTAGCGTTCGGATTGCGAATGTTAGTGGCGTTT
>CALFBG010000317.1 GCA_937951685.1 uncultured Saprospiraceae bacterium | reverse complement strand
TTGTTCAAACCTGCCTCTGCCGGCAGGCAGGTTGAAGCTCTTTTAGGAGTTCGTAGCAGCGCTACGGAGGATGAAAAAGCTGAAAAGTTGGACAAAAAGATCAATTCGTAAACATTTTTGGAGTTTTTAAACAACTTCATTGTAAGATTAAGACTATCTTTCTACAAAGATCTTTTTATTTTTCGTGAAAATCATCCTTATAATATAGGAGTCCACTTTACCCATTATTCATTACAGTAGTGGTGCATTTTTAGTAGAACCTTCGAAATAGTATTGTTTCTTACCTTTGCTTATTACGCGACTTTATTGTGTTTCCGAATAGACTACGCGCTGTTCGCCGCTCAATTATACCAGAGTCTATCTTACTGGAATCCTACTAAAGCTAAGGTTTTTTTATTGTTTCACAAAAGCTTCGTGGATAAGTTGTCTGAAAACGGTATAGAACTGAAAACTAAAGGCTTAAACCGGACAATATTTAGACTAAAAATGACTACTAAAAGCCGTGCGACTTTAGCCAAGAGTAGCGCTATAGTATAACTTCATTCCAGAACAGCTCTATTCCCCTTACCCCTAAAACACAAAACCTCCCCCAATTCACATATTATTTTTTGATATCCGATATACTATCCGTATCTTCCCCCTCACAAAAGACAATCAACTTATTTTTTTAATTTTTTTTTCCTAAATTCTGATCGATGGTAAATTGTAAAGTGATCCTTACGGGGCATTTCGGCGTTGGTAAAACCTCTCTCTTTAATCAATTTCTCTATCAAAAATTTGATGATCGCTACTTGACTACTATCGGGGTGAAGGTAGACAAGAAAGTCGTAACTATTAACAATCAGGAAGTTACCATGATGCTGTGGGACATCGCGGGAGAGGTAAACCAAAATAAAGTTCCAGTGAATTATTTTTTAGGGGCGGCGGTAATCATCTTCGTCTTCGACCTGACGCGACCCTCTACTTGGAAAACCATGCAGGAAGATCTGGATTATTTGAAAAAAATTAATCCTAATTGTATCATTAAAGTGATTGGGAATAAGAATGATCTAGTTTCCACAGAAAAAGTAACCGAAATATTGAAAGAGATCGAACCACAAGTTGAAATGACGACGAGTGCTAAAACGGGGGAAAATATCAATCCATTATTTGATCAGATCGCTACTGAAATCCTTTTGCCCTATGAGTCTTCCAAGTAAGCATTGTCAAATCATATTTCTCGATCGGCAAGGACGAATTACCTCGAGTGAAGATAATCTATTTTCTACTACTATGCTCACCCAAGCATCAATTCTCCCTGCGTTTCCATTCGTAGAAAGTATCTTTCAAAGTTTATCAAAACAACCCACTTGGCAAGTCTCAAAGTTTGATCGAATTAAAACGATTCATCCTTTCCTGCCGGGGGTTTACGATTATACTTTTGTCAAGTTACCGAACTGCACCAATTGCGAAAATTCATTCGTTTGGATGGTTTTTGATAAAACGGAAGTCTACGAGGAATTAGCGAGGGTACAACAAGCGAAACAAGAAGCTACCGTTAATAAAACGAGCTAAAGCTTACTCCTGCTCCATACTAATCAACCACTCGTGTCGAATTTGTTGCTCCATTCGTAAGCCTTGATAGAAATTTGTCCGATCGGCAATATTCCAAATCAGTACTTCCTGCGCATACAATTCTAAATAACATCGGTAAAAGGAACAGTCATAGATACCCGGCAGTAAAGTATGTATGGTATTTACTTTTTTGATTTCTAAAATACGCCATAAAGGTTGCCGCAACAGTGCTGTAAAAATACTTCCGATAAACGGAAATTGTGTAACTACCGAAGTCGTTTGAAAAGCGCTAAGCGGACACAATACCTCATTCCCCGAAATCAGGAAGCCCTCTTTGTCTAACACGATAACTTGCTGATTATTTTCTTTGGTGCTCATTGTTTGGTCCTTATCTGAGTTAAATCGTTCACGCAGTCAATTTAACTGTTCTATCTTAGAACTGTTTCATCGTGACCATAAATCGTGACAGGGCTAATTACCCAAAAGTTATTCCAAAAAATGATACATAATTCGCTTTTGTTATATGAACATAGCCTTGTAGTGCAGTGGTAGTGCTTATCGCTTTTTTAAGTACCACAATTCTATATATGCTTATTTCATCCAACCCATCTTTTCGTCCGCCAAAGTGAAACCCATCTAAATCAATGCGGCAACCGCGACCGCAAAACCCCATAAAAAAACGTCCCCACCAAAGCACTCCCAATCACCACCAATATCATCCAGTAACCATGCCCCAATAAAGTATACAAAGGCCCCGGACAAGCGCCCGTCAACGCCCAACCTAATCCAAAAAACGTCCCGCCAAATAAGCTCGCCCAATACGTCGTCGGCTTCGCCTTAAATTCAATCGGTTGCCCGAAAATAGTTTCTAAACCTTGCTTTTTGATCAAATAATGCATCACCGCACCCACGACCACCGCAACTCCAATAATGCCGTACATATGGAAACTTTGAAAGCGAAACATCTCCTGAATCCGAAACCAAGAAATAGCTTCCGACTTCGTCATCACAATCCCAAATAATATCCCGACGGCTAAAAATCTAAGTAATTTCATTTTAAGTTAGTTAATTGCTTTAAGAAAAAATAAGTGGAAATAAAAGATGTGTCATCACCAAACCACCAATAAAAAATCCGATGACCGCTACCAAAGAAGGTAACTGTAAGTTCGACAAACCAGAAATCGCGTGACCAGAGGTACATCCACCCGCCCAGCGCGTTCCAAATCCAATTAAAAAACCACCAACGACCATCACCACAATTCCTTGCCACGAAGCTAAATACGTCGGATTAAAAATTTCTTCCGGTATAAATCCAGCTCCTTCCGACAAAGTCTGCGGGGCTCGAATCCCTAACGCTGCCAAATCCGCAACCGTCGCGTCTGATACCAGCACTGGCACCGAACTCCCCAAAAACGTCGACGCAATGCCACCTCCGATAATCGATCCTACGACAAACATCAACAACCAATCATGGTCTTTCCAGTTGTAGTTGAAATACGAAAATTTACTCCCCGCACCTCCAATCGCACACATCGCTTTAAATGAGGAAGACACGCCAAATCGCTCTCCCAAATACAACAGCAAAAACATCACCAGCGCAATCATCGCTCCCGAGATTGACCAGTGCCACGGCTGACTAATAAATTCTATCATTCTTATTCATTTTAGGTTAAATAAAGAGGCCTTTGCTCCACTAAACGTTGAATCATTCGCCTTCTGCTTGCAAGGTAAAAGAATCTGCAGAACTTTATTGTGATGTTCATCACAAAAACTTTACTAGCCGGCACAATTCTTCAAATCCAATTGCCGAAACGATTTTTTTGCACGTAGCAAATAGCTTTGTGATCCTTCGCACGCCATCTTCTGTTTTTAATCCTTATTTTTGTAGAAATACTTGGTATGAATCTATTCTATTTTGGTTTGGCTTTGATTGTTTACTTCGCACTACACAGTTGGTGGGCGAGCGATAGCTTCAAGGCAAAGCTGACGCCGCGTTGGATTCCAGCGAAGTATTATCGCTTGTGTTATAATGGAATGGCGATGGGTTTATTGGTTTTTCTTGGCTATTTGGCGAACGCCGTGGAGACCGTTTTAATTTTTGAAAATCGCTTACTCACCGTGATGAGTATTATCCCAATGCTGGCAGGAGTTTTCTTTTTAGTAAAAGCTTTACAGCAATATAATTTGTCAGAATTTTCGGGCGTGGAACAATTACAGGCTTCTAATTCAAATAATTCAAAGCCAACGCCCGTGCTACAAACCAATGGTTTGAATGCAATCGTTCGGCATCCACTCTACTTCGCTACCCTAATTTTGATTTGGGGGTTTTTCTGCTTTCGCCCAACGCTGCTCGTCCTCCTCGGAACTTCCATCACGAGTATTTACATCTATCTAGGAACAAAACTAGAAGAACAAAAATTAGTAAATGTATTTGGCGAAAGCTATCGACAATACCAACAAACGGTACCAATGTTGTTACCAAATTTTAAAAATCCGCGCAAGTAAGGGCTAGTTTTTTCTTTCAAAAAAAAATTACTCCAACTCCTTTTTCACACGACCATTTTCATCCATATTATCCAAATAGTAAGCCCGTTCATCCGGTTTCAACGGTCGCTTAAACCATAAAGGTCTACGCAAGCCATTTGGTCCGGGCGCCGGTCGAGTGAGGGTCAACCATTTTTTATAATTTTCGTGCGATTTATTCGTATCTACAAACAGATCGCCGTACTGATCGCCAGGACGTGGTCTTTCCAGTTTCACGCGTTGGTGCCAACAGTGCATTCCAGAAATCGGATCAGGATGAACGGCGTGGGTAATATTTTGGTGCACACCACCATCCGCCCAAAAGATTCGTTTACTATCTGCATCTTTACTTTTAAAAGGTTTAATCCCTTGGGTCGTTTGCATTTTCCAACCGCCTTTTCCGTCGTGCTGAATGTCTACTGTATTCGTTCCCCAACGGTTTCCTTTGTCTTGTTTTCGACGCCAACGACCGAGGTGATGCGAACAAGCTACGACGCCCGGTTTCATGCCTTCCGTCACCCAGACTTTATCAATAAAGTAACCAATATCTGTATTCAGCCGAACCAAATCGCCCGTTTTAAAACCGAAGCGCTTCGCTTCTTGTGGATGCATCCAAATCGGATTCCGATTCGCAATTTCCATCAACCACTTTGCATTCCCCGAACGGGAGTGAATCAAAACAGGTAATCGGAACGTAGGAACCAAAACGTATTCTCCTTTTTCGCGATCTAATTTCTCGGTGTGAATGTGACTCTTGATGTACGTCGGAATCGCATATTCTGGCCATTTCCAATCTACCATCGTCTGCGAAAAATATTCGTTTTTCCGCGAAGGCGTTGGAAATCCTACGCGCGCCACACCGTCAACCATCACGCCAATCGCTTTCCCCTCTTTATGAATGACTTGCGTTTTTTCATCAACGACAGTACCACGCAGTTGTTCCTCCGAAAGCGGGTGTTCGTGTTTTTTATATCCGTGCTGCTCTACTTCAAAAGCACCGTATTTTTGCATATAGGCCAACTCCGTTAAGCCTTCTTTTTTAGCCGCTGCGGGTAAGCCTTTGGTATTTTCAAAAATGAATTGGTAATATTCTGCGATCGTAATTTTTTCGCCTTTCCGGTAAGGAGAAAGAAAATGCTTGCGAATCCCCAAACTACCGTCAGGATCAATCCGCCAACTCAACTCAATCCAAAACTCGTCTTCTTCCCATACTTCTCCCGGATTTACTTCGTAGGTAAATTTCACCTCTTTCCCCGCTCGACGGGCTGCTTCTCGCAAAACCGGTTGTCGAAAAGCAATCCACGTACCAGAGTGCGTTGCGTAACTATTCAAATCGTGGCGCTCAGAAGCGTGTCCCATCGGAATGACATAATCCGCAAAAAAGGCAGTTTCGTTCCAAGTCGGCGTCATCGCAATGTGCAAGCCAAATTTTTCTTGATCTTTCAATTGCTCCATCCAAGTAAAACCATCAGGATACGTCCAAACAGGATTGAAAACACGAGAAAAGTAAACGTCCATTTTTCCTCTTCCTTCTTTCAAAAAGTGAGGTAAAAGAAAACTCATTTCAAACATCGCCAACGGATATTCGTCGGGCAAGTGTAAGTTGTTCCAAAATTTTTGTCCCGGAGGATTTGTATGAAATTTAGGTTTGAATTTATTCCAACTATTCGGAGAAGTTCCTCCTTTTGTACCGACACTTCCCGTCAAAACATTTAAGAAATGCAAACAACGAGAAACGCACCAACCACCTAGATTCCCACTCGCTGCCGCGCGCCAATTGTGCGTCGCAAACTGTGTTCCCGCTTCTCCAATTTTAATCGCTACTTCTCGAATCGTCTCCGCCGGAACGCCGCTTTCTTTCGCTGCGTATTCGGGCGTATACTCGGTATATTCGCCCGTCATCTTTTCGATATAATTTTCGAAAGTACGGGGCGTATCCGGATGCCGTTTTTCTAGGTAAGTTTCCCAGTTCGTCCAGTTTTCTAAAAAGGGTCGATTGTATAAACCTTCTTCCAATATAATTTTGGCCATCGCCAATAAGACCGCCGCTTCCGTTCCCGGATACGTCGGCATCCAATAATCGGACATACTTGCCGTATTGGATAAACGTGGGTCCATCGTCGCCAATTTAGCACCTTTCATCTTTGCTTCGATGATGCGCTGAGCGTGTGGATTAAAATAATGTCCACTTTCTAGGTGTGCCGAAATTAGTAAAATAAACTTAGCATTTGCATGATCCGGCGAGGGTCGATCGTAACCATACCAAATATTGTAACCAAAGCGTGCGCCCGACGAACAAATATTCGTGTGTGAATTATGACCATCTACGCCCCAAGCCTGAATCACCCGATTGGCGTATCCTTCGTGTCCGGGTCGTCCGACGTGATAGGCGATTTCGTTGTGTCGATCCTCTAAAATTGCTTTCCGCATCCGTCCGGCAATATCATCCAAGACTTCGTCCCAACTGACACGCTCCCATTCTCCTTCTCCTCGCTTCCCTACTCTTTTTAAAGGATACAAAATCCGATCAGGATCCGTAATTTGATTAATGGTTGCGGGACCTTTCGCGCAGTTTCGACCACGACTTCCTGGGTGATAAGGATTACCTTCAAACTTGCGGACTTGATTCGTATCTTTATCCACGTAAGCTGTCAAGCCACAAGCACTTTCGCAGTTGAAGCAAGTTGTTGGTACAATCGTGTACCGTTTTTTCACCTTACGCGGATGATCTTTTGCTTCGTATTCCACCCAATCGTCCCATTGCTCCATCGGCGGAAACTGAGTTAGTTTACCCGATTCGGTGAGTCGTTCCAAGGGTACTTCTTCTTTAGCGGAATGAAGGTCTTGAATTAAGCCGATTTTCTCGGCAATACGTTCTATAAAAGAGGGTTTAGATTTGCCCATGATTGTTTTTCTTTTTATCCTTGACGGAAAATGGAAGGCTTTAAAATAGAAAATAATTGGCGCTTAGCTCAACGGAATGCGTTGTGGTGCTTCTACCCAAATATCTTCTACCAAATAAATTCCAATTAAAATAATTCCCCCTGCCAGTGCTAAACTGATTGCATTCGTTGCCATAAAAAACAAAAGTAGCAGTGGTAAAATATTGCCAAACGCTAAAACACCTGCCCAAAATTTATTTTTATAACGTCCTTTCGTAATCATCTCCACGGTACGACGAGCATCGTCGGTAGGATGCGTCATTGTTAATTCGATCATCATCGTAAATAGATTCACCACAATCCCCGTCAACATCACGTATTTCAAAAATTGCATCCAATCTGCTCCACTTGTAATCACTAAGCTAAGCAATCCAAAAACTGCCGCACCCGCCATTAAGCTGTGTACCAACATATGAATTGCCAAGGTAGGACTTTGCCAAAAATCGCGACCTTTTGCTTGTGCAAATAAGAAAGCCGTATAAATTGCAACAATCACCGCAATAACTGCCGTGACCCAATTCGTAGGCGTAACCAAAGCATCCCAGCCCATCCAAGACATTCCTGCCAATAAAGTCAGTAAGCCACCATAAGCGGTAATCGCGTAGCCTCCTTTGACCAACCAAGAACCCCATTGTGGTCGCAACAAAACATTTAAGAACCGATCGGGTCGATCCAAATCCATCACCAATAAGCCACCCGTAAGCGCCAAGAAGAGTAAACCAATCCCCAAACCTAACCACTGCGCCGTAGCGTTGACTTCTGCAAATCCAAAAGCAGTAGCTAGAAAAGGTACCAAGAACGCACCTGCCGCAATCGCTTTGGTCCACACGTAAGCTGAAACTTCCCATCCCCACAAAACGCCTTTGTCAGGAACGTCATAAGCACGTCGCGCTTTTTTGCCTAACATTACGTCAATTGATTTGGAAGGACCATTTTCTGCGATATCTTGATCGGTACGCATTTCCTTTTCTGCGGCTTCCGTTTTCATCAAAGCGTCAATTAAGTCACCATTCGAGAAAGCCATTTTTTCGGCTTCTTTGGCAAAATGTCCAACGCCTCTCGACTGCGAACTCCAGAGATAATCTGCTTCTCTTTCCGTTGCCGTAGGATTTAAAGAAGCATCATCGGCGTCGATGTAAAACAAGTTGGGTTGGGTTCCTTTTTCGGGCTTTCTAACCTTCACCTGCTGGCGAGATAAAAGCTCCGTAATTTCAGAAGTAGGATCATCCATGTCTCCCGAAATAATTGCGTGCTCCGGACAAACATTGACACAAGCCGGTTCTAATCCAACGTCAACGCGGTGCGCGCAATAGTTGCATTTTGCCGCGGTGTGATTCTCAGGATCAATGTAAAGTGCATCGTAGGGACAAGCTTGCATACAAGACTTACAACCAATGCAACGATCTTTATCGAAGTCTACAATTCCATCCTTCCGAACATATAAGGCCTCTGTTGGACAAATCTCCACACAGGGTGCATCTGTACAATGGTTGCAACGCATCACAGAAAAGAGTCGCCGAGTATCTGGAAATTCTCCTTTTTCTACTTGTTTGACCCACGTTCGATTGACACCTACTGGTACATCGTGCTCACTTTTGCAAGCAGTTGTACAAGCATGGCAACCAATACATTTTCGATTATCTATTACAAAGCCATATTTCATACTTGATTTTTCTTTTTAAGCCGTATTTTATAGTAAAATCAAATGTATGTAAATACTTTCATGTTTTCAAATAAGAAACGGGCAAAAAATAACTTATAGATATTCTACTGATTTCTTTTTTGTAATGGTTTGAGGATAAAACAAAATTGAGACAAAGGGTATTAGATTGGTCCGATCATTTTTGGCTAGCTTTTTTGACAAGTTTATCAGAGTAGTTGACAGTTTTAGTGATTGTATGGTAAGGGGATACCTTTCCTATTCTCTTACTTACACTCCTAAAATAAGGGGATAGGAAAGGTATCCCCTTACGCACACAAAAGAGAAAATATTCCTAAAAGTGTCAACTACTTATAGCACTTAGATAAACTTGTCCTTATTTCTAAACAAGTCTTCTCTTAAAAAAATTATGAATTATAAATTAATACCAATCTTCCTAATTACCCTCTTTTTTACATTCCAGGGAACTTCACAAACTGTTGGCATCCTTCAAAATGAGGAATCTAGTCTTCAGGGGTATACTTTTTTTCCCCCTTTTCAAGTACTAAAG
>CALFBG010000316.1 GCA_937951685.1 uncultured Saprospiraceae bacterium | reverse complement strand
AGACATTATTCGAAAAGAGAATCTAAAACTATAACTAACTGATTATCAATATTCATTTTTTGCAAAAATAACTTTCGAATAAAGTCAAGTGTATTTAAGATAGTTTGGAAGCAACGTCTTTATATAGAGCGGGTATGGTATTGTTTTATTTCTTAAACTTGTTGGCTAATGAAGCACTACAAAATTATATACCCATTACCTTGGGTTAGCTATTGAGTGAAATTTAACTACGAAGCTTTGATTATCTCATTGGCGATCAATTTAGTTTTAGTAAAAACTACTGAATTGCTTAATTAGTTACGTCGACAAAAAAAGTCCTTAATTGAATTAACAATTAAGGACCTCACAGCCGAGTAATGAAAAGGCTGCTGATTAATAGTTAGTTTAGCGTTAGAAGCTAAAACAAGAATATTTTTTCTTGTAGGACTTTCTTCTTTTTTTCTTAAATCTTTTTCGACTTCGCTTCCGTTTCGTTTTCTTACGAGCAACCTTGTTGCTACGGGCGAGAGATTTAGTAGATTTTTTCTGTACTTGAGGAGTAGCCGTTTTCGTAGCGGGCAAAGCACCCGCGACATTAGAGTTTTTGGAAGAATTGTCGATGGAAGGTACGGCTTTAGGTGCTGCTTCGGGCGTAATCGTTACGTCCTTTTTAAGCTCTTTTTTTAGCTCCTTATTCCGGTTTTCTTCTTTTTTTTCTTCTTTTTTTTCTACAACGGGGATTACGACTGGTTTTGGTCTTTCAACCTCAGTGGTAATTCGAATTTGCTGACTCATGCCGATGTCGTCGAGATCTAGCTCGTTCAGAATATCGGCGTCACTAGCATTATCTTCTTTGATAATGACGGTTGTTTGGGCAAAAGTTTCATCTTTAAACTGTTTTTTAACTTGGCTAAAAGCAAATTGCGATAAGAACAACATGCTGCTAAAAAACAGGAGTAGTGTCTTTTTCATAGGATCATTGTTTTTGCCGGTAACAACGATTGTGTTTGCTAAGTGTTGCTTGCGCCGACAGGTTCATGGATTGTGGGAGCGTGTTCAAATTTTATTAACGTTGTTCAAGCGTAGAAAATAGGAACACGGATTATAATTTTATACTGTTCAGGTGTTTTTAAGTAGTTCCCAGAAATTAAGTTTACAATAAGCTTAAAAGACTTTCAAATTATTAGTTAATTTGATTTCGTGAACTAATTAAGTAGATTTACCGAATAAATTAGTGAATTTATTTGTATTGGTACTTATATGGTATTTTCGATTTTTATGGTGTTAAAAAAATTAGTGGTCTATTAATTTGTATTGGTATTTATCATCATATGAGTTAATGCTTTGAACGAGTGATCGATGAAAATCGTTTCGTTTTCATTTAACTATATGACGTTAAAGTACGCCAAAAGGAACAGAATTAAGGTGTTTTTTTGAATTGGGGAGGTTTGTGCAGATTTTTTAGATGTTAAGTAATGGTTATATGTTGTTGATTGTTAGATTCTTATGTACAAAAATACTAAAAATATGACTTTGAAGCAATATTTTTGTCGTTTTGTTGTGATTGCAGCTAAAAGATGGGAATATAGTAAGCTTGATACTAAGATATTTAACATCAAGTCTAGTAAACAGTTTGTAAACAACTGCTAAATACGGAAGCTTGTAAAGTGTACTATTTTGCCTAAGAAGTGAAGCATCGGGTAGGGTAAGGCGAAGAAAAGAAAAGGAAGTAGCCAACAAAAAGAACAGTCTCACAAGTAAACCTAATTGATGTCGTGTATGAAAATACACTTTTATTCATCAAGAGCTTACCTATGAGACTGCTTACCTAATTAATTAATCATCTTTTATTTTAAGTAGGTTTACCTAATAAATTCACTAATTTATGACGAGTAAATTTTATTTCACGCTTCGTTAAAAAGCCTTGAAAACCATTAGGTTTCCTGCATTTTTCGCCTCGATTGAAGCAAAATTTTCTTCCGTCAAAATCACCAATCTATTTGGTAAACCTACTTATTAATTTGCCACTTTGAGAATCTGCTGAATGAGATCTCGTCGAGAATTAGTCTGCAAATAAATGTAATACATTCCTGGCTGATAAGCCGTCAAATCAATTTGCGTGTACGTCGTTCCAGCGCCAAGCACAGTAGTTTCCATAACCTGACCATTCGCGTTAACCACTTCTAAAATACTATTTTCTCTAATTGTATTGGTGAAGTTGATATTGGAATAATCTTGTGTTGGATTCGGGAAAATATTCGCGTCAATGCGGCTATCAATAATTACGGAAGCTGCGTTTGAATAGAATACGGTTCCATCTGCTCGGATGTATTTAATTCGATAGAAGTTTCTACCAATAAATGGACTTCGATCTAAGTAATCATATTGGATAATCTCGTTTTGTCCGAAAACGGCCGCAATGACTTCGTAAACCTCTCCATTCGGAGAACGTTCTAATTCAAAGTTCAAATACTCATCTCCATCTACAATCGTCCAATCTAAGCGTACAAATTCTTCGTTAACCACACTGGCTTCAAAACCCGTAAACGCTGGCGAGAAAGGAAGTACGCTGCAAATTGGACTGTTGGCTGGTAAAATGGTGATCATGAAATCAACGACTTCAGCACAACCAGTTACTTCGTCCACTACCGTTACTCGAATTAACTTGTCTCCCGCTTTTTCATAACTAAAAGAAGCCTCTTCTCCTTCTAATTCATCAAGTAGTAGGGTATTGTCCGTATCTCCATCAAAGAACATCCACGTTACAGTAATGTCCGTCGCCGAAGAATAGGCAATAAAGTCAATCGTAGAACCAATACATCGGTTATTCGTCAAGTCAACCTCAACATTTAAGTCTGCCTCAACAATCGACTTGCTCACGATATTAGAAGTTACTACAAAAGCAATACATCCATCTCGCTTCGCAGTTCTTACATAATGCGTCGTTTCTTGAATCGTATCTGGATCGTAGCTCATTCCCGTTGCACCTTGAATCAAGGTCCAGTCCGTTGGATTAATCGTAGGACTTGGATTTTCAACCGTCGACTCATACCATTGGTAAGCAATCGTACCACTTCCACCCGTTGCGGGAGCTACTTCTGTAATCGCCGCTGGATCAAAAGCGCCACAAGAACTTTCGTCATCGCCAATCGTGCCACCAAAACTAAGGTCATCACAGGTCGTTACAATACCAGCATCAAAACTCAAGTTGTTCTGACCAGAACTGATCGTAATCGGTGCTGTAAATCCAGTCAACGGATCAGCATCACTATCCTTATCGTCATCCGTTTGATCTTGTAAAGTAAATTTATAACCATCAGGTAAGCTATTTGGCTTAAAGCGAATAGCATAACGACCTGGCGCAACATCTGCAAAGCAGTACGTTCCATCCGAAGCGGTAGAGATTACGGTTACTAAAGCATCGTCTCCACCACCAATCGCTCCATCGGCACCCAAATCAATCAAATTCGCAACGACACCAATTACGCCAGTGTCCTCAGGATCTTGAATTCCATTACGATTTAAATCATACCACACTAAATTACCTAGCTTTGCAGATCGGAAAAATCCAGCATCAACCGAAGTATTATTAGTTCCACTAACCACGTTGATCGTACCGGTAGTATTCATGTCGTTGATATCGCTATCTGTATCTTCCGTCGTTTGATCCATTGGACTAGGGAAGTAGTTAGAAGTCGCATTAAAGCTAATGGTATAATTACCCGGTGCTAAGCCTTCAAAACTATAGAAACCATTTTCAGTTGCATTAGCTGGATTTGGACCAGAAGTCGTCGTCATGGTAATTGACTCGCCAGTTTCCGAAGTCCCTGTTAAGATAACTTCAATGTCGTTTAACCCAGGCTCATTGGCATCCTGAATACCGTCTCCGTTTGAGTCTTCCCAAACAAAATCTCCAATCTTACCCGGTAAATAAATTCCAGCGTCAATGTCATTATTGATAGTACCGTAGTCAACTGTAATCGTACCTGTTTTGCCATCCGTTGGATTAACATCACTATCCGTAGCTGTATTTCCACCTAAGAAAGGCTGAGAGAAAACGAAACCATTATCTAAGGTAAACTTAAGACTGTACTGACCCGGTAATAAACCATCGAAGCAATATTCTCCTAATCCATTTGTAGTGGTTACTAAAGAGAAGAGGTTACCTTGAGGATCCGTTCCGGTCAATTTGATCGAAATACCTACGACTCCGTTCTCGCCTTGCTCCTGAATACCGTTTCCGTTCAAATCATTCCAAACCCGATTTCCAATTTTGGCAGCATCCAATAGGGTAATACTTGCTATTGCGATACAACCGTTAGCATCGGTTACCGTTACCTCGTAAGTTCCTGCGGCTAAGCCTTGAATTGCAGCACCATTTTCACCATTACTCCAAGCGTAAGTGTAAGGTGCAATACCACCTAATGCAGTAGCGCTAACCGCACCCGTCGACGTTCCGGCGTTAGTGATAAAAGTTGTTACTGCTGTTTCAACTTCGATCGGAGTAGGTGCGGTTACACTTACCGTAGTTGTTGCTGCACAACCATTGGCATCGACAACTGTCACGTTGTAGTCACCTGAAGAAAGACCATCTAAGTCTGCGGTATTTGCACCATTGCCCCAAGTAAAGTTGTAAGGAGTGGTACCTCCTTCAACACTTAAGTTGATGCTACCGTCTTGTGCGTCGTGGCAACTTGCATCGTTAGTCGTCGCTTCAATTGTGATGGCTTCCGGTTGTGTAATTGGCATTGCCATATTGGTTGTACAACCATTTGCATCCGTTACGAGTACGCCGTAGACGCCAATGATCAAGCCATCAATACTATCCGAAATTCCGCCATTGTTCCATAGGTAAGCATAAGGAGGTGTTCCTCCCGTTACTGTTACGACGGCAGTTCCATCTTGTCCACCATTACAGCTAACATCGGTTGTAGTAATGACTGCTGCAATTTGATTAGGTGCAGTTACCATCAACTGATTCAATTCTGTAGTGCAACCATTTGCGTCGGTAATAACTACGGAGTACATGCCTGCTGTTAATCCAGCTAGGGTAGTAGTAGTAGCTCCAGTATTCCAAACTATGCTGTACGGTGCTGTTCCTCCTGTAATGGTCAACTCAATGCTTCCATCGTTATCATTGGCACAGCTAACAGTTGTGATTTCAGTCGTTGCCGAAATGGCAGTGGCTTCGTTCACCGTTGCTGTGGCAGCAGTTTCACATCCATTGGCGTCAGTAACAATTACGTTGTAATCTCCAGCGGATAGACCGTCTAAATTGCTAGTCGTTGCTCCGTTGTTCCAAGAGATACTGTAAGGTGGCATTCCACCAGTAATTTGTAAATCAATACTTCCCGTTTGTGATCCTTGACAATCTGCATCTGTAACACTTGGGCTTACACTTAAGCTTCCTGCTTGGTCAATGCTTCCAGTCGCTGTTGTTTCACAGTTATTGGCATCAGTGATGACTGCGGTGTAGCTTCCTGCCATTAACCCGTTAAGGTCTTCCGTCGTTGCTCCATTAGACCAGCTAACCGTGTACGGTGCTGTTCCTCCCGTAATTGTCAAATCAATACTTCCGTTATCTCCACCGTTGCAAGCTACATTTTCAGTAGCAAGTGTAGTGGAAAGGGCAGCCGGTTCCGTGATGACAATTTCAAGTTCAGTTGTGCATTGATTTTGATCGTTAACAAGTACCGTATAAGTACCTGCCGCTAGGTTATCTAAGTCTTCGGATGTTGAACCATTAGACCATTGGAAAAAATAAGGTGTGGTACCACCTGTAATTGTTAAGTCGATTGCTCCATCCGTGCCTTGTGCACAAGAAGCATCGGTTTTTTCAAAATTCAAGGTTAAGGCTGTTGTGCCATTGACTTCCGCTTCGGTGAGGAAGGTACATCCATTTGCATCAGTAATTGTTACAGTGTAAATGCCTACCGCAAGTCCTTGAAGTTCAGGAGTAATAGCTCCGTTGTCCCAAGCAAAAGAGTAGGGGATAGTACCACCCGTTGTAGTCAAACTAATGCTACCCGTTTGACCACCGTTACATAAAACGTCTTGTACGGAAGTAGTTGCGGCAATTGCAGCGGGTGCATTAATAATTAAAGTTAAATCGTCGGTGCAACCATTTGCATCGGTTACAATTACTTGGTATTCGTTGGCGCTCAATCCCTCTAAATCTTGCGATGTTGCTCCATTGCTCCAATCGTAGCTGTACGGTGCCGTTCCTCCAGTAACACTTAAATCAATGCTACCATTTTGTGCATCGTTACAAGTTAAATCTTGCGTCGTTGCTGCTAGATTAAGTGCGTTAGGCGCGTTGATGATAAAGGTTAAACTTGCCGTACAACCATTTGCATCTACAACGAATACTTGATATTCATTGGCGCTAAGCCCATCAATATTTTGTGTAGTGGCTCCGTTACTCCAATCGTAGCTGTACGGTGCCGTTCCTCCAGCAACACTTAAATCAATGCTACCATTTTGTGCATCGTTACAAGTTAAATCCTGTGTAGTAGCTGTTAGCTCAATCGCTCCAACCGCGTTGATAATTGCGGCTAAATTTTCAGTACAGCCATTCGCATCCGTTACGGTTACTTCGTATGTTCCCGCAGGAAGATTTTGTAAATCTTGGGTATCGGCTCCGTTATTCCAGCTGTAACTGTATGGTGTAGTTCCTCCCGTAATATTTAAATCAATGTTACCATTTTGTCCGTTATTGCAACTGATATCTTGTGTTGTTGCCTCCAAAATAATTGCAGTGGGTGCATTAATAATTAAAGTTAAATCGTCGGTGCAACCATTTGCATCGGTTACAATTACTTGGTATTCGTTGGCGCTCAATCCCTCTAAATCTTGCGATGTTGCCCCGTTGCTCCAATCGTAGCTGTACGGTGCCGTTCCTCCAGCAACACTTAAATCAATGCTACCATTTTGTGCATCGTTACAAGTTAAATCTTGTGTAGTTGCTGCTAGACTAAGTGCGTTAGGTGCGTTGATGATAAGGGTTAAACTTGCCGTACAACCATTTGCATCTACAACGAATACTTGGTATTCATTGGCGCTAAGCCCATCAATATTTTGTGTAGTGGCTCCGTTGCTCCAATCGTAGCTAAAAGGTGCAGTTCCTCCTGTAATGCTTAATTCAATACTTCCGTTTTGTGCATCGTTACAAGTTAAGTCTTCCGTAGTTGCGTCTAGTTCAATGCCGTCTGTAGCATTGATCAATAAGCTTAAATTTGCATGACAATCGTTTGCGTCCGTCACGGTAACTTCGTATGTTCCTGCCGGTAGATTTTGCAAATCTTGTGTAGTAGCTCCGTTGCTCCAGTTGTAGCTAAAAGGCTCAGTTCCACCCGTTATACTCAAATCAATACTTCCATTTTGTGCACTACCACAATTGATATCTTGTGTCGTTGCTTCTAATGCAATTGCATCTGGCGCATCAACGATTTTAGTTACACTCGCAACACAACCGTTTGCATCTGTTACAACTACTTGATATTCGTTGACACTTAATCCATCAATATTCTGAGTGGTCGCACCGTTGCTCCAATCGAAACTATACGGTTCGGTTCCACCTGCTACGGTTAAAGTAATGCTACCATTTTGTGCATCGTTACAAGTTAAGTCTTGTGGAGTTGCGATTAGGTTAATTGCTGTTGGGCTGACCAAAGCAGTTTGTAAATTAGTATTACAACCATTTGCATCGGTTACCGTTACTACGTATCCACCTTCTGCTAAATTTTCTAAGTCTGCTGTTGTGGCACCGTTACTCCAAAGAATATCGTAAGGAGATTGACCTCCAGTAATATCAAGGTTAATGGAACCGTTGTCTTCTCCAAAACAAGTAGGGTTCACCAAAGTAGTTGTCAAATCTAAGTCTCCGGCTTCAGAAATATTTACCTCAAGATTGGCCGCACACTGATTGGCATCATATACTGTCACGGTATAAGTTCCTGCACTTAATCCCTGTAAATCCTCTGTCGTTGCGCCGTTGCTCCAGCTAAATAGGTAAGGAGTATTTCCACCTGCTACGGTTAAATTAATGCTTCCATTATCACCGCCATTACAGGCTACATTTTCTTGTGTTGCGGTTAAACCGATTTCCGTTGGTTGTGAAATCCCCAATTGAGAAATGCAAATACAAGCTTTCGCATCGGTTACCGTTACAAAGTAATCTCCCGCAGTTAATTGTTGCAGGGTAGGACTATCACTTCCATTGCTCCATAAGTATGTATAAGGAGCGGTTCCTCCGTTGACGGCAACGCTTGCCGTTCCATCATTGCTATCGAAGCAAGTCACATTGCTGCTAGTTGTTGTACAACTTAAAGCTGCGGCAGGACCTGTGATTTCTGTTTCGGTAACTGCTGTACATCCATTTGCATCCGTCACGGTAACTACATACGTACCCATTCCTAAGTTATCTTGGTTGCTAGTAGTAGCACCATTACTCCAAGTGAAACTGTACGGTGACGTACCGCCCGTTACCCCGAGATCAACGTTGGCGGTTTGATCTCCAAAGCAGTCTACACTGGCTTCGTTGATGTTTAAATCTAGAGCCGTTGGTTCTTCTATAAAAATGCTAGTCGTTGTACTACAAGATTTTGCGTCGGTTACGGTTACCGTATAGTTACCCGTTGTTAAGTTGTCAATATCTTCTACATTTCCAGCGCCGTTAGACCAAGCAAAATTGAAAGGTGCTGTACCTCCCGTAATGCTAAGGTCAATAAAACCATCTGTCCCGTTATGGCAACTCACTTGCTCCGTAACGATATTGCTAATTTCAACTTGTGGATTAACGGCCTTCGTTACCACGTTAGATGGAAAATAATCTTCACAGTCGGTTCTTCGTGCGTAGCGAATAAAGTAGGTCGTTTCGTTGATAGCTGCTGGATCATAATTGGCGCCATCGGCTCCGTTGATCATTGACCAGTTTGAATCGTTGTTGATATCAGTTGGTGGCGTACTTGTCGTTGTGCTTTTTAGCCAAATAAATTCTTTGTTGCCTGTCCCACCGGAAGGGTAGGTAATATTGAGGATTGCTGCTGGATCGTAACCATTGCCACAAACGACCTCATCGTTGCCGATTTGACCACCATTAGTTAAGTTATCACAAAGCTGTGTATCGCTACAAGCTTTAAGGTCTCCATTAAAATCTCCGTTTGCCGTAAGGTCACCCGAAATATTAAACCAACCAGAAAGTCCGTAAGAATCATCTTTTACATTGGCACCATAACCAACTTGAAAAGCATAGTTCGTATCCAGTGGTGCGTGCTTTAAAATCAAATCGATCCCTGCGTTGTCTCCCAACCCAGTTAAGGTACTTTGCGTATCATCTAATTCGTAATAATCCCAAGTGGTATGATCAGATGGAACATTATTATTTTCTTTATAATCTCTACCTAAGGCAGACCATTCTGCCCAAGTTCTTTTATTAATTAAGCGCGCATTGACTTCGTACTTTGCGTTTGCATTGTCCGTTTTTTCAACAACGCCATTGATGGTAACGGTTCCATCGGGTCGTTCAACGAAACTAAGTCCGTTTGTTCCTACGGAATATAACTCAACGCCAGTATTGAAATTAAGCCATAGTAGTCGTTCTCCGTTACCACTGCCCGTCTCTCCGTAGTTTTCTAAACTACAAGTTTGTGGATTGACACTTTGACAAACTGTATTGCAAAAGACGACTGCATCCACCTCGAAGTCGGGTGTATCAGCTGCTGGGTTAACTAATTTAAGGTATCTAGTAGTAGTAGCCGTCGTCACGGTATTTGTTATATAAATATCTTTAACTGTGGTGGTAAGTGTGGTATTGAAAGAGAAGTTAGTTCCATCTGCCGATTCATAAATATCAACTTTCGCGGGACCAGGGAAGCTACTCGTGTAGTATTTGTGTCTCCAAGAAAGTGTATATTTTTGTCCGATAGATAAGGTTTGATTCAAATCTAAGATCATGAAATCATTACCATCATAAAATTTTGCGCCGACGCCATCAATTGGGCCGCTCGCATTTCCAGAAGCTTCGACACCAGAATTACTTTCGTGCGAAGCATTACCAGAAAGATTAATTCCAGTTTCAGATGGTCCACATTGTGGATCTACTCCGTTGACGATCATGGCGATGACATTTGATTCTCCTTGGTAGGTTTGACAACCTGCTCGCCGCGAGCATCTCAAAAAGTAGGTAGTCTGTGTAATTGGTCCTGGATCGTAAGTAGGCTGATTCCAATTAGGAATAGGATCCCATTCCGATCTAGGAAGCGAAGGATCCGTAGTCTTTAACCATAAATACTCAATTACGCCCGATCCGCCAGAAGGAGATACGAGGTTTAGAATTTCGACTGGATCGAAAGGACCACACGAAACCTCTGTCGTGCCGATTTCTCCTCCGGAGTCTAGGTTATCACAAGTGTCTGCCAAGGCATCACTCGTGGGAAAGCAAACCAAGAAGCTTAGCAAAGCAAAGGCAGTATAGAGCCTTGGCAATGGAATTGCTTTTAGGTAGCTAGTAAAATAAAAGTTTGATTGTTTAGCTGTTACCATAAGTTAAGTCGATAAAAGATGAATTAATTATATCCTGTTGGGGGAAATAAAAACTTCATTAATCGGAGGGATTATCGCGTTTGTTCTTATGGATTAATTCCTATTCCCGTTGCGGAAATAGTGAATTATCAGTGGTGTGTGTGTTTGTAGAGGATTTTTTTGTAAAAATATTACAACTGTAAAATTACATAAAAACCGACGGAGTGTCAATTAAAATAGTGTTTTTCGTAAGTCGGCGAAGCAGGAGACTCCGGCGGCTAATCCTGTATTTATAGCTAAGTCCTTCGTTGGTAGTTTACTAAGTATGTCAGATGTTTTATTTATGTGATAAAAAAAAATGTATCCAGGCTGGTTTTACTTAAAAGTTGATGTCATGGATGAATTAAAGCAATTTGGGAACAAGTCCTTAGGGAAAGTTGGAACGATGTGACGGATGTTAAAAGGACTACGGTAATATATTTTGCTGTAATTGTGGAGATTACACCTGCTTATTTTTGCAAAAGTGTTGTAGCAACCGACATACTGTAACAATTTAGCTTTCGCAAAAAGTAGGAACGTGACAAAAAAGCGGTTGTCAATGTTTCATTGACAACCGCTTGATAACTAAATTCTATGTTTAGACAATTAGCTTATTTTTTAATGACTCTGATGATCGTACTTTCTTTGTCACCGCTATTGTAAACGATTCTAAGGAAGTATTGACCGCTAGACAAATTACTTAAAGACATCGGGCGGAAAGGAGCATCTTTGGCAACTTGATATTGCGCTACTACTTGTCCTACGTTGTTAAATAATTGAACGGTAGCATTTTCAGAAATTGGCTCGATAGATTCGATATTTAATACCTCTCCAGCTGGATTCGGATATACAAAAATATCGTTACTAATCGCTGCGTTATCTCGGTAAATGGCCTCTACCACATCGGAGAAAACTGGATCATCATTCAGGCCAACTTGCTTCACTCGGTAATAGTTCTTACCTAGTTTAGGTGCTTTGTCCATGAAGTCGTACTCATTGTATCCATTGATATTTCCTTTACCATTGATCTGTCCGATTTCTACGAAATGTGTACCGTCGAATGATCTTTCGATAAAGTAATTGAAAAGATCATTTTCAGGAGAAACCATCCAATGAACATTGATTTCGGCAGAATTACTCGTATTGTTTTCCGCAGAAATCATTAAGAAGTTAGGCGTATTGATACAGTTTAAAACTGTAATAATAACCACGTTAGATTCTGCTTGGTAATCAACACAGCCTGATCTTCTTGCACAACGGATAAAGTAAGTGGTAACGTTAATTGGCCCTGGTGCATATTCTGGACTGTTAGAATCTGGAATTGGAGTCCAAGTATTAGGATCAAAAATAGGTGTTGCTTCAGAGAACATCCATAAGTATTCGATTTCACCGTTTCCACCCGTAGGAGAAGTCCAGTTCGTCAATGGATTAGGTGTTTCTCCTGCACAAATATCTTGTTCTAATCGAATCGTACCCCCTTCTGTCAAGTTATCACAAATTAAGTGAATACCCGCATCAATAGATAAATCATCATCTTGTCCTTCTACAACTGTGAACGCTCCCGTTTTACCAGAAAAAGTATCTGCATCGCTATCCAACGCATCGTCGCCACCTTGGTTAGGCTTAGAGAAAGTGAAGTCAGCAGGAACATCTTCTGAAAGGAATTCAATTGCGTATTCTCCCGGATCAACACACTCGAATAAGTATAAACCGTTCGCATCTGTCATATCGACTGCTTCGATTACGTCATCAAATGTACAAAGGATACCATCAGGACCTGCGGTCAATAATCTAACGGTAAAGCC
>CALFBG010000315.1 GCA_937951685.1 uncultured Saprospiraceae bacterium | reverse complement strand
ATCAATAAACCAATTGCGTGCATTTTTGCTGGTGTGTATTCAGCAGGTACCGTATAAGTAAAGGTATAGCTTTGCATTCCTTCTGTAAAAGAAGCAGGCAAGCTACCTTCTTGACCATTGTATCCACCCAAAATTTCTCTTGCTACGTGGTTATAAACCATGTTAGCTGCAGGTACTGGGTTAGGAAGGCTTTCGTATCCTCCCATTGGACCATTTCCACCACCAGCGTAGTTATTCGCTTGATCATAACCAGAAGTTGTTCCAGTTACACCATCTTCCGTTAAGACTAATGCTAATTGAAGGTCTTCTCCTTCTCCGTAGCTTACGAAGTCAGCATTTACGTTGATAGATAATTCTCTTGTGTTAGGATCAAAAGTTACATCACTCATTGATACTGTAGCTGGGCTGATTGCGTTAAGACGACCTGCGTGAGAATTAGCGATATCAGAAGGATCAATTACTTCCGCACGATCCATTGTTACAGAAGGGTAACCAGGAAAGTTAGGGAAAGAACCTTGTCCCGCATCGTATTCTGCTACAGCCATTGGATCTGCATTGTGTACTGCAATACCAATGAAATCATCTGGATTAGACTCTGTCATCATTTGTAAGAAAATTTCACCTCTTGGACACCATGGGCACCAAGTACCAGTAGCTTCTTCTGCTATAACTACTCTATCTGCACTTTCTACAACACCTGCAACGAAACCGCTGAATGAATTATCAGTAGGATTAGCATCTGCATTTGCACCGTTCAGGTTAGAGATTTCTAAGTTGTAAGTTTTGTAATCACCACCAGTGATAGCAACTGCCTCATCATGGCTGAATGCATAAGTTCCAAAAGAAGGAATAGCAACACCAGTAACTGTTTGCATATAGTTGTTAGTACCGTCAGTCCAAGTTGCATCAAAAGAAGTGATATCATTTACCCCCCAGTTAGTAACAGTACCCGTTAAATTAACACTAGCGGTTGCACCACCTGCAGTAGCGTGGTATTTTTGGATCGCACCACGATCAACTCCTACGTCCCATAATGGCGCTTCTACTAATTTGATATCATCTAAAGCAGCACCGTATAACCAATCTCCACCATCATAGTAGTTGAAAGCTAAGATTACGTCTGCTTGACCAGATACTGCAGCTGAAATATTCACACCTGCGAATCTCCAAGCTAAGCTACCATCTGCAGGACCAGCAATTTCCTGAATTGCAGTAAAAGTAGTTCCGCCATCCGTAGAATATTCTAAAGTAAGTGATTCTTGAGCACCTTGGTACGCTCTAGCACCGTAAGAAATTTCGAAAGTAAGGAAAGTATTAGCCGAAGTAGATAAATCTACTGGAGCTAAGATTAATCGACCACTACCATCAACACCTGCCCCTAAAAGGTCATCATTAACAGCAACCATAGTTGTGTGTGGAGCAATTGGAAAGTATTGACTAAATAAGTCCGTATTAACACCTACTGCCCAAGCATTCTCGAGTGTCCATCCTGCGGGAGCAGAACCACTTTCGAAATCCTCAGTCATATAAGTTTGTGCATTGGCAATCGCGCCGGCAAAGAAAAAAGCAAAAGCTATTGCGTAAATTTTTTTCATAATTAACGATTTTAAAATTGAAATGATCTTAAATAAAATAAATGAAATTGAAATGATCTTAATAATAATTTATAGAAGGTACAAATTGTGTACCTGCGTTGACAAAAATAAATAAATATTAGTAGTAATGTCTCTCTGGGGATAATTTTATTTGCTGTTTTGACCTAATTACGACTTTTCTGTTGTAGTAATTAAATTTGATCACCGTAAATATCTGCCATTTTATTGGTTTGTCGAATAAAATTCAGTCATTTTATGACCATCCAATCAAGCAAAAGCAATAATTAAAGAGAAGGACTTTGAAAAAGCAATGAATTTTGCGTTTTCGATATACATAACATAATAAAAATACTTTTAATATCAAAATATTACATAAACTTTCTTAAAAAAGAGAGTGTAATTGATTACGCATACTTTGAAGTTGTTTTAAAATAGATCTTAATACCCATTTTTTTATTTGAAATAAAACACGTAATCACATCAATCTGTTGGTAAGTAACTTATGTCTTAGTTAAGACAACTGTTGTTTTTTTCCCCAATATTATCATTTTGAGCACCGTTATTGAATAATTATTCTTACACTTGTGTATCTTAGGATATCCGTTTTCTAATACTCAAAACCAATTAAAACATGCACATCGTTATCATCGGAAATGGTATCAGTGGGGTCACTGCCGCTAGATATATTCGAAAATTAAGTGATCACAAAATTACCATGATCTCCGCCGAAACGGATTATTTTTTCTCTCGAACTGCTTTGATGTACATTTATATGGGACATATGCGCTTCGAAGATACGCAGCCTTACGAGCCTTGGTTTTGGGAAAAAAATCGGATTGATTTACTCCGCGCGCGCGTTCAACAAGTCAAAACAGCCTCCAAAGAACTTGTTCTTGATAACGGCAAAACAATTACTTACGATAAGCTCGTACTCGCTACTGGCTCTGCTTCCAATAAATTTGGTTGGCCTGGACAAGACCTTGATGGTGTACATGGGCTTTATAGTTATCAGGATTTAGAAGCGATGGAGCGGCATAGTGCGGGGCTGAAAAAAGCGGTCATCGTAGGAGGTGGATTAATCGGGATTGAAATGGCTGAAATGTTCCACGCACGGCACATTCCAGTGACCTTCTTAGTACGAGAAACAAAATATTGGAATAATGTACTCCCGCCCGAAGAGTCTGCTATGGTCAGTAGACATATTTTAGAAAACGGCATTGATCTAAGATTCGAAACGGAACTGAAAGAAATCCATGACGATGGTAGTGGTAAAGCTTGTGCGATAACAACTAGTAAAGGAGAACGGATCGAATGTGGCTTTGTAGGGTTGACCGCAGGTGTACATCCTAATATTAACTTTTTGAAAGACGGCGATTTAAAATTAGAAAAAGGGATTGTCATCAACGAATACTTAGAAACCAATATAGCCGATGTTTATGCGATTGGAGATTGTGCTCAACTCAGCGAGCCACGCCCCGGCAGACGTCCCATTGAAGCGATTTGGTATACCGGTCGGATGATGGGAGAAACCGTCGCTTACAATATCTGCGGCAAAAAAATTGCTTACGATCCGGGTATCTGGTTTAACTCAGCCAAATTTATCGATATTGAGTATCAGGTATATGGCACCCTTTTGGCGAAGCCACCAGAAAATCATCAAGCTATTTATTGGGAACACAAGGAAGGACGAAAAAGTATCAGAATTGTTTACGACCGCAATAATTCCCAAGTACTCGGCTTCAATTTAATGGGCGTTCGTTATCGACATGAAGTTTGTGAAAAGTGGATTAAAGAAAAAACGAATATAGAGACAGTGTTGCAACAATTGGGCATGGCTAATTTTGACCCTGAGTTTTATAAAGAATACGAAGCCGAAGTAATTACGCAGTACAATCAACAGACGGGCAAAAATATACAACTAAAACGAAAGCGAGGCTTAGATGCCGCACTTAGGTTTTTGAAAAAAATGACGCCTTAAGCTACTTTTAATTAACTCATTCTTCAACATTTTCCCCATTCTTCGAAATTCAAATTTTCATGATACAAAAAATAGGTATAGGACTTTTCCTCGTTGCATTAGCTATTTTCACGCTGATCCCCGTCTTAGATCATCACGTACTCAATACCGATAATATATACACCGAAAGTGACTATCACAAAAAGGCCATCTTTGAGGCTGCGGAAGAAAATGGCATGCTCGGAAAAGATTATGCTTCTAACATCACTTTTATTAAAGACTACAAACAATTACTCAAAACGGCGCAAAGTAAACTCGAAGAACAAGCCAAGGCAGGTTTACCCGAAGGCGTTGGGGAGTGGGACTTCAAATTAGGCGATTGGAAAATCAAGGATTACGTGATTAAAACGAGTAAACAAGCCAGTGTCGGTCCCGTTTCTGCTAACCCTGGACTATTTTGGTGGCTCAGTATCGGACTTGGCATTATTGGTGGCTTGCTGTATATTCTTCCGCTTTTCAAAAGTTTTCCTGGCATTAAGCACAATGGTATTTTTCAAGATCCGATGACACGTGGGTTATCCGTGGGTTGGCGGGGTTTGTTTTTGGGAAGTACGATTGTGGGCATTTTGATTTATGGCTACAGCTACATGGGCAATGATCTATTTTGGTCTTTGGGTACGCTTGCGGTGATTCTATTTATCACTTTTATGGTTTTTATTGTTCAAAAATCTGCCAAAAACACACCCGCCAAATCAGCTTCCCCCTCGGTTACAGCTTGGTTGGGTATCTTTTCAGGAATTTATTTGATCCTTTTTTACATCCTATTATACTGGGCGCCACAATATCTTACTGGCTGGATGACCATTGCTGATCCACTGAGTAAAATGCTAAATGGCGGTGAGGCGAGTCAATGGTTTGTTTATGGAATGCTTTATACCATTATTATGCTCGTCATGGGTATTCGGATGATTTCAAAGTATCGGCACAACAATTACCAGATGATTCGAACGGCTTCTGTGATGTTTTTCCAAACTGCATTTGCCTTTATCTTGCCAGAAATTTTGGTGCGCTTGAATTATCCTTATTATGATTTTAAAAATATTTGGCCCTTAGATTACGATTTCTTTTTTGATTGGAATCTCAATCAATTGATGTCGAGCGGTAAGATGGGGATTTTCATGCTCGTTTGGGGAATTGTTCTCATTATTATTGGAGTCCCTTTATTTACTTTCTTTTTTGGAAAACGTTGGTATTGCTCTTGGGTTTGTGGTTGCGGTGGATTAGCGGAGACGCTAGGAGACCCTTATCGCCAATTATCTGATAAGAGCTTACGCGCTTGGAAATATGAGCGCTGGATCATTCATGGCGTCATGGTTTTTGCGGTGTTGATGACAATCATGGTCCTATATACTTACTTTACGGGAAGTTCCAATATTCTATTTTTGAGTAGCGATTCCGTCCGTACTTGGTATGGTTTCTTAATCGGTTCTGCTTTTGCGGGCGTTGTGGGTACGGGTTTTTATCCTTTGATGGGAAATCGAGTTTGGTGTCGATTTGGTTGTCCATTGGCGGGATATTTTGGTTTGATTCAACGCTTCCGCTCTAAGTTTAGAATTACGACTAATGGAGGACAATGTATTTCTTGTGGAAACTGCTCTACTTATTGTGAAATGGGAATTGACGTTCGTGCTTACGCCCAGAAAGGTCAAAATATTGTCCGCGCATCTTGCGTAGGTTGTGGGGTTTGTGCCGCAGTTTGCCCGCGCGGTGTCTTGCGTTTGGAAAACGGTTCGGTAGATATTGCGGAACGTACAACAGAACTAAAAGCCATTCACATTTCAAAAGAAGGCGTTAGTATTTTACAGTAAAAAATCGCGTTCTTGCGCTATCACTAATTTAAAAATGGTCTGCTCAAACTAGTTGAGCAGACCATTTTTAAATTAAATCAATATACTATACTTTCAAGTTTAAGAAAAGTCAATTTCTGTATTATCTCCAATGTTCAAGCTCTGACTCAAACCTTTAATCGCCGCATCATTACCAACCACAGAATGCTTCAAAACAACTTCTTCGATGGTGGCATAATTTCCAATAATGGATTCTTTCACTACGGAATAATTAATTCGAACGTTCGCGCCAATCGTTACGTGTGGTCCAATGATAGAGTTGGTTATTTTACAGTTTTCACCAATACTAACTGGATGAATAATAATGGTATTATCATAATTAGGTAAATTAGACGATGCGTAGCCTTCTCGGTCTAAAAGCGTAGCATTCGTTTCGAGTAGAATTTCTTTTTTTCCACAATCAAACCAATTATTTACGCCAATCGCTGTAAACTTTACCCCATTTTCTATCATCCGCATTAAGCCATCCGTCAACTGAAATTCTCCGTGTGTTCGCAATTCATTTTTGATATTATATTCGATCGCATCAAAGAGTACTCCGACTTCCTTGATTTTGTAAAGACCAACAATCGCCATATCTGATTTAGGAATCTTCGGTTTTTCAATCATGCGAGCCACAAAGCCATCCTGATCGAACTCAACCACTCCAAATTCTCGTGGATCATCTACTTTTTTGATGCCAACGCAAGATGTTTCCGATTCAATCATCGACTTAAGGTCTACGTCAAAAATCGTATCTCCCAAAACAATAAAAAGCTCCTCCTTCGGGTCAATTGCACTTTTCGCCGTTAGAATAGCGTGTCCTAAGCCTAAGCGTTCATTTTGATAGACAAAGGTTTTATTCAGCTCCGGATATTTCTCTTCTACGTACAACTTAATCTTCTCTCCTAGATAGCCTAGCACAAAGACAAAATCGTGAATACCGACTTCTACCAGTTGGTCAATAATAAAAGAGATGATGGTTTTCCCAGCGACGGGAATTAAGGGCTTAGGTTGGGTGTAGGTATGTGGTCTTAATCGAGTACCAGCACCTGCTACAGGGACTATTGCTTTCATTTTAAAGGGCATTTTCTTTGATGGCAGAAAAATAAGCACAATGCTTAAAATGATTACTGCTGTAACATACTACAACTAGTAATTTTTTGCGAGGGCTATAAGCTCTTTTAACCTAACGATTATGACAGCTTATAGTTCTGAACTTGTAAGATAAGGATTATTTTCAATCCAATTTAACAAGAAATTTTGAACCTTCTCGGAAACTGGTCTTTTTTGGGTAGAAAATTCAACTCTTGCTAAGCAGGAGACTGCTTAGTACACTGCAAAAGCCTCATTCTTCATTTACTCAAAGCTCCGTAAAACAAAAAACCCCTTTCCCAAGATGAGAAAGAGGTCGATCATAATTATTTTTATCTTCAGACTAGCTACCGCCTTCCAAAGCTGCTGCACCACCAACGATCTCAGAAAGTTCTCTAGTAATCGCTTCTTGTCGAGCTTTATTGTAGCTAATTTTAAGGTCTTTTAACATATCTTCCGCATTCTCCGTCGCTTTATCCATCGCCGTCATCCGTGCGCCGTGTTCAGAGGCATGCGTATCTAATAAATATTTTTGAAACTGAATTTGTAGAATACTTGGCACTAAGTGTTTTAGCAATTCTTCCTCGCTCGGTTCAAAAATGTAATCTGCTTTCATTTTAGTTTCCCCTGGTGTAGTTTCTAACTTCGTTACCGGTAAAAAAGGATCTGCTTCAGCGAACTGCATAGCGGCATTTTTAAAGCGACCGTAACAAACTTCAATAGCATCAAACTCCTTATTTTCAAAGCTGTCCATTAGTTGTTTAGAAACCTGAGCAACATTATCGAAACTTAAATCCGAGAAAATATCAACGTAGTCCGTTACCAGCTTAAATTCAGGTCGCTTCTTAAAAGAATCGTACCCTTTTTTACCTAGGCACATCACAGAAACCTTACCAGCGTCCAATTGCTTTTGGTATTTTTCGGCTACTGTTTGTAGCGCTGCTTTGATCACGTTTGTATTAAAAGCACCACAAAGTCCTCTACTCGAAGTAACGACCACGATCATTACATTTTCGATCTCTCTTTCTTGTCCGAAAGAGGTAGAAGCGTCACCATCCAAGTTAGAAAGAATGTTTGTGAGCATTGCATTAAGCTTATTAGAGTACGGTCGCATTCTAGTGATTGCGTCCTGTGCTCTACGCAACTTCGCAGCAGAAACCATTTTCATGGCTTTCGTAATTTGCTGTGTAGACTTTACAGATTTAATCCGTTCTCGTACTTCTTTTAGATTTGCACCCATTGATTTGTACTATTTGATTTTGAGAACACACCAAAAAAGTCAATGACTTTTTTGGTGATTCCTTATATGCTTAATTCTACTTAAGATTTATATTGCTTAGAGATTTCAGCTGCTAGATCAGTGATCGTCTTCGTAGCCTCATCCGTTAACTTCCCGCTTTTGAAAGTCGTTAAGACTTCAGGGAATCTTTGTTCCAAAGAGCTAAGGAAAGTTTCTTCGAATTCTTTTACTTTATTTACTGGCACATCTCTCAAGAGACCTTTTGATCCAAGATAAATGATAGCTACTTGCTTCTCTACTGACATTGGCGAGTACTGTGGTTGTTTCAAGATTTCCACGTTACGCTGTCCTTTTTCCAAGATAGCCGTTGTTGCTGCATCTAGATCCGATCCAAATTTCGCGAAAGCTTCTAATTCTCGGTATTGTGCTTGATCTAATTTCAAGGTACCCGCTACTTTCTTCATCGACTTGATCTGTGCAGATCCACCTACTCTCGATACCGAAACCCCTACGTTAATCGCTGGTCGTACACCGGCGTTAAATAAGTTAGATTCCAAGAAAATCTGACCATCTGTAATCGAAATTACGTTGGTTGGGATATAAGCAGATACGTCACCCGCTTGTGTTTCAATAATCGGTAATGCCGTTAAAGAACCACCACCCTTTACGATGCCTGCTTTTTTCAAAGAATCAGGAAGATCATTCATACTTTGAGCGATTTCATCGTTGTTGATTACTTTTGCTGCACGCTCCAACAAACGGGAGTGTAAGTAAAATACATCACCAGGATAAGCTTCCCGTCCTGGAGGACGACGAAGTAATAAAGATACTTCTCGATAAGCCACCGCTTGCTTAGATAAATCATCATAGATAATCAAAGCAGGACGACCCGTATCACGGAAAAACTCTCCAATTGACGCGCCAGCGAATGGTGCGTAAAATTGCATTGGAGCAGGATCCGCAGCAGAAGCAGAAACGATTGTGGTATAAGCCATCGCACCGTTCTCTTCTAATGTTTTAGCTACTTGTGCAACCGTAGAAGCTTTCTGACCAGAAGCAACGTAGATACAGTATACCGTTTCTCCTCGATCGTAAAACTCTTTTTGGTTGATAATGGTATCAATTGCAATGGCAGTCTTACCAGTTTGCCGATCACCAATGATCAACTCCCGTTGTCCTCTACCAATTGGAATCATCGCATCAATCGCTTTAATTCCAGTCTGTAACGGCTCAGATACAGGCATTCTATAAATTACCCCTGGTGCTTTACGCTCCAATGGCATTTCGTATTTTTTTCCACCGATAGGTCCTTTACCATCAATCGGTACACCTAATGGATTTACAACCCGACCAACGAATTCTTCTCCTACTTCGATAGAAGCAATACGTCCAGTACGTCGTACCGTAGAACCTTCTTGGATATTATCTGAATCTCCTAATAATACGACCCCTACATTATCCTCTTCCAGGTTCATCACAATGGCTTGAACACCAGTTTCGAATTCTACCAATTCACCAGCTTGTGCATTAGATAGACCATAAATACGGGCGATACCATCTCCTACTTGAAGTACAGTACCAACCTCTTCCAATTCTGTAGCTGTTTTAAAGCCAGAAAGCTGTTGTTTTAATATTGCTGATATTTCATCAGGTTTTACATCAACCATTTTGATATAATTTTATAGGTGGTTTAAATTTATATTTCTAAAGTTTTACAAAGCTGGAATCGCCACATTAGGAAATCCCCAAAGGCTTCTACGATAAGTACTAAGCGCCTTTCGTAAAAGTATTCTTCGCAAACTCTTTTTTCATCTCTTGCATTTTGTGTGCTACACTAGCATCGTATAGCTTATTGTCGAATTCAAGTACGAATCCTCCCAGTAAGGCTGGGTTAATTGCCGTTTCGATTTCTACGTTCTCGTCCGTAGTATCACTAGCAAGCAATTTTTCTTTGATTTTGGCTAGGGAAGCTTCGTTCAACTGCGTTGCAGTAGTCAGCTTCACCGTCGTAATTTTCCGCAAAGTTTTGTATTGAGCAACAAATGCTTCGAAGATATCTACTAATTGTGTTTCTCGTCCTTTTCTGACGGTGATATCCAAGAAAGCCATCGTTAGCTCATCGAACTTACCACTGAACAGCTCCTTGAAAATTTGATTTTTCTTAGGGCCGTTGATAATCGGACTTTT
The DNA here is from genome assembly GCA_937951685.1 of uncultured Saprospiraceae bacterium. Taxonomy (GTDB): domain Bacteria; phylum Bacteroidota; class Bacteroidia; order Chitinophagales; family Saprospiraceae; genus CALFBG01. The sequence continues at coordinate 7,946 of CALFBG010000315.1, read as the reverse complement.
CAGTAACAAGTAGAAATCTCGATTTTCACTTGCTCCTTTGAAGGCTTCTACATCTTCTAAGATGCGATCCAATTTATTTTGCTCCACGGCTAAGTCAATTAAAGACTTTGCGTATCGGGAAGCTACTCTTTGTACAGACATAATTTATCTCAATTAAGGTTTACGAAATGAGCAAGCGCTACGCAACTAGTTCAATTTGATTTCATCAACCAAACTATTGGCAAATTTTTCTTGCTCGCCGTCTCCTATCAATTGTTTCTTGATAATCTTCTCTGCGATGCCCAAAGCCATCATTCCTGCCTTGTTCTTCACTTCCATCATTGCAGCGTTCTTTTGGTTTTCGATTTCAACCTTCGCACTTGCTACAATTTTTTGTGCCTCTTCTTTGGCTTTCACCTTCGCTTCGTTGATCATTGAATCCTTCGCATCCTTGGCTTCTTTCAAAATAGCTGCACGCTCTTCTCTCGCTTGCGCTAAAATACTTTCGTTTTCTGCCTTTAATTTAGACATCTCTTCCCGTGCCTGCTTCGCTTCGTCCAAAGAATCTTGAATCGTGTTCTCACGATCTTTTAATGCTTTTTGAATCGGACCAAATGCCATGCGACCTAAAAAGAACCATACAAAAAGAAAGATAATACTCGTCCAGAAAAGCAATCCAATGCCTGGCTTGACAACTGAAAAGTCTGCTAAAAATAAAAAATCCATTTCGGAATATATTTAAGATATTATTGAGTAGAAATATTTTTTTTGAAAGCATGAACCAACAACCAACCGTTGTGGCTCATGCAATTTTTTTGGTATTCGGTATAGACTATCCAGCTAACATACCAACAACAATAGCGAAAAGTGCTGCACCTTCCACTAATGCCGCCATGATTAACATGTTACGACTGATATCACCTACAGCTTCTGGTTGACGAGCAATAGCTTCCATTGCTTTACTACCAATCAAACCAACTCCGATACCTGCACTAAGTGCAGCAAGACCTGCTCCAATAGCTCCCATGATTTTAAAAATTTAAAGGGTTAAATTAAAAAAAATAAAATTCTATTTTTCAAAGACACTTCCAACGTTCGGAAGTATCGCTAAATAATCAATTAATGATGTTCCGCTTCCGCGTGATCATGATCGTGCCCTTCTTCTACCGCAGCGCCAATGTACGATGCTGTTAAGGTAGCAAAGATAAAGGCTTGGATGAAGGATACAATTAACTCGATGATATTCATAAACATGGTAAACATCACTCCGATTACACCGCCACCAAAGGCACCGCCCATGTTCTGACCATTTTCTCCAAAGACGAAAATTAAACCAACTAAACTTAAAATGATAATGTGTCCAGCTGTAATATTCGCAAATAAACGAATCATTAAAGAGAAAGGCTTAATGAACATTCCCATAATCTCTACTGGTGTTAAAATAATCTTTACCCAAGCTGGAATACCTGGCATCCAAAGGATATGTTCCCAGTAGTGTTTGTTACCATTAATACTAACTACAATGAAGGTGATAATCGCTAAAGCCATTGTCACTCCAAGATTTCCGGTAACGTTGGCACTTCCAGGGAAGAAAGGAATTAATCCCATTAGGTTACAAACCAAAATAAAGAAAAACAAACTCATGATGAAAGGCTGGAATCGCTCGTAATGCTTCTCTCCAATCATCGGACGAGAAACGTTATCTCTAATAAAAAGGAATAAAGTTTCCATGAGCGATTGTAATCCTTTTGGTGCTTTACCTTCTCTCTTTTTATAAGCACGCGCAGTGCTCAAAAAGACGAGGCACAAAATGAAGGTTGCCAAAAGCATCGTAAATACATTCTTGGTAATCGAGAAATCATAAAAAGAAGTAATTCCTCCCCCGAAGATTCCACCGTCTGCGGTACTTGCTGCTTCTAATTGGTATTTTTTATCGTGTGACCAAACGTAGGCCATTTTTGCATCATCGTTGTAAGTCGTAGAATCAATATGCTCGATGGTCATCGCTGGATCTTGCAATCTTTTGACGCGACCATGATCCATGATGTAACCATTGTAGCTTCCGTGGTGAAATTTGCTAGAAGAGCAAATCGTCCATCCGCTACCAACGCCTTCTCCCGGAGCATATAAAATGACTGGCAATGGCAAGTGAATATCGCCAAAAACGTGAATTTCGTTGGCATCAGCAATGTGGTGCATTGCCGTAGCAACTGGATCGTAGGGCTTACCGCTGTTATGATCACCACCTTCTGCGTAGGCTACGTTTGAAAAACTAAAAAACGCAACTACGAAAAGTAAAATCAGAGATAAAACAGATTTATGCAGTTTGTTCACTATATATTGATTTTGTAGGTTTTCTAAAATCGACTGCAAAGGTACTGATAATAAAGGGGTTTTGAAAGCCAAATTTTATTTTTTTTGCAAAGATTTTGCAGTTTTATATATTGGAGGGCTTTCGAGGCTTGTGAATACAAAAACAGCCCAAGCAAATATTTGCTTGGGCTGCGGGAAAATTCAGTTTCTGAATATTTATTTTATGGCTATCTCGCAAAAGAAACAGCACGTTTTTCTCGAATGACCGTTACTTTTATTTGCCCCGGATATTGCATTTCATCTTGGATTTTTTGCGAAATCATGAAAGATAAATCGTCTGCGTAAGCATCCGTAACCTTTTCACTTTCAACGATCACCCGCAATTCTCGTCCTGCTTGCATCGCATAAGCTTTTTGTACGCCCTCATGTCCCATCGCCAATTCTTCCAATTCACCGATTCGTTTCAAGTAACTTTCCAAGATTTCTCGTCTTGCGCCAGGTCGTGCGCCAGAGATGGCATCACAAGCTTGTGTAATTGGAGAAATAATATTATTCATTTCTACTTCATCGTGATGCGCACCAACTGCGTTGCAAATCACGGGATGTTCTTTGTATTTCTCACAAAGTTTCATTCCTAATATCGCGTGCGATAGTTCTGTCTCTTCTTCTGCTACTTTTCCAATATCGTGTAAAAGTCCGGCTCTCTTCGCCATTTTAGCTTGCTTAGGACTCAAGCCTAATTCCGCTGCCATGATGGCGCAAAGATTTGCAGTTTCAATAGAGTGCTTCAGTAAGTTTTGTCCGTAAGAAGAACGGTAACGCATTCTTCCTACCATTTTTACCATATAAGGATCCAAACCGTGAATATCTAAATCAATCACTGTCCGTTCTCCGATTTCGATGATTTGCTCATCCAATTGCTTGCGCGTTTTCGCAACAACTTCCTCAATTCTTGCGGGGTGAATCCGACCGTCTGCTACTAATCGCTTAAGGGATAAGCGACAAACTTCTCTACGAATGGGATCAAAACTAGAGATTACGATCGCTTCCGGTGTATCATCGACTACGATTTCAGCTCCCGTAGCAGCTTCCAACGCCCGAATATTACGTCCTTCTCTACCAATAATCTGCCCTTTTAAATCATCTGATTCCAAATTGAAGACAGAAACCGTATTTTCAATTGTATATTCCGCGCACATTCGCTGAATAGACTGAATGACGATCTTCTTTGCTTCTTTATTCGCCGTAACTTTAGCTTGCTGGATTGTGTCCTTAACCAAAGCCATTGCATCATTCTCTGATTTCGCTTTGACCGCTTCTAACAATTGCTCTTTTGCTTCCGTTTCTGATAATTTAGAAACATTCTCTAAGGCTTTAATGTGTCTTTCGTTCGCCGTTTCGAGTTCTTCCTTCTTTTTAGAAACAATTTTCAACTGCTTTTCTAGGTTTTCCTTAATGGCTTTTGCCTCTACTTCTATATGCTCAACGTCCACTCTTTTCTTTTGCAGTTCTTCTTGTTTCTTTTGTAAATTCTTTTGCTTTTGTTTTAACTCATTTTCTTTCGAAACCACATCCATCGCTCTTTCCTTCAATTCAATCTTATGCTGTGCTTTCGCCGTTTCAAATTCGCCTTTCATTTTTGAAAAACGATCTTGCGCTTCTTTGATTTTGCGTTGCTTAATACTTTCGTTCTTACTTTCTGCTTTTGAAAGTAATTTTTCTGCTTTCGTCTCAGATTCTGAGACAATTCTCGTAGCGGTAACTCTGGCTTCTTGGATAACAAGATCAGCTTTCGCATTCATTTCTTCAATCTTAGTTTGATTGGCTTTTTTTACAAAAAGCTGAACAAGAAAGTAACCAATCGCTATGCCGACCAGTAAACCTATTCCTAATTCGATCATATTGTCGTGATTTTATATATATAAATTAATTGTTTTCAACGTTTATTTCCTCTTGTTGTTTCAAAACAGTACTAAAACTCAAGTATAACCACTTGAAAGTCAGTATAAATTTATTCTATTACGGTCTCCGACGTAGGAAACCCTTTTAAAACTTCATTCCCTCTTCATGATAAAAGTAGTGCCATATCGAAGCCTCAAATCGGCAAACGACGATACTCAAATCACAGCTTAGCAACACTTTCTGCATCAGCTAAGGTACATTTTCAAGTTGAGTAATTAAGCATTCGATGCTCAAAACTCTTCTTTCAATAAAAAACAAAGTATAAACTACGCACATTATGGGATATAACGTAGCGTTAAAATGGTAGGTAGAGCTAGGGTATTATTATTTCAACAAGTGATCGAGAAGCTCGTCTAATTGTTCAATTTTGGTGGAAAGTTCCTGATCTGGTTCAGCAGTGCTAGATGTATTTTGTTTGCTTTTGTGTAAATCTACAGCGTACGTTAATAACGCCATGGATAGGCAATCTTGTTTATCTTTTTTGGAATAGGTCAATTGAAAACGGTTTATTTTTTCGTTCAGCTCCTTTACAATACCACGAATGGCGGGCTCATCACTAGTTTGTATTTTTAGAGGATAAGTCCTTCCTGCTATTGAAACCGTTATATTAATTGTATCATTCCCTTCCATGCGCTAACTGTTGCTTAACCATTCAATACATTTATCAATCTCTTTAATGTATTGATCAATTTCCTTTCTGATCTTCTTCGAACTTGCTTGGTTCTCTGCTCTATCCGTCTCCACTCCAGTTGGTACAGTTGCCGATTCCTTAATCGTTTTTACAATTGTACTAGGCTTTTGACTCAGTTTGGTTTTTAATTGTCTGTTTTCTTTCAACAAAACGATATTCTCCTCTTGCAAACGCTCTAACTTTAGTGCTAGTTGCCTAAGTTTTAATTCAATACCGCTTATTTTACCGCTTAAAGTTTGCATTAAACTAGTAAGTATTATTCAAAAAAATCAGCTTACAATTTACCTTCTGATGGTAGCCTTTAACTTCGTTTCATAATTTGTAATCAACTTATGCATGATTTTATCAATTTCTTTGTCTTTTAAGGTTTTTTCTACGTCCTCAAAAATAAAACTGACGGCGTACGATTTCTTCCCTTTCCCTAGTTGGGTCTCATTTTCGTACACATCAAATAAGTTAATTTCTTTCAATAACTTCTTGCCTTCTTTACGGGCAATAGCTGCAATATCACTAAAATATATGGAATTATCAATAACTATTGCCAAATCTCGTCGAATTGACGGGTATTTAGTAATCGGTACAAAGTCTATTTTGTGCTTTTTGAGCGCCTTTAAAATATTGTCCCAATCAAAATTTGCATAAAATACCGGCTGCTTAATATCCATTTTTTTCAAAATCCGATTTTGTAGTTTTCCCAACTGCACCAAAGACTGCGGCCCGCGGTGATAAGAAACCCCAAAACTAAAGACTTGATCCGACAATGCACTTTCTTGGTACATATTGATCCCTAATTTCTCTAAAACATTTTGGACAAATCGTTTCAAAGTATAAAAACTAACCTGCGCTTTATCATTATTCAACCAACTTTCCGCGTAGCGTTGTCCAGTCATAAACATTGCTAAATGCTTCCGCTCCGAAAAGCCCTCCTCCTTTTTCCGATATGATTTTCCGTATTCAAAAAGCTTAAGGTCTGGATTTTGTCGATTTTGATTGTGTACAATTGCTTCGAGACCACCTACTAAAACGGAAGGTCGCATCACATTGAGATGAATATTCGACGTATTATTTACGTAGACCAATTCTTTCTCCTCAATCGCTAAGATATCATCTTCGTAGTATTTGCCTTGACTCAACGATAAAGCCATCATCTCAGAGAAACCGTTGGCTACCAAATAGTCGCTCACTAAGTTTTGAATTTGCCGGGGATCGGGTTTCACGCTAGGTATAATGGTACTCTTAATTTGTGACGGAATAGGCACTTGGTTAAAACCATAAATCCGTAGGACTTCTTCAATAATATCTACTTCTCGCAAAACATCAGATTTATTGGTTGGCACGGCAACCGTCAACCCTGTTTCCGTTTCACTAATAATTTCCATTTCTAAAGCCACCAGAATCTCCTTGATTTTTTCGTGTGGAATTTCCACGCCAATTAATCGGTTGACTTTATGATAGCTAACTGCAATTTGCTGAGGCGTTATTTTCTGAGGATAAACGTCAACGATTTCCGAAGAGATGCTGCCTCCCGCCAATTCTTTGATTAACAATGCGGCGCGCTTAAGCGCATATAAAGTAACGTTTGGATCACTTCCTTTCTCAAAAATCTTGGACGCGTCTGTAAATAATAAGTGTCGCGTACTACTTCTTCGCAGTTGAATCGCTTCAAAATGTGCAGATTCCAAAAAGATATTTTTCGTGGCTGCCGTTACTCCCGAAGTGATGCCACCAAAAACACCAGCGATACACATTCCTTTTTCTTCGCCATCACAAATCATCAAATCTTCCCCACTCAATTTTCTTTCTTGTTCATCCAAAGTCGTAAAACTCGTTCCTTCTGCTAAAGTTTTGACAATTACTTTTTTGCCAGAGATCTTATCTGCATCAAAAGCATGTAAAGGTTGACCTAACTCGTGCAACACAAAGTTTGTAATATCTACAATATTATTAATCGGTCGAACACCGATCGAATGTAAGCGTTTCTTAATCCAAGCGGGTGATTCTTTTACCGTAATTCCTGAAATAGATAAGCCCGAATACCGCGGACAAGCCTTGGCATCTTCTACGACGACTGAAATGGGTAAATCCTGATTATCAATCGCAAAATCTGCGACGTCAGGCATCTTTACCTTCGCTTCCTGTTGGTGCAATACTTTCAAGGCAGCAGCCAAATCTTTAGCCACTCCAAGCTGTGACGTTGCATCTGAACGATTTGGCGTCAAGCCAATTTCAAAAACAACGTCCGTTTCTATCTTAAAATAATCTCTAGCTAAAGTTCCTACCTCAACCGAATCGGGCAATACCATAATTCCATCGTGGCTTTCGCCCAAGCCTAACTCATCTTCCGCACAGATCATCCCTTCCGAAACTTCTCCCCGAATTTTTCCTTTTTTAATTTTCCACGCTTCTCCTTCCGCCGTGTAAAGTGTTGTTCCCACAGTAGCGATTAATACTTTTTGACCCGCAGCCACATTGGGTGCACCACAGACAATCTGTAAAAGTGCAGCTGCGCCAACGTCTACCCTTGTCAAAGAAAGTTTATCCGCATTAGGATGTTTGTCACAAGTCACTACTTTACCAATCACGATTCCTTCCAAACCGCCTTTCACATCTTCTATTTCTGCTTCGCCTTCTACCTCCAAACCAATATCTGTTAAGAGTAGAGAAACTTCCGTTGTCGATAACGGAATATCAAGATAGTCTTTCAACCAATTTAATGAAACCTTCATTTTACTTTAATATTTTGATGCAACGTCATTGCAAAGTTTAGCCTAGTTGTCGTACAAACCGATCTCTTCCTAAAAAAGTTCTAAAACAAAATAAGCTTGAGATAAAATCGCTTTGCACAAAAGAATAAACTCATGTTTTAACCTTGAAGTAATTCTTTATTGAAGCCGCAAATATAAGGATTATATCTTTATCATATTGAAGTTCGTTCAGATTGATTCGTCGGGCTGGCAGAAAGAGATCTGGTCATAAAATGAATTATTGAAATTTTCTTTAT
>CALFBG010000314.1 GCA_937951685.1 uncultured Saprospiraceae bacterium | reverse complement strand
ATCGAATTTCAAACGTTTTTGATTCGGAAGATCCAATTATCATCGTTCCCTACCGAGGATACGCGAATACGAGTCGCATTTACCTCAAAGGTAGAGTGCTCGAAAATGAAGATATTTTCAAAGGCAAATCTCGTAACGAATTGCGTAATTTAGTGGATAGTTATAAGCGTTTTGAAACGGATGAAATTGCTTTTGCCAAACTTCGAATTAGTTTGTACGAACAACATTTTGAACTCTCCACGGATGAAGAAGGATATTTTATTTTGGACACTGATTGGTCTGCTCCACAGCGGAAAGATACGCACGACTGGCTCGAAGCAAAAATTGAACTGCTACAAAAATCGACGGTAACGGAGCCCACTATTCGTGCGACGGCAGAAATTTATTTTCCTTCCAAAAATGCAGATTACGGCATCATTACGGATATTGACGATACTGTTTTACAATCGCACGTAACTTCTCGTTTCAAATTAAAAATGTTGTACGTTACTTTTTTGCAAGACGTTAGTAAACGTTTACCGATGGAAGGAGTAGTAGCACTGTATCAAGCATTTGTAAAAGGAGCAGACGGAAAACGAGAGAATCCTATCTTTTACGTATCGCACAGTCCGTGGAATATTTACGATTTGTTGGAGCAGTTTCTGGAATTACAAAAACTTCCCAAAGGACCACTTTTTTTACGCGATTTTGGCTTACGACCTGCTGGAAGTTTTGCTAATCATAAAATGAATACGATCACCCGTATTTTAGAGAGTTACCCAAACTTGCCTTTTATCTTGCTAGGAGATTCCGCAGAAAAAGATACTGATTTTTATCTTAGTCTTGCCCGAAAATTTCCCAAACAAATCAAAATTATTTACATTAGAAAAGTAAAAAACAATCGTAATGCTCGACGTATTTCAAAATTAATCAAAGACAATTCTGATATCAATGTTTGTTTAGCCAATACTTCTGCGGAGATGATTGCGCACGCTAAAACGAATGGTATTTTAAAATAAAAAAGTTGTTAAGCAAAATTGTTAAGCAAGTACTTTATTCTTCCTTTAGCGAATCATTTCCCATCAAAAAACCAAAGCTTTGGTACGCTTCGAAATTATCAAAAAGTACTTTTAAAATTCCCGTCAAGGGCAAAGCAATAACCGCTCCCGCAGCTCCCCAAACGGCACTCAAGGCAATAACACCGACAATAGAAAACAGCGGATTTAAATCAATTTTCCCGCCGACGATCCACGGTGCAAGCACATAAGATTCAATCACTTGTGCAACTGCCATAATTCCTAGTAAAATAAAAATATCCGTTGTACTTCCTCCCGTTGCCAAGGTAATTAAGGCAGCGAGTAAGCCACCAATGATATTCCCAACGTAGGGAATGAAAGTCAAAAAAGCAGCAAGCACCGCGATGAGAATTGCATATTGAATACCGACAATGGAAAATCCGATCGCATAAATGATAGCGAGTGCGGCAATGATCGTTAATTTTCCGGTAAGGTAACTTTGAATAACATCAGAAGTATCCTCAATTGTTTTTTCCGTTTGATCATTACTTTCCCAAACCCTCAAAAAGAATTTTCGAATACGTTTCTTTTCCGTCAGCAACAAAATGGCATAAATTAACGAAAGAAAAAAGCTAGATAAGATCGACATTCCTCCACCTAAGAAACTGCCCACGTTGCTTTTCATATTTTCTACAAACTTCTCGGCGTAATCCTCTTGCTTGCTCCACGAAATCCCAAATTGAGATTTAAGGAAGCCTTGCAGTTGTCCCTGTTTTTCAACCAATTGCTGTTCAATTTTATCGGACTGCTCTGATAGTTGTTGCACTTGCCAACCAAAGACACTCAACAGGATAAAAATAAAGAGCACCAAAACCGAAACGCTTAAGATTCCCGTTGCATATTTATTCAAATTAAAGTTGCGTAATTTCTGATCAATTGGATTGAGCAAAAAGGCAAACATTGCACCGTAGGCTAATGGGACTAGAAAACTCCGACCATAAAAAAGCACAACCGTAATCGCCGTGATTAATAGTAAGAGCAAGAGTGGTCGAATGATTGCGTTGTGCTTCGTCATCGTTTTGGTGCTGATTAGATATTAAGAAATTTGGAGCGAGTAAGCAATAATGGCTTAAGTAAATGCTTGGACGTTTATTCACCAATTGCAAAACCTGCTCTTCTAAAAAGGATAAAGCCTTAACTTGTTCAGTTCCCAAAACTGATGCTCACTTAAATTTTAAAGAAGAAAATAAAAAAAATAAAAGTCGAGGCAACCTATTTCAATCTTCCTGCACCATAGAGGTATACGATTCATTTAAACGTGTTGAAAACTTTTTCAAAATTTTGAAAAAAATAATTATGTAAAAAACTTTACTCGAAATAGCTATTCTTCAAGAGTCTTGATAAAGAAGTTGTTTAAAAACTCCAAAAATGTTTACGAATTGATCTTTTTGCCCAACTTTTCAGCTTTTAGAATTATTAAACAACTTCAAAGACTCATCCCCTAAGAAGTCATTCTTATTCACTTCTTTTTACTTAACCTTAAATCAAATTAAAATGAAAAAAGTATTGTTTGTGTGCCTTAGCGTTTTAAGTATTGGATTTTTAAGCTCTTGTGATAAAGACAAAGATCTACAAACGGACGACGCCCTGATTCAAGAAATCATGACTGCCGAAAATCGAGTTGCGGTTGAACCACAAGATTTGCCGAGTAGTATTACCACTTTAAGTGAAAAATTATATTTTGAAAGTTACCTAGAAGCTTGTACTAAAGCCCCGGGTAAAGGTTTTGAAGTACAACTCGGAACAGAAGAGCAATTATTTTTTGACATTAATGGGAATGTACTCAAACCGCAAAAAAAGAAAAAACATGCCTGCGGAGGTAAAATGGCAGACAAAATTGAAATTGAAGATTTACCCGCAACGATTACGAATTATATTACTGAGAATTACCCAGAGATCGACATCAAAGGTGCCAAACAAGTATCCGACAAATATATCGTTGGGCTGGTTGACCATACCCTACTCGTCTTTGACGAAACTGGCAGTTTTGTAGAGGAAGGAAGTTGTTTCAAACATCACTGTGGAGGTAAAGGCATCCCCGTTCCGATTGAAGACTTACCGAGTATCATTACGGACTATATCGCTAATAATTATCCCACTGCTGTACTTAAAAAAGCCGCCATTAAAGGAGAAAAAATGATCGTAGGATTACTCGATGGAGATACTCGTATCATCTTAGGGTTTGACGCAGATGGTAATTTAATTTTTGTTCGCTAATCCTTTGTATTAAAAATTTCACGTAACAAGTTCTATTTTAAACATTTGTTTCCGCGCTGATTTTTTTATTTGTTTTTGTAGCGGAATTTGGTTCAAAGACAAAATTTAGTATTCGTTTCATAGTTAATCGTATTCATAGCTTTTATCTTAAACTAAGGATTAAAGATTAAAGTAGCAGTTTGATTTTTCGAGTAAGGATAGGCTTTCGTTTTAAATTTCACTGCTCCTCCGTTCATACCAAAAGGAGAAGTGCCAAGTTTAAAAGACATTGCATTGAAGCTTTAATTCACTCGTTGAATACCTCTTCTACACGATCCAAGTTCTTACATTATCTTTTACGGCAAGTCGCAAGGCTTGTCGTTTTTTTATGAGATAAAGTTCTTTAAAAATAGACAAAGTTCTTACTTTAGCGTTGCGTTAAGATCGTAGTGGTATAGAAGCCATTACTGCTAAATGCTACTTTCAAATCATTTTAGAACTTCATACTTATGCTAACCATCGACCATACTGTTACAGACCGCTTTTTAAGATACGTAAAGATTGATACACAATCAGATGCCTCCTCTCCTACTTGCCCTTCTACGGCCAAACAAAAAAATCTCGGTCGATTATTGGTAGAAGAATTATTAGCGATCGGTTTGAGTGATGCAGAGATGGACGATAATGGTTACGTTTACGCTACCATTCCTGCCAATACCAGCAAAACCGTTCCCGTCATTTGTTTTTGTTCACATATGGATACTTCTCCTGACGCTAGTGGTAAAGATGTGAAACCAATTATTCATCGCAACTACGATGGTTCCGATTTAGTTTTACCCGATGATCCCAAAGTCGTACTTCGGCAGTCTGAGCACCCACACTTGGCGGATCAGCACGGCAACGATATTATCACCGCTAGTGGTAAAACCTTATTGGGAGCAGATAATAAAGCAGGAATAGCTGAAATCATGGATGCGGCTAATTACTTAATGACGCATCCCGAAATAAAGCACGGCGCCATTAAAATCTTATTTACACCCGATGAAGAAATTGGTAGAGGGGTAGAAAAAGCAGATTTGAAAAAACTAGCCGCTGATTTTGCGTATACCGTAGATGGAGAAATGGCCGGTTCGATGGAAGATGAGACCTTTTCTGCGGATGGTATGGTCGTAAAGGTAGAAGGCGTAAGTGCACACCCTGGTTTTGCCAAAGGTAAATTAGAATCCGCGCTAAAAATTGTCTCCGAAATCGTTGCAGCACTTCCCAAGGATCGTTTATCGCCCGAAACGACCGAACAAAAAGAGGGATTCATTCATCCTGTCAAAATCGAAGGCATTGCAGAAAAAGCGAGCATCCAGTTTATCATCCGAGATTTTACGGAAGCGGGCTTGCAAGCCAACGAAGCACTCGTACAAGAAATCGTCGATCAGGTACTCAGCAATTACCCCAATTCTACGGCAAAGATCGAAATAAAGGAACAATACCGTAATATGAAGGAAGTGCTCGATCAGCATCCACAAATTGTACAAAACGCCAAAGAAGCCATTCAGCGAGCAGGCTTGACACCCGTTTGTTCGAGCATTCGAGGAGGAACCGACGGTTCTCGTCTGTCTTTTATGGGCTTACCTTGCCCTAATATTTTTGCGGGAGAACACGCATTTCATTCCAAGCAAGAATGGGTGTCCGTACAGGATATGGAAAAAGCGGTCGCAACGATTATTCATCTTTGTATGATTTGGGAAGAAAAAGCTTAAAATAAAGCTTAAAACAATCTACCAATAGACTACAAAACAACTCTAAATAAGTCTTTACGACAAGTATTCCAACAAAAATCTTGCCGAATAACTCACTGATAATCTTGCAGTTAGCTTAAGTCAATCAACTTGACAATGCCTAAATATTGTCGTAAATTGCTCTTAGAAGACAGTGACACAAACACAGCTTGGTCCCCCCAAGGTAAATTTCTTTTATTTTATCCTTTTAAAATATTAAAAATCTGACGGTTAAATATTAAACTTTTAAAACATATAACCGTATCTTAAGATAACTTTAATTTTTAATTGGGTTACGTAGAAGCCTATCTACCGTCTCAATTGTGTTATTTAACTGTATTAACTGCAAAAAACAACCATCATGAAACTTATCAAAGCACTAGCAGCTCCCCTAGTTCTACTCCTGCTTAGCACCCACCTACAGGCACAGCACGTCCACTTAGAAGCGTATATTTCTTCCACCGATAATAGTGGGTATTTGAAAAATGTTCGCGTCAAGATTATAGATGCTGAAACAAAAACCCTCCAAGCAGAATTGAAAACGGACCGAGATGGTTTCTTTGCGGTGAAGCTGCCTTTGGAGCAAGAATATAGTATCGTAGCGGAGAAAAAGCACTTCTTTCAAAAATCCGAACTGATTTCTACCAAAGGCAAAAAAGCAGATGAAAAAATATTTGCTAAATTAAAAATGGAAAGAAAGCCCGGCTATATCTTTGACGTAACCGTCGCCGAGCCACAGCGTGGGGAAGCTACCGTAGATGCCATCGATAGTGCTCGAATTGAAATTTTTAATAACACCCGAGATAAAGAAGAACTCGTTTTAGAAAATTATCCGCATCCTTCCTTCAAGTTTACCTTCGAACATGGTAATCATTATACCATTATGATTAGACGGGACGGATACTTAAACAAGCGGATCGAAGCTTACGTCAACATTGAGGGTTGTATTCTTTGCTTTGACGGTTTGGGAATCGTAGAACCCGGTGTAACCGATGTCCTTTCTAATGGCTTACAAATGGGGACTTTCTTAGCCAACGTAGAGCTAGAACCATTAGCGCTAGACAAAACTTTTGATATTGAAAATATCTATTACGATTATAATAAATGGGCGATTCGCCCCGATGCAGCCTTAGAATTGGATAAATTGGTAGGCGTTTTGAAAGATAATCCTAAAATTATCGTAGAGTTGGGTTCACATACCGATGCGCGGGGTAAAGATCCCTATAATTTGTCTTTATCGGAAAAAAGAGCCATCGCGGCAGTAGATTACCTCGTAGCGTTTGGGGGCATTGATCCTTCCCGCTTAACTTCAAAAGGATACGGAGAATCCGCTTTGGTCAATGATTGTGGCAATGGTGCAAAATGCCCCGAAAAGGAACATCAGCTCAACCGTCGTACCCAGTTAAAAATTGTCGGGATTCAAGATTTCGATCCGATCGCACAAAAATCTTTACGAGATATCATTACCGAAGAGCGTTTATTGCAAGACGTTTATAATTCCGAAATTATAGAAGTAGATGCTAAGGGTAACATTAAGAAATCTGATAATCGTTAAACAAATATAAATTTTAAGCTTTTATCCTTGCTCAGCGCCAATGTGTCCTTTCGCATTGGCGCTGAGACCTTTCTATCCCCTCTTTCTGACGGATAATAAACAGTTTTTGTCATTCTCCATTTGTATTTTTTACTTACCTTTGTAAGGCGTCTTAACAAAAAAAAATTACTGCGCACTTCGCCAATTCGCTACGATAACAGGCATCGAATATTGACTCATTACCGTTTTTATGAAGTCAAAGAACAGCTTTAAGATCTCCTTAGTTCATTTGCAAAAAAATCATATATTGCTACTTAGTACACTTTGTACTAAGCAAGATTCAAATTAATTGCCTTGTACAAACTATTCTTATGAAATTATACCGCCTCCCGCTATTATTGTTATTTCATTTATTTTTTTGCGCCCAAGCCCTAATTGCACAGTGCCCAACGGGTGGCGTAACGTTTAACAATCAAATGGAAGTTGATACTTACGTCGCAACGTATCCAGATTGTACCGAAATCAATGGTAGCTTGAAAATCTCAGGAGATAGCATTAATAATATTGCGGGGCTAGATTCAATTAAAGTAGTCTTTGGAGATCTCGTGGTCAACAATAACGAATTGCTCCAAGATTTGCAGGGTTTGGATCAACTTTTTTCGGTCACGGGAAACATGACCATTAAGAGTAACGATGCTTTAAAAACCTTAACTGGCTTGGACAAACTCGGCTACGTCGGTGGTTTCGTCAATATTACGTACAATGACTCCCTCGAAAACCTTAATGGCTTAGAATTGCTCCCTTTTGTACTGAGCAAACTTTATTTACAATTCAATGATCGCTTGACGGACATCAGTGCCCTCAATCTCCGCTACGCAAAAGATGACGTAATCGTTACCGACAATCCGTTGCTAACGAGCTTAGCTGGTTTGGATAAATTAGATCGCATCGAAGGAGATTTGATCATCGGTTATAATCCTACTTTGACGAGCTTGAACAGCTTCGATTCCTTACAATTTATTTCCAAAAATCTCGAAATTTTTGACAACGAAACATTGACGAGTTTCGATGCTTTTGAGCGACTAGAATGGATCGCTGGTTCTTTTTATTGCTACCGCAATATTGCGATGAGTTCTCTCTCCGAACTCAATGCCCTAGACTCGATCCAAGAAATTATTTACATCAATGGCAACACCAACTTAGTCGACCTTGCTGGTTTGGAAAACATCAAATCGCTCAACAGTCGGCTCACCATTGATGATAATCCTGCCCTAGTTGATCTTTCTGGATTGAATAATTTAACTCGCGTGAACGGAGCCGTTAATATCCGGAACAACCTCAATCTGAAAACCCTAAATGGTTTAGAACAACTAACTACCATTGGAGATTTTTTGAACGTCGTCAACAATCCGAGCTTAGTCAGCCTCGATGGACTCGAACAACTAGATCAACTGGGTGGTAGCCTACTCCTAAGTGGCAATCAAAGTTTGCAATCGCTCGATGGGCTCGCTCAACTTGAGCAGATTGTCGAAGACCTAGAGATTTATGACAATGATTCCCTAAGCGTTTTGACCGGGTTACATAACCTTAATAGTATTGCTGGCGACTTGCGGATTGAAGCAAACGACACTTTACTACAACTAGATGCTTTTGCACAATTGAATACGATTGGAGGCAGTTTATTTCTTTTGGAAAATAATAACTTAAGCCAACTCAACGGCTTCGACCATAGCATGAGCATCAGCGAAAACTTATACGTCACTAAAAATAGTCAGCTTAGTAATTGTGCGGCACAAGGCATTTGCGATTATTTGGCAACAACGATCAATGGAGATTTTGATTTTAGTCAAAACTTAGGAGACTGCAAAAATTTAGCACGCGTTTACAGCGCCTGTAGCATCGTATCCGTGGAAGAGACCTTACTGAATCAACAAGTCAAGGTATTTCCCAATCCAAGCAGTGGAAACATTAATCTGGATTTACCGACGGATCGACAAGTACAGCAAATCAGTGTTTTTGATCATTTGGGGAGAACCGTTTTTCAGACGAATCAAGTCGGTCGTCAACTTGATCTTAGTTTTTTACCCAGCGGTCTTTATGTTTTGCGGCTTCAGATTGAGGAATTCAACGTACAGCAAAAAATCATCTTAGAGTAAATTTTGTGCAGGAAATACTTTGCAGGAACAATTATTGCGATTGTTGCAATGTCCTTATTTAAAATCTATTTATGTTACAAAAGTTATTACTTGCCACAACGACCTGCCTAATACTTTTAAGCGCTTGTAAAAAAGACGAGGCGACGAATCCAGTCGAGAACTGCGAATTTCCAGATCGCTTAGCCAAAATCGTCTTTTATCAGTATCAGCCCAACGAACCTGTTACCAGTACGATATACCGTGCGATCTATAACGAAGCGGGACAATTGAGCAAACGAACCCTTAAAAGTAGCAGCTCCAATACTTACGAAGACTACGATTATTTTGAATACGATGCGCAGGGCAATTGCATTGAACATCGTTGGCGAACTTTCTCCGGTGCACCTTCCCGTTATTACCAATACGAATACATCGACAACCAACGCAGTATCACTCGCTTTTATACGAGTATTTCTCCTGGTGCGCCGACCGAATTAATGCAAACAACAAGTTTTTTTTACGATAATGGCACGCTGACGAAAATTGAAAATGCGCAACCACAATTTGGAAATCCACCTAGTGTTGGAACGTTCAGCTACGACAATAATGGAAAAAAACTAAGCATCAGTTATCTTGTGACCGCCGGGAGTACGCCAGAAACTACCGTTTATTCTTTTTCGGACTTATCTAATCCGATGGCATTGCCAAACTTAAGTTTTGGCTACCCTGATAATAGTTTTGCCTTAGACAGTATTCGGTATCCTGGCCAAACGACTAGCACCGATTTCCAGTATCAAGTAGATCCTTCGGGACGAATCGTTGCTAAAATCGCTTTTGTTCCAAGTCTCAATGCCTACGACGTGATAGAACGCTATTACTACGATTGCCAAGAATAACGAATGTAAATCAATTTTATCAAGAGCCTCCGATATGCTTCAACCCACAGCCATCATTGACCAACTTGCGCAACACAGCAAACTATTTCAATATCTTTTGCAAGGTCTACCGGAAGCATTATATCAATGGAAAGCGGAACCGACTCGTTGGTCTTTGCTAGAAATTGTTTGTCATCTCTACGACGAGGAAATAGAAGACTTTCGAGCACGCGTGGAAATTTGCTTAGCAACACCCAACGCAACGCTACCGCCCATTGATCCTGAAGTTTGGGTCAAAGATCGAAACTATGCACAGCAAGATTATCCGACCATCCTTGAGAAGTTCCTATCGGCGAGGGTTGAAAATATTAATTGGTTGCGACAAGCTAAGCCCACGCATTGGGAAAACACCTCGCTACATCCAAGCTTAGGCCCGAGAAGCGCCGCCTTTTTTCTGAGTAATTGGTTGGCACACGACTATCTCCACATTCGACAAATCCTATCCGTTAAGCACGGCTATTTAGCAGAAAAGTCTGGGCAAGATTTGAGTTACGCCGGAAATTGGTAAAATAACTTTCTTAGAAAAAATTGTTAAAAAAAGCCACTGAACGCGGCATTTCTGCGTACGTACCAGTGGCAAATAAAGTTTACTTCGCGCCTGATTCTTAAGTATCTTTTTACAGTTAGAAGTTATTTTAGCTTTTAGCCGGATGACTGAATATCCATGCTGGACTGCGATGAAAAACTTAAAATCATTACTATCAGAAGTTGTGGTAAAACAATTTCTCAGTTTGACCATCAAGACACAAAGTTTTTTGAGGTTATGATAGAGGTTGTTTTAAAACGATGTTTCTACTTCCTTAATCCATTCCTTTTGCAAAACGTTAGTATCCTGCTAATATTTTTTTTTGCTTTTATGAAATTATCAATGTGGCTAAGCATATAGAAGTTGTTTTAAAATTAAAGTGATGAAGCTCTTTTAAAAGCAACTATATTATTAAGTACCAAGACAAACGAAATCACTTCTTAACGTGTATCCTCTTTGGCACAGCCTCTTTGTTGCTCAAATCCTACACAAAATAGAACACTATTTAATGGTAATATCATTTTGTCTTGGTAGTTATTTGTCTGTTTTTTTTAACTTTAAGCTGATTTTAGCTGATTAGCACTAACGAACCGCCATTAGGATAGATTAATGAGTAACAAATACTTAGAAGACGAGCATTTATTGAAACAAATAAAGTCAGGTGATCGCACTTTACTCAACGCTTTGTATCAAAAGTATAAATCTTTCTTTTGTGCGTACTTTTACAAACACCACGCACTGCCAGAGGAAGAAGTACTCGATATTTACACCAAAGCCTTCACTAGTTTTTATTTCAACATCAAAGATGGTAAATTAGTCCCTCCGCTACAGAGTAGCTTACAATCCTATTTGTTTGGTATTGGGAAAAATTATTTCTTGAAATACTGGACTAAACTGGCGCGGAAGAAAGAGTATTCGGTCGGCGAATGGGACGAAGAATTTGAGCCTGATTTTCAGCAACCCGGTATTTATGATTATTACGAAAAGCATTCTTCCAAAGTTTTGGTGCAAAACTTATTAGCACAGTTAGATGCGCCCTGTCGGGAATTGCTTCAACTGAGCTTCATCGAAGAAAATGCCGACGATGCCATTGCCGTTAAAATGAAGGTATCAAGTACCGTTGCGGTACGACAAAGACGTTTTAAGTGTCTGGAAAAGCTGCGAAAATTAATGCACTTGAAATAGTACTACTAACGCTTGCTAAAAACCGCTCTACAAAATAGCCCCTTTTTATTAGTTGCTCAAAGCGAATTTAGCCTTTAGCTAAACACCTTGTCCAACGATCATTTTCAAACGATTTCAATCCGTCATAAAATGAAAATCAACTCCACCTTCTTTTGTCTTATATTTTGCTTGCTCAGCGTGCACTTAGTTGCGCAAGATCGCATCACGGGAGAAAGCTTCGCAACGCGTTCCGAAGTGATTGCTTCCAACGGAATGGTGGCGACGAGTCATCCTCTAGCTACCCAGATTGGATTAGATATCCTAAAAAATGGTGGTAATGCCATTGATGCGGCGATTGCGGCAAATGCAGCCTTGGGTTTGATGGAACCAACGGGTTCTGGTATTGGAGGAGATTTATTTGCTATTATTTGGAGTGCAAAAGATAAAAAACTTTTTGGATTGAACGCCAGTGGTCGATCGCCCGAAAAATTAAATTTGAAGTTTTTCCAAGATCGAGGAATGGATAAGATTCCTGCCTACGGTGCGCTCCCCGTCACCGTGCCGGGTTGCGTAGATGGCTGGTTTGAAATGCACAAAAAATTTGGTCAACTTTCGATGGAAAAAATTTTAGCGCCGTCCATTGATTATGCTAGAAAAGGCTTTCCTGTAACGGAACTCATCGCCTACTATCTCGAACTATCCGCCCGAAGATTTAAAGATTATCCCAATTTTGCGGCAACTTATATGCCCGATGGCAAAGCACCTGCGAAAGGAGTACGATTTAAGAATCCAGCCTTAGCCAATACTTACGAAAAAATTGCTAAAGGTGGTCGAGATGCATTTTATTCCGGCAGTATGGCCGCAACCATTGCCAGCTTTTTACAATCACAAGGTGGCGTTTTGACGAAAGCCGATTTGGCGAAACACACTTCAGAATGGGTAGAACCAGTATCGACCAATTACCGAGGCTACGACGTTTGGGAATTGCCTCCGAATGGACAAGGAATTGCTGCGTTACAGATTTTAAATATTATGGAAGCTTACAACGTCCGACAAATGGGATTTGGAAGTGTAGACTATGCGCATCATTTTATCGAAGCCAAAAAATTAGCGTTTGAAGATCGAGCAAAATACTATGCGGATCCAGCGTTTAACAAACTTCCCGTAGCAGCATTAATTTCCAAAGATTATGCGAACGAAAGAAGAAAGCTCATTAAGGAACGCGCCGCTAGGCAATATCTCGCAGGAACAGTAGAACATGGCAATACCATTTATTTAACCGTTGCCGATAAGGATGGAAATATGGTTTCTTTGATTCAAAGCAATTACCGTGGCATGGGTTCGGGAATGGTTCCGCCCGAATTGGGTTTTATGTTGCAAGATCGAGGAGAACTATTTGCCCTTGAGGCCGGACATTACAACGTTATCGCACCCAATAAGCGCCCTTTTCACACGATTATTCCCGCTTTTATTAGCAAAGATGGTGTTCCTTGGGTCAGTTTTGGTTTGATGGGTGGCGCGATGCAACCACAAGGACATGCGCAAATCGTGATGAATTTGATTGATTTTGGCATGAATTTACAAGAAGCTGGAGATGCTCCACGGATGCAACATACCGGTTCTTCGCAACCAACTGGAGAAAAAATGCTCACAGGTGGTCACGTTTTGCTAGAATCAGGGATAAATTATAAGACGGTTCGTGGTTTAATGCGTAAAGGGCACAAAGTAAGCTTTAGTTTAGGTAGTTACGGAGGCTATCAAGCGATTAAGTGGGACCCAATACAAGGAGTTTATTACGGGGCTTCGGAATCTAGGAAAGATGGACAAGCCGCTGGATACTAATCGTCCGCGTCAACCAACAATTAGGCTGAAATTTTCAGCGCTAGGAAGTTTTAAAAGTAGCTTCTTTATTTTAACTCAGACATAAGTAATTCGTAAAATTACCTTTAACCACCCAGACAATTTTCACGAACTATTTAGTAAATTTTTATCGGATGAATGAAATTGACTTAATACAAAAATATTTAGCGAATCAATTAGCGCCCGCCGAGCAGGCAGCTTTTCAGCAACGCCTATCGGCAGAACCGGAACTAAAGCAAAAAGTATCAGAATACCAAACGATCTTCGCGGGCTTCCGTAGTTTGCGCACCGAAGCTTTTGAGCAAGAAGTTAAAGGCTGGGAAAAGCAAAGTCAAACGGCTACGCCTCGCCCTGCACCGACTGCCGCAAAACGCTTTCCGTTGAAATGGATCGCCATCGCCGCTTCGATCATTTTATTGATTGGACTTAGTGTCTCCTACTGGCAGAACGATCCGTTGCAAGATTTTTTACAAAATAATGCAAATTATGCCCAAGCTGATCTTATTCGAGGGGAAGAAACCAAAACTGCTGATGTACTATTTTTCAAAAATTACCAAGCAGCGAACGACTATTTGAAGGTCGAAAATTATCCCCTTGCCGCAGAAAGTTTTGAAAAAATAATTCAGTTAAATGTTTATCCAACGGGCTATCCACAAGATGTCATTCACTGGAAAAAAATTATTAGCTTACTCAAACAATACGAAATCCAACCGACCAAAAAAGGAAAGGCAGAATTAGCACAAAATCTTGACCGTTTTTTAAGCCTAGCGAATGATAAGGATATTTATAAAGCGAAGGCGGAACAGTTGCAGAAAATATTAGAAGCGTAAATAAAAGCACCGCGTAAGTCGTAGTGCTCTTATTGCTAATCAATTCTCTTACCGCTTTCGAATTATAAGCGGACGAACGAGAACAAATTAGGATTTAGGTCTGGAGGTTTTGTAGCAGCATCTAATAGGCATTTTTAGATTAGCTGAGCATCAACAAGCAGCTTATCGCAAAAAATATTTTAAAAGAAGTGTAGCACTATTTTAATAAAAGCATATAAAGATGATGAGGGCGCTTATATTTGTCAATAATTATGTCGCCCATTCAGGACTTTTATCAGAAAGTTATTTTAAGCCGACAGGATTTTATCCTAAGCAGCATTTTGACCTCCCTTCGGGATTTTAGGGTTTGCTGGCAATTCATAAGATTGACTTACAAGCCTGCTGTATGTGAAATTATTTTGATGCATTTAATCTCCTCTCAAGCTGAATTTGATGCTTTTCCGATTAATTATTCTAACGGTAATACTAGCAATCGAATTATTATGATCAAAAATGATCGCTTGAATCTTGAGGAACTTCTAAGCACGCATTCTCCAACGAGCAACTCCCCAACCCATCAAACCAAGAACCGCTACGAAACCCACATACCAAAACCACGAACGTGGATGCTGCAAAAGAATCGCTTCTGTATTTCCAATAACCGTAAAAGCTGCCCAATACTTCGGATGCTTCCGCGTTAAATCAATCTCGGGATTTTGTAGGTAATCTTTCATGCTACTTTGTAGGGCAATATCTTTGGACTGTTGTTGATCCAAGCGTTCGTAAAAATGTCCCACTAAGATCGACGTGGATAAATCATTGACGTTCCAAAGTGTCGTAACGATACTCCGCACACCAGCGTAAGCAAAACCACGAGCGATACTGATAATCCCCTCCCCTTTCACGGCTTTGCCAACACCCGTTTCGCAGGCACTCAACACCACCATATTCATCGGTAAATGTAGCCCGTATAATTCGTCAACAGTCAATTTATAATGCTGATCTGTCGTATCCAAAACATTCGAAAAAGCGATGAAGGACATATCGGAGTTGTCGATATTAACTTGGGCGTGCGCGGCGATGTGCGCATTGCGATAGTCCACAGCGTGCTCCAAAAAATGCAATTTTGTCGCTTTTTCGTTCATCACCTTTTTACAAATAAAATTTTCCTCCAAGGCGTTCACTTCTGCTTTGTTAAAAACTAAATCCATCAAAGTTGCACGATCTGCTTCCGCAAACAAAGCCCGTTGTTCCGGCGCTCCTCCCGCTCTAAACGACGGTGCGTAGGCAATCAACTGCGCTTGCTGTTGTTCGCTTGCTAATTGTAAATCATGGTTCAGTAAAGTAGCCGCAGAGAAAGCCATACTCAAACTCGTTTGATAAAAAAGATAAGGCAAATCGGCAAAATCCTCAACGGCGTCAATTCCTATTTTTTCCGTTAAGAGCACGTTGTAAGGAATGCTACCCAAGATGCCATCAGGAATAATGACCAAGCGTTTGGGCAAGCGATCGCCCCAGAGTGGCGCGAGTAGTTTTTCATAAACAAGGGAGGCTTGTTGTAAATATAATTCATCCGCTCGCTGTAAAAGATTGGGTACAATTGTCTTCAAGGCAAGGCTCAAAGATTCCGTTTTGGGAATTTTCTCTGCCTGTAAAGCTTCCGTTTCTGGATCAAGGTAAAAAGCAAAAATGAATTGTTCGCCTTCGAAAAACTCAAGGATTCCCATGTCCCTTTTTTTCAAAGCTGCTTTAATTTCTACTAAGTCAAAATCGTGCTTATTCGCCAATGCAGCTTGAAAACTTTCGTTCGTTTCAATTTGTTCAATGATGTTTTGATAAGCCCGCGTCAGCGCAAACTTTTCATCGCGCAATTGAGCAATCGTGGCTTCGTCGCTGGCTTTTTGCATTTTGATATTACAGGTCGAAATGTCTTTTTCAATCCGTTGCAACTTGGCTCTTTTCTCTTCGTCAATGTTGGCGAGTAGTTGTGCTTTTTTACGATTGATTCCTTCCGACAAAACCATCGCTTTACTTTGCTCGGAAAGCATAAACGCACGATCAATGTTTCCTTGGTGCATCGCTAAGTCAATTCCAATTTCATAAATCGCATAACTTTGTTCCAACAAAAATTGCTTATCGGCATCTACCGTATAATCCAAACTAATCGAATCCAATAAATTCATGGCGACGCCGTTCGTACTTTCCATCAACTGCGCAAAGTCTTCTTCCCTATCTCCAAGTAAAGTCAATTGATAAAAGCAATTTGCTTTTTTACCGAGGAGTGCGAGTAGTTCTTTTTTAAAATCTACCTGAGAGAGTTTCGGATTTTTCCGATAGTCTAAATTTTTAAATCCGAGAACAATATTGGTGATGGCCAATTGATATTGCGATAAGGCTTTTTTGTAATTTTGTTGGGCGAAGTGTACGTCGCCGATGTAGGAACGTGGTTTGGCATATTCGAAGTGAGTTGCAACTTCTTTTTCTT
>CALFBG010000313.1 GCA_937951685.1 uncultured Saprospiraceae bacterium | reverse complement strand
ATATTAACTTGCGCCGATAAAATGCCGAGATCATTTCCGTAAGGAAGTTCTGATTTTGCGTAAGCGTAAGACCAACTCGGAAAGTTTGTTGAGGTTTTAATCGTCCCCGTAAAAATGGTATTAAAAGTATCACTGGCCATTACTCGCTTCGACTTTACTTTTTAAAAATCAAGTTGGTTCGTCGCATCTGGTAATCCATCTAAATCATTATCGGATTGTCCAAAGCTAGTCCGCTCAATTGAGAAACTACTAAACCCTAGACCTTCGCTACAATTACCCGGACAATGGATTTGAGTTTGTGGTGTTTCTAAACAAGTCATTGGAATATGGTAAGCGTCCGTACAACTTGCATCCATGACGTAGAACAATTGCATGCCTAGCGTTACCATTCCACCGCCGTTGCTGCAATCCGCCGTTAAGTCTAAATCAAAATGAGAATGCGTCAAAGAAAAGTTTGTGGGAATGGGTAAGCTATACTTCGCTTTTATTTCTCTCGTTGTACTATTATAATTTACTTGGTCTGCCGTCCAGCTATCCGTACCACTTTCATAGCGCAAATCTACTGCGTTTCCACTCCACGTTAGACCAAGTGGAACTTTAAAAACTGCCTCAAAATACGCTCCATTTCCTTCCGGCAATTTGAACGTAGCGGTATTAATATTCATGACGTACGTTGCCAATTGACCATCCAAAATATCAGAAGGAGACTCATGAAATGTTCCCATATTTTTTTCCTGATTGGATTGTCCATTTCCACTTTTGCTATATTGATTTTTATCACACATATCGGTGTAACTACTTTCATATTTCCATCCTACGAAGTGAACATTTCCACAATAAGCCGTCGTACAGGTATAATTATCCCAACGCAAATAAACGGTTTCGCCCGGCTGAATCGTAGGTAAATCAACCGTAAATCCATCAATAGGGTTTGCCCCTAAACAATCGTAGCCAGTAGCATTTTGCGTAGCGGTCGGGGTTAAACTTGTTGTCACACCATTGAGTTCGTACTTAATACTAGCTGGATCAACTCGAGTATATTCATCCTGCTGATTGGGTAGAATTTCCATTTCGAGGAGATTGGCGGGTCCTGAGCCATTGTTGGTAATAGTCAATTGTTGTGCATCGGCGGATTCGTCGAAGCAAGTTGCGAGGCTCGGTTGCGCGGAGATAGATAAATTAGGGGCAAATAATTTAATCGTCGTGTAGGGATATTTGATATTACTTCCCGTGGTTTGTCCATCGCATCCCCAGTAGGCGATTAATTGATCTTGCGCACTGTTACAAGCTGCTGCGGTAAGCGTTTGGGTAACAACCAGTGCTTCATTTTGATCTAGCATTCCATCTCCATTTCCGACCCCGACAAAATCTGCTGCGGAAAAAGTAACTTCTCCCGTGTTGGTATTCAAGTTGCCGAGATCAACAGCGGTAAAGCTGAGATTTTCGTCAAGAATGTCCTTTAAGACAAAACTGGATAGCGAACCATAGCCGCCATTGACAATTGTGATGGTTCTCGTAAATGCTTGACCGACAAAAACAGTATTGGTCATGGAACTCACCTGCGTAATGGAAAGTGCCGGATATAAAATATTGTACGCATCCATCGTTTCAGACTGAGAATCGCCATTGTAATTAATCGTGATTTGATTGGCAAAAATAGTCCCGGCAAGTTGTGCGGTGTACGCTGCAAATCCTGCATCAGCTTGTAGGGTAAAATTTACCGTTGCGGCGGGTGGAAGATCGTCGATGGAAAAAGTAAGCGCCGCGTCGTTAGAGACATTGGCTTCTTGCACATTGAAATTAGACGTTTCGGATAAGCTAGAACTAAGGTAGTTCATCCCCGTAGGTAAGCTGATTACCGCTTCCACATTGGATAAGGTTTCCGTAGAAATATTAGAAAATTCAATGGTAAACGTTTCACTGCCTTCGCAGACCGTAACGGAAGCGGGAACAAGATTATTAAAACTTAGATCTTGTGCTTCTACTTTAAAACTGCTAAACACGATTAATATAATGCCAAAAATCAGATACCACAAATCTGGAATTTCAGGTTTTTCCATTTGATTGAGGTAATTGTTTTCAGCTTGGTAGATAGTATTCATGGTAAATGCGCCTTTAAAAGGTTATGTAAAGTTCTTCAATTGAGTTTAGCAGTAACAAATTCGTACCTAAACACAATTCACTGATTTACAGACAACTACCAGAAACGAAAAAAAATAATTGATTCTCAAAATGAGAAAGATACGCATTTTGAGAAACTGAAACAGGACGGTAAGTGAGTATTTTAAACTAAAGAAAACTAAAAAATAAGGTAGGAAAAACGATTAAACACTAACCCAAAGATAAGCAGCAAATAAGCCCGCACAATAAAAAGAAAACCATCCCAAGGGCGTGTAACGTTGGATCGCGATATTGAATTTTTGCCACAGATAAATCGCGATGGCTATTTTCTCAAATAAAAAAGCAAATACAGTCGCAATGGCGATGCCCACCATTCCGAAAGATTGCACGAGGTAAATACTGAGCAGGATATTCAGTAAAATTTCTAGGATTGAAATCACTAGAATAGCCTTCGTTTCTTTTAGAGCCACCAAAACGGTTTGTGGGAATAAGAGGCGGCTACTCATAATTAGTACGTACACATTGAAGACGGCAGCGCTCGCCGTAAAGTCCTCATTGAAAACTAAGGGAAATAATTTTTCACTCCACAAAATTAGCACAATACTAATTGGAAAAAGTAGATGGTACAACCGTAAAGCTTTCTGGCGCAAGGCTGGAAGTCCCGCCGAAAAATCTTTTGCTAAAATCGGAATCATCGCTGCACCTAAGCCACTCGTTAAGGCTGTCGTTAGTGGCAATTCTCTAGCACCATATCTAAAAATAGCAAAACTCGCCTCACTTTGATAATACCATCCTACTAACCAATTGTCAAAAACTTGGGCAAAACCAGAAACTAGTGCATACAACACTAAGGGTAAAGCAATCCGTAAATACGCGTTTAGCTGTGGCCAATCTAGTTTAAACGTAGCCATTTGGGACAACAAATACCAAGTCCAGAGATGTTTGAGTAAGGCAACAAATATTAAGGCATAAAAGCTACCTTCCAATCCAGCGCCTAAAAAAGCGGGTAGTAATACGGCGAGTAGTTGCGCACCAAACGCTGTAGCTCCCCAACCCACTAAAGCCCTCGATCGATCATTCAACAAATAGAAATACTCTACGACGTAAGTAGGCAAGTTTAAGAGTAAATACAGTAAAAAAGGATAGTAAAAGGGTAAGGTTGATTTGCCTGTAAAAAAGGGAACAATAAAATCTTTCCCAAACAATAAAAGACTGCAAAGTAGCACCGTCAAGCCCAGAAACAACAAATAACTATTGAAGAGGAAGCGACGTTTTGCGGCGGGATCGTATGCTGGAAAAACGGGCAGCATCCCGTGCAACAAACCATTGAGCCAGAAAAAGCTAAGCGCACTTCCGATGTAAATCAGGTATTCGTAGATACCGATATCGACCTGACTAAGCATCGTCTTCGTCAATAAAATATTGATTAGGATGACGGAGACTTGCCGAAAGATTTGAAAAAGCTGCAATGCCTTGACACTTGTTAAGTCGAAACTAGAAAAAAGCTTTTGCAACAAAAGAATGATTTAGGGGAGGAAGCTGTTTTAAAATAAGTGCCGAGTGCCAAGCTCATTTTAAAACAGCTCCGATGAATTAATCCAAGATTTCGTTTTTCTCTATAAACTCAACGCCAAAATCGATAAGTTCTTGCAAAACGGGTTCGTAAACTTCCTTCATCACGGGAATATTGACACCTTTCGACTTGATTTTGCCGAGCATGACCAATTTCACGAAGATACCTAAGGGTACACCGACCAATTTTGACATGGCAGTATCTCTAGCATTTTCTCCTTTGAGTACCATCGTGGAAGTGAGCAGATTTTTTTTGCCTTCCAGCTCATATTCAAATTCGTGCTGCATGATGATCATGTCCTTATCCGTTTCCTCTAATTTCCATTTTTCCAAAAGCAAAGCTTCGAGCATCAACGCAGGTGTTGCATTACTTAGATTGATGCGCTTGGTGCTAAACAAACCTAACCATTCCAATTTTTCCATCACGGGAGAATCGATCTCTTCCCCTAAGAATTTTGCCGTTCTTTCTTTGAGTGTACCCGTCGTGTAGGAATCGCCGAGATAAGCTTCGACTAAACTGTAATAACTGAGGTCATCCGATTCTAAAAGTGGGAAAGAGCCGTCCGTTAGACCAATTTTCACCAATGCATTCCAAGCATCACAATAGCCTAGGTGACGAATAGTGCCGCGCAAAATATTGGGAATATCCTTTAAGCCATAGATTTCTCGATATAATAAAGAATCTCGATTGGCGTAGACTTCGTAATCGCCCATGCCTTGAATGGGCACAACCCAGTATTGTTCAAATAATCGCCGGTATGGTAAATATTTAAATTTACCTTTCTCTAGGTATTGTGCTGTTCCCTGTCCCGCGAGCACTACATTTCGTGGATTCCAAGTAAATTTATAATGACAAGGATTATTGTCACTTTCGGGAGCGATCAAGCCTCCGGTGTAAGATCGAAAAGCCGTTAATTTTCCCCCTTTCTCTTTAATTTCATCAATTTTTTGCATGGCAGACATATGATCAATCCCCGGATCTAATCCCATTTCCCCCATGAAGATCAATTCTCGAGCCTGTGCTTCGTCCCCTAAACTGTACAACTCCTTAGAAACGTAGGAAGCTGTAATTAGATGTTTTTTAAGGCGAATACAATCTTGTGCCACCTCTAAGTGTAAATGTGCGGGTAAAAGCGAAACGACGATGTCCGCTCGTTCAATCAATTCTCGGCGGTCATTGACTTTCGTCACATCTAACCAAGTCCCTCTTCCATTGGGATGATTATTTACTTTTGCTTCCGCTAAAGCCGGATCAAAGTCAGCTACGGTCACAAACCAAGCGTACTTTTTAGCTTGATCAAGTACATAATTAATTAGCGCTGAGGAAGACCTTCCTGCTCCAATGACTAAGATATTGTTCATAGTAAAAATTTCGATTAAAATTTTAGAAGTTGTTTGAAAATCTATTTGCAGTCGATCCAACGATACGTTGCTACAATTTGTATTTTCAAAATATTGCTGTATTTTTAAATAGGCTTTTTCTGGGCGTTTCTTTCTTGACTGCTACTTCATTGAGGCTGCAAATTTATAGGATTTTTCTAGAATTCTGCATTTTTGTTCTAAAGAAGTTAGCTTAAATTAGCACTTCGCAAAAAAGGCTTGCCCTAATGTTTTTCCGCTACCAAAGTTTATGATTTAAAACATGGTCTAAATCTTGCATATGTATAGAAAGTAATTTGGTGTGTTTTACTACATTAATTGCTTACATTTGGCAACTTTAAGTTCGGCGAAAGCCTTACAAAATTTAAATTTTGCTTAATCGTAAAAATTTAAATCAAACCATTATTTAAGTAAAAAAAAAATAAGTAAGTAGGTTTACCAAATAGATTGGTGATTTTGACGGAAGAAAATTTTGCTTCAATCGAGGCAAAAAATGCAGGAAACCATTGGTTTTCAAGGCTTTTTAACGAAGCGTGAAACAAAATTTACTCGTCATAAATTAGTGAATTTATTAGGTAAACCTACTTAAGTACCAAGATAAATTATTTACCATTAAATGGTCTTAGTACTTACGCTAGTATCCTAACTTTAGTTGCAAACAAAGATGACCTAAAAATCGAAAAAATGAAGGAGATCAGCCTTACCACTACCCTCAAAGTATACCAAGAAACCAAAGATTTAAGCGAGGAAGCTCAAGCTTTACTACAATTAGCGAAAGCTGCTTTAGCGGATGCGTACGCTCCTTATTCTAAGTTTCAAGTAGGAGCAAGTTTATTATTGGCTAATGGAAAAATGATTGGCGGAAGTAATCAAGAAAATGCTTCTTATCCGCTTTGTTTGTGCGCCGAACGCGTCGCCATTGCCGCCGCCGCGTCGCAATATCCCAAGGTCGCCATAACGGCCATTGCGGTAACGGCTAAAAATCCTAGGCAAGCCCTCACTGCCCCCGTTTCTCCTTGTGGCGCGTGCCGACAAGTCATTTGTGAAACGGAACAAAAGCATCAACAGGACATTCAAATTATTATGCAAGGAGAAGAAGGTGAGATTTACGTATTGGACCGAGCGAAAGACTTATTGCCACTTTCTTTTGACGCATCCGTATTGTAAAAATTTTAGTGTAGATAAACCTTACACCTTACTCCGATGTAGCTGACGGATGCCCGCTTTACGATCTGAAAAGAAGCATTTTAAACTAAAAGTAGAAGAAGTAAAGGCGATATTGTCCCAAGGAATGTCTTCTTCTTTAAATAATGCTACCTCAAGACTTTCAACGCCCGCTTTAAAATCCAGCGTAGTCATATTAGCCAAGAAATGTAAGTAGACTTGATTGACGTGTGGAATACTATACAGCGTATGTAAACCAATTATTTCTACCTTTGCAAAAGCTTCCTCCCATACTTCTCGCACCGCGCCCTCCTCTACCGTTTCTCCGTTTTCCATGTAGCCGCCCGGAATATTCCAATATCCGTGACGAGGTTCGATAGCTCTCTTACAAAGAAGCACTTTATCTTCCCAAATAGGCAAACACCCCGTAACGATTTTGGGATTTTGGTAATGAATCAAAGTACATTGTGGACACACATGACGGGGAAGATGATCCTCTGGTACCGCTTGAAAATTCACTTTTGTGCCACAATTGCTACAGTAATTCATAGTTATTTTTTTGGGATTTTTTTGAGATCTTCGGGCGTATCAATACCGATAGATTCTAATTTGGTAATGCCGATACCAATTCGATAGCCATTTTCTAACCAACGCAGCTGCTCTAAAGATTCTGCTTGTTCGAGGCGACTCGGAGCTAGTGCCGCCAAAGTCAACAACTCTGTTCGCCGAAAGGCATAAATACCGATATGTTTATAATAATCTTGCTGCGCCAACCAAGCTTCCCGCGCTGCATTTCTAACGAAGGGAATCGGGTTTCGACTAAAATAAATGGCTTGCTGTGTCCGCGTCCAAATTAATTTTACGACGTTGGGACTAAAGAGTTCCTCTTCTTCCTTAATTTTCTTTGCCAAAGTGGCAACGTCGAAGTCTTGCCGATCGTGTAATAATTGAATTAATTGATCAATTTGGGAAGGGTCGATAAAAGGTTCGTCCCCTTGAATATTAACAACGAGATCAAATTCCGCTAAGTTTGCTGCGATTTCCGCACAACGATCCGTTCCACTCAAATGATCGGTCTTCGTCATTTGCACCGCGCCACCGAAAGCAACGACGTGCTCAAAAATCCTTTGATCGTCCGTGGCGACGATCACTTTATCCATCAATTTTGCCTTTTGGACTTGCTCAAAAACCCTTTGAATCATCGATTTTCCTAAAATATCCACCAAAGGTTTACCAGGAAAGCGAGTTGAAGCATATCGAGCAGGAATAATACCGAGAGTTTTCATATTTTTGTACTAACAAACAACACCAACTACGTATGAACATTGATGAGAAACAATTACTAAATTTACTTTCTACGGTTAGGCGCTACTTGACGAAGACGTTTTCGACTGGTAAAAGCTTTGGTAAAGCGAACTTGTTATGGATGATAATTTTAGCATCCACAACCCTAAGCATCGCCAACGACACCGGAGATAGTACGAATTTTCTTACTGCTAAAGATACCATATTTATCAACTTTGAAGACTTTAAAGAAAAAATATTTGTCCACACCATTGAAAAGAAACAAACCTTATATTCTTTGGCTAAATTCTACGGTTTATCGATGAATGACCTTTATTATTATAATACTTCGCTGAAAGATGCCGTCGTTTCCATTGGTACAGCGGTAAAAGTCCCCATTCCAAATCGGGTGATTAAGCGTTATAAATGGTCTGCTTTTGATCCAATGCAATATATTCCCATTTGCTATCGGGTAAAAAGTGGTGATAATCTTTATCGAATTGCCAAGTATCATTTTAAAATGTCTTTAGATACAGTGATGACGCGCAACCAGTTGATGAATACGACGCTTAAGGTTGGTCAGGTTTTGCATTTGGGTTGGATGAGTATTAAGGGCATTCCACAAAAGTACCAGCAAGCCAAAGGAAGTGCGAAAGAAAAACATAATTATTACCTACAACAAAAGTTTTTGCGCAGCGGAAATGGTAGAAAATTAAATGAACAGCAAGGCATTGCTTATTGGCAACGAGAAGGCCAACAACGAAGTGGATTATTCGCGCTCCACCGCAAAGCAAGAATCAATTCGATCATTGCTGTAACCAATCCGATGAATAATCGTACAGTCTATGCAAAGGTCATTGGAAGATTGCCGAGTAATGTATACGACGAAAATATTAACGTGGTGGTTTCTAAAACGGTCGCTCAGCAATTAGGCGCGAAAGATCCACGCTTTTTTGTAAAAACTAGCTTTTTTAGATAAAAATTTAGATAGGAATTAATTTTATAACGCTCAGGGAACAGCAATTTTCTGTCTTTTAACGTTAAGGATAGAACGCTCAATTAAAATTACTAATCGCCGACTAGCAAAGATAAAGCCTTTCTCAACTTCTTAGTATTAAAAACATCTTCCTCAAATAAAAACCATTATTTTAAATAAAAACGATTCATGTACTACCAAAATATTTTAGAAACAATCGGCAATACTCCGATGGTAAAATTGAACAAAGTCATCGAAGATATTCCGGCTTTGGTTTTGATGAAAGTAGAGACCTTCAATCCGGGTCACTCCATCAAAGATCGCATGGCACTCAAAATGTTAGCCGATGCAGAAAAGCGTGGCGATATCCAACCCGGCGGAACGATCATTGAGTGTACTTCAGGAAATACGGGAATGGGCTTAGCTTTAGCTGCTTGCGTAAAGGGATACAAGTCTATCTTTACGACGAGTGACAAACAGTCCAAAGAAAAAATTGATATTCTCAAAGCGATGGGTGCAGAAGTTATCGTTTGTCCTACCAACGTTACACCAGAAGATCCTCGCTCCTACTATTCCGTTGCGGAACGACTCAATAAAGAGATTCCAAATTCTTACTGGTGTAATCAGTACGATAATCTATCTAACCGACTTGCGCATTATGAAAGTACGGGACCAGAGATCTGGGAACAAACGGAAGGTAAAATTACGCACATGATCGTGGGGGTTGGAACGGGAGGAACCATTTCTGGAACGGGAAAATATTTAAAAGAGCAAAATCCAGATATTAAAGTTTGGGGCGTTGATACTTACGGTTCCGTTTTCAAAAAATTCCATGAAACTGGCGAATTTGACGAGAAAGAAATTTACCCTTACATTACGGAAGGCATCGGAGAGGACATTCTTCCGAAGAACGTAGATTTTGGGATTATTGATCACTTCGAAAAAGTTTCGGATAAGGACGGTGCGATTATGGCGCGTCGCCTAGCACGGGAAGAAGGTATTTTCTTGGGCTATTCTGCCGGATCAGCAGTAGCGGGGCTTTTACAGTTAAAAGATCAATTGACGAAAGATGATGTGGTGGTCGTGATTATCCATGATCATGGTAGTCGCTACGTTGGAAAAATCTATAACGATGAATGGATGCGCGAGCGTGGTTTTATTGATGCCGAATTGAAAGTTTCTGATTTGATTAATATGAAATCGGATAAGACTTTCTTCTCCATCGCTAAAGATGCTACGGTTAAGGAAACACTCAATTTGATGCGCGAAAATGATATTTCGCAGTTGCCCGTCATGAATGGTACCGACATCGTGGGTTCCATTACAGAAAGTAGTGTTTTGGCTTGTTTGCTGGATAGTCCGCTGCAAAATGCAGAAAAAACAGTTGAATCCATTATGGGAGAAAGTTTCCCGATTGTCAACGAAGATTTGGGGTTCAGTCAATTGCGAAATCATATGAGTGAGAAGATTCCAGCAATTATTGCACTAGATAGACTCGGTTCTTTTCACGTTTTGACAAAGTATGATATCATTCAAGCGGTGTAGTATATACGAGTTTTAAATAAGAAAAATATTGATAGAAAATCCGGATGTAGCTGAGGCTGTATTCGGATTTTTTCGTCGCAGTGATTAAACAACTAAGCTAATTTATACAACATGGGATTAAAAGCTTTCGACACCAACATCACCTTGTCCCCTACTTTCAAATCTTTCACTTCATTGGTTTGGGCAATCACTTTCACAACGTTGGTGTGTACCAGCGCCGTAACGATATAGACAATTTCTTCTTTTTCTATTTTTAAAACCTCTCCCGTGAATTTAAACTTCCCACTGACTTTCTTCTGAATAAAAATTTCGTCGGGCGTACCTTGCGCAATGATTTGTCCGGCTTCTAGTTGATAAACGCGATCGGATAGCTTGAAAATTTCACCGAGATCATGACTAATCAGTATCGTAGTAAGTTCGTAATGTTGATGCAGTTGCAAAAGGTAATCTTGTAGTTTTAAACGAATGCTGCTATCCAATGCCGAAAGGGGTTCATCGAGTAAGAGTATTTTGGGTTGTTGAACTAACGCCCGAGCGAGTGCGACGCGTTGCTTTTGTCCACCGGATAAGGTGAGCGGTTTGCGGTTTTGAAGTTGACCTAATTCCATGAACTCAATGAGCTCGGCAATAATTTTAGCATTTTGATTTTTGGGTACGGCAAATTGTAAGTTTTCCCGAATGGTCATATTGGGGAACAAGGCATAATCTTGAAAAACGTAGCCTATTTTTCTTTGTTGTGGTGTTAGGTTGATTTTCCGTGGTGCATCAAACCAAGTTTGTCCGGCCACTTCAATACGACCATCGTCCGGTTGGAGTAAGCCCGCTAACATCCGGAACGTAGAAGTTTTTCCAGCACCAGACTTTCCGTAAAGCGTCACCAATTGCCCCGCTTCGATGGACAATTGTAAACGGAGTTGCATTGCTCCCGTTGCTGCTGCTAATTTTTTACTAAGGTCCAACGTGATCATTTCCAAAACTTTTTTAAATAACCACCATTAATCAAATAAACAAACAATAAAATACAAAAGCTAATACTAAATAGAATGAAAGAATAGCGATTAGCCGCCGCGTAGTTCAAGGCCTCCACTTCATCGTAAATCGCGATGGAAGCGACTTTAGTCTTTCCAGGAATATTTCCACCAATCATCAAAACTACCCCAAATTCTCCAACGGTATGTGCAAATGCTAATACAATGCCCGTCAGTAAAGAAGTTTTAATATTAGGCAGTTGTACCTTGAATAAAGTCGTCGTTTTAGATTTACCAAGTACGTACGCAGCTTCCGCCAACGAGCTTGGCAGATTGGCTAAACCCGCCTGAATCGGATGTACCATAAAAGGCAAACTATAAATCACCGAAGCCAAAACTAAACCGACGAAAGAGAAAACCAACTTTAGTCCAAAGTTGGTTTGCAACCAATTTCCAAAAGCATTAGCAGGACTAAACGCAATTAAAAAATAAAAACCCAAAACGGTCGGCGGCAACACGAGTGGCATACTCACTAAAGTCTCAATAACTGGTTTCCAGCGAGATTTGGTATGCACCAACCAATAAGCCAAGGGAATAGATACAACGAGTAAAATCAGCGTAGTCACCAGCGCTAATTCGAACGTTAAAATTAGAGGTGTCCAATCAATCATTCCGCCAACATCATTTCGTTTAATTTAATCATTGCCACCACGGGCAAGTTTTCCACGAGTCCTAAATGATCTACGGCATTAGTACTAATAATCGAGACCACCGCTCCAACTTCAGTAGCAACCGTTACTTTGCTAATCAACTGCCCGCGTTCAACTGCTTGCACCGTTCCTTGAATCCGATTTTGTAAACTAATCGCGTGCGGTGCATTCGTTCCCATAACAACCTCCGTTTCTTTAAAAAGCACCTTAATGGGACGATCTATCCTTAGGTAAGCAGCCGTAGCGGCCGTTTCTACGATGATGGCTTTGAGTAGTAATCCTTTCCTCAAGCGGACCGTTACCAACGACAGTTGCCCGCACTCCTCAATTTTACTAATATGTCCGCTCAAGCTATTCATCTACCAAATATCCAAAATCTTTCAGTATTTTTTTGGCTTTCGCCGAGAAAAGAAACTTGTAGAATGGAATCGCTGCGGGATGAGTACCTGTTTTATCTTGTAAGACTACTGCTGCTTGCGCAATTGGTCGGTAGTAGCTCGTATCCAATTCAATCCATTGTCCTACGCCTTGCATACGCTCAGAGCGAACAACCGACAGTGCTGTGAATCCGACTTCGACCGACTTTGAGTTGATGAAGCGATTCGTTTGGGCGATACTTTCTCCGTAAACTAGTTTTTCTTTGACACGATCTTGTAAGTCGTAATACGCTAAAACTTCTAAAGCTGCCGCGCCGTAAGGAGCAGTTTTGGGATTGGCTAAGGCAATGTGTTTTACGGAAGGAGAGGATAATATTTCAATGGACGGCTGTAACTGGGGGAGCATGGACCAGAGTACCAATTTGCCGTGCGCATAAACCTTGGACGTTCCTTCCGTCAACCCACTTTGATACAATGCTTCGGGATACTTTACATCAGCAGAGACAAAAACGTCGTAAGGAGCTCCCGCTTTGATTTGAGCCGTGAGTTTACCCGAGGAACCGACCACTAAGGCACAAGTGACCTGACTTTCTTCGGTAAAAGCTTCCGTTAATGCTTCCATGGCGAACTGCATATTGGCGGCAGTTGCGATGGTCAATGATGGAGAACGCTGATTATCGCAAGTCCAAAATAGAAAGATCGCTAAAGTCCCAAGTAGAAAAAGTAGCTTTTTTTTATTCATTCCAAGGTAGATCAAGGGCGAAAAAGTATCGAGTCTGTAAGATAGGAAAAATAGTAGAACCTCATTTCGTGCATTTTGCGAAAGAAAATTAAAATAACTATAATCTTTTTGTGGAATTTTAGAAAAAACGGGATCTTATTAAAGTAGGTTCTAAGTTTTTTATTCGTTAGTAACTTAATACTTCGGCTCCTCTTCTTAATCCTTTTCAAGGATTAAACTCTGGGGCTTCCTTGATTAGGACGAAAATTCAAAGCTCAAAATGTCCACAAACTTAAATTACAAAGTACTTAATTTTCGATTGTGGATGGGTTAAGCCTTAGTAATATAACCTACAACACAAGCTGTACAATTCCGGAAAATGACAGTGTTGTATTTGGTGGTTTATCTCAAATGAAAGGAGATAAGCCTGGCAGGGGTATATCAACCATGCCCGACTTGAAATGGTCGGGGCGGCGGAGGCAGCGGGTTGGGTCCCTCCCAAAG
>CALFBG010000312.1 GCA_937951685.1 uncultured Saprospiraceae bacterium | reverse complement strand
AAGAAGGGTATTTGTACGATGGTAAACAACGCTTCATTAGTTTAGTGAACGAACCTTTGCTGGATAATCTAACCAATGTTGCTTTTTTTGAAAGCAATGTGCAATTTAGTACCTCAGCAAGTACGGTACCGGTTTATGCAGGACTAGAATACAAGCTTTTTAATCCAGCAAATCCTAATGCGTCTAGTTGGAAAAAGCCAGAGTTATCCAATACCTCGAAGTATCGAAATTATGTAGCCAGTGGTAGTCCTACTTTTTTAAATAATGAGACGATTCCGATCTTAATTCCAGATCCCAATGAAACTTTATTTTTCCACCGAGAAAGAGAAGAGGGCTGGCACCGATATGGCTCTTATGGGATCAATTGGTTTAGTCGCTCACAACGGAGTACTGTTTTTTGGGATGTAGAAACTAAGTTCAAACCTCAAAATAGACTACTGCCACCGTCCAACGCTAAAGCTTGCTTGATCGTTAAAGAAAATCCTTTGATGTTTACGGCTGCCAGTGAGCAAGATTTATACGATGATTTGGTCGATGCGAATGCAACGGATAAAACATTGGTTCGGCTTACTTTTGACCATCATATTGATCAAGATAAAATAACTTATCAAATCAACGAGGATTCCATGGGCGCATTTTATGATCCATCAGATCCAGATGCGGCACTAAATGAAAATGCTATTTTTAAAGATGATCGGGAGGTCTTTGCAGATAACATAAATCTGTTTTTTAGAAATAGACCTCCTAAAACCGTCGCTGGAAAATTGAAATCTATTGTCGCGCATCCTAATAATACCTTAGCGGTTGTCCGAACAGAAGGATATGTATTACCGAGCACCGGAGAAGTAATTACACCAGAAATTGCCAGCAATGAATTGTCTCATTTTATCGGTAGTGTTTTTATGTTTGATACGGTAAAGTACATTGTTCATGAAGTAGCTGCTAGTTCCGTAACGGGTGAAGGACCAATATTTACAATTTACAAAGAAGCCATTTCGCAAGCGATTATCAACGGGACGGACCCAGATCCAACAGTACCTTTGTCCTTGCCAATATTAACGGGAATTACGATGTTTAATACGGTAGAAAATATGCTGACCGAATCGAACTGGCAAGTAGGCAGTTCAAACGCGACTAACAAGTTAGGCTTTCAAATTGCCATAGAAGCTAATAATTGGGCGATATATAGAGATACCAAAGTACATAGAGAAATTATTGACGAAGAAAGTATTAGTGGTGTGCCAGAACAAATTGTTGAAAAATCTAGAGGGATTTGGAAAACAGCTACGATTGAAGAAGCACCTAAACCACAAGCGAAATCTCCTTTAGAGTATGATGAAAACGGAAATATTGAAACAGAAATGGTGCACGTCGGTATGTACAAAATTACCTTTCCAGATGCACTGCCTCATCATCCGCAATACTCGTCCCATCAGGTAGATTGGCATCAAGGTATTGTAAGAATACACACTCAAAATAATCCGACTAAAAAGCGGAAAATATTAGCGGTGGTAAAAATAGAAAATATTGGAGAAACGACTCCTTTAGTAGTCTATGCCATCGACCCTCAATATCCTACGAACGATCCGGATAGTAGTCAGGTGGCAGCTTTTGATCCTATCCTTACCGGAAATCAAGAAGTGAATTTCTATCCTGGCTACCGCGTATATCTTTATCAGGATGCCGCGCATCACTTGACGGAAGATGCGATTTTACCAGATACGGGAGAAGGCTTACGCTATTCGATCTTAGGATTGCAAACGGTAGATCCGAATCATCCAGAGGGAGCAACTAATCCTAATGATTGGTACAAATCTAAAATCGGTCAACCTGCACAGTTTTTTGCACAAGAAATTATTAGACCCGAAACGCCCTTGATGTCTAACGGCGAAGAATTTCTGTATGCAACGAGACCGGATACTTTCGGGAAGTCTACGTTTACCCTAACGCCAGGGTTTACGCATATTCCACACGGGATTCAATTTTACAGATCCAATGATGATGCTATTTTGAATGCGTTGTACAAACCGGAAACTGTTCTAGCTATAAAAGAGAAGCTTAAAGAAGATTTAGATCCTAAATTACACTTGGTAAAGCGCTGGCAAAACCTATTGTCATTTGATTATACTTACACCGAAACATTTCAAACGGATAATGAATTCTTTTTCTATCCAGAAGATGAAAATGCTTATCGTTTCCCGAATCCAGATAAATATCAGTTGTATAAATCTATCAATGATATTTTAGCTCATCGGAATGAAAAATATCCGGGCATCAACGAACCGCTACTTAACTTAGGAGATCCAGAGAATGATAATGACAATGGAGTTATTGGGACACTGAGTTTAACCGAAGTGGTTATTCCTGCTTTGGTTTTGGATGGGCGAGAATATAATGATGAATACACCTTTAAGGATTATATAAAGTCTGTAATCTTCAATGTCTTTACACCGCTGACGGAAATTCCACTAGTCTACGATCACATTAATGATCATAACTATCAGCCCATCGCTAAAAAGCAAACCATTCGAGATGATAATGGAACCTTATTGTCACCTACTGATCCTAAATTTGATATGGCGCCGATGGCTAAAATAATGTCTTCGCAAGCCATTCAAAATATTCCAATTCCAGGGGCAGAAACAGCCTTACAATTTACAGATTTTAATCTGGATGGGACTTCCAATAACCTCTACTTCTATGCGATTCGCGAAATGGGTAATTTGATGGAGCTAGGGTCGTACAGTCCGGTACTAGGACCAATAAAATTAGTCAATACTAAACCACCACAAATACCGGGTGTCAAAAGAGTGCTTCCTATTTTAAGTAATGAAAATCTAAATATTCTACCCGGCGTTTCGGTTGAAATTAATGCCTATCCTAAAGTTCAAAACATTAGGCAAATAAAATTATACCGGACATTGAATCCACAGTTGGCTTTGTCAGTACGATCCATGGACTTGATCAAAACGATAGATTTAGAAGTCGATGGACAACTCTTAAATAATATTTGGAAAATAAAAGATGAATTTGAGGACCTTGGTTATGTGCCTTATAGTGATCCTTTGTACTACCGAGTAACTGCATTGAGAGAGATACAATATGCTAGAGGAAGTAATGAGGTTTCTGTTGACCATCCAGAGGTCGTAGAATATGCGCCATCCGAACAATCAAAACTATTAATTAGTAGTATTGTCGAAAATGCCAATCCACTATCTCCAACGTTGCAATATAACTTTGATGCCAACACAGATGACGCTTCCTTAATTGATCACGTTATTTTGAAATGGGAGAAGAAAGTGCATAATGGCAAATATCATGTCTATAAAATGAATAGCCAAGGTAACTGGGTTAATATTCATTCCTTTAGTACTAATGTAGAAAATATTCAATTGCTGTTAGCAGACACGAATTTAGCAAATGGAATCTTATCGATCGAAAATGAAGATGGGAATCCCATTTATCATCACTTCAAAGTAATCGCTGAAAATTCAGTCGGTATGCTAAGTACGGAGGATAAAATTATGACGCTTCCGAATACGGTTAACCTTGCACCAAACGAAGGCATTGGAAATATGATTATCGGAAACACGAATATCGTTAGAGAAACAGAAATATAATTAGATAACAAAAAAATGTAGATATGTCAGATAGAAATGAGTTAAAAGTATATTTTGAAACGGGAAAGAAACCGACCGAGGGAGAGTATGCGGATTTAATTGACAGCACCGTCAATAAATCTCAAGACAAAGCCAACGTAGCAGAAGCGGAAGCAGGTGTCGTTGATGACAAATATATAACGCCAAAAACAGCTAAGAAGAGTGTTGAAAGATTTGCCGCCGGGGCAGTACCAGAAGCTTCGGAAACGGTAAAAGGAAAGGTACAATTAGCAGATTTAGTGGAAGTGCAAACGGGAGCAAATACAACTAAAGCCGTAACTCCCGCAGGTGCTAAAAAAGCAGCACAGGTTCATGCGCCAGTAAAAAGTATTAATGGGCAAACGGGAATTATTACGTTAGATTTAGGAGGTGATGATAGTGGCTGGCAAACGCCATCTTTGTCAAATGGTATTGTTAATTATAGTACGAGTTTTCAGGGCGTAAGGTATAGAAAGAAAAACGGAGTTGTTTTTATAGAGGGTTTAGTAAAAGGAGGCACCGCCACTGGAAATGTAGTTATCTTTAGACTTCCCTTAGGATTTAGACCTGGTAAGCGAATAATTTTGAATACAGGTAGGTCAAATGGAATACAGCGAACTGATATTACATCTAGTGGAGATGTCATTTGTTATAGTTATAACACTATCTGGTCTAGTATCTCGGGCATTTCATTTTTAGTTGATTAAAAAACTAAATAAGGTACTTTTAGGGAGAACAGTCCACTGGTAAAGGCCGCTTTTGTACTGCGGTTGAGTTTTCAAGGAACACTTGTTTTCCTGTAGAATGAAAGTGCTTTCGGGATAAAAAAAGGCTTACCCCAAAGTAGGATAAGCCCGTAAGTATTAGACTGTGTATTATAAAAATTATTCTCGCACTAGCATAAATTTCTGGATTTGTTGCTGACCCTCTTTTCCAGTAATTCTATAATAATAAGCACCGTTTTTCAGTTGACTAAGATCAACTTGGATTTGGTGCTTACCCGCAACGTATTGGCTTTGGCTAATGGAACGCATCAATTGGCCAGATTCATTATACAATTCAATGTTGTAGTAACCCGCTTCGCTTAAGGCAAACTGTAAAGTGTTTTCGTTTACCGAAGGATTAGGATAAATATTTAGTTTACTGACGGGGTTTGTTTTTGTAACTGTAGCGGTTTCGCTAGCGTCCAAAAATAAGAAATGGCTTTTCTTTCGCATGGCGTGCTTTGCTTTTTTTCTCATTTTTCGAAGCTCGTGTCGGGTTTTATCAGAGGACTGTTTTGTGCCGTCTTCTTGTTTTGCTTCGTGCTTTCTTTCGGGATAATACTTAGCTTTGATGGCTTTTAAATCTTTATCCCAGCGCAATTGTTCCGTTTCAATTGCTGCGAGTAATTCGTCAATTTTTACTTCGTAACGGGTAACGAGTTCCTCAATGGTTGCGGCATATTTACTTTTTTCTTTTTTACCCTTTTTGCCTTTCTTGTGCTGCTTTTTCTTTTGCTGATGTGCCGCTTTTCTTGCCGCTTTTTCTGCGGCTAGTTTAGGTCTAAGCTCCGCGATGAGTGCTTGATCCTCCGGGCTAATGGAAGCCGTTAACTTGGCGCGCTGCTCCCGCAAAGTGGGAAGCATATAAGTGGTTTTGTAAGCTTTAGTTTCTTTATGTAAAGCTTCGCGCGCTTCGGGGGACAAATGGTGGTGCTTCCCTTTTCTACCTTTCCGATGCTTTTTCATCGTAGTTTCAAAACGCGTCCATTGTGCTGGTGTTAATACGTTTTTGATGGCGGCTTGATGTGCTGCTCGATGAGCACGTCGTTGTTCTTTTCTGGATTGGAAATCCTCGTTGTCGCTTTCTCTTGCGGCCGTTCGTTCTTTTTCTATTTTTGCAAAAACAGCTTTGAGTTGGGTGACTTGTGCGTCGCTAAGCTCAAGTTCAGCGGTCATCTTTTCCAACATCTTTTCGGGGTTATGATGACGATGCCCTTGTGCCAAAAGACTGATACTACAACTTAGGACGATTGCTAAAGCAATGATTATTTTTAATTGTTGCATGATTTTATTTTTTTATGATTGAGGTATTACGATTGAGTTCTATTTTAAAATAACTTTGATAAAAAGCTTAGCACATTACTCTGTTGTATCTTGCTTTTTTTTATGTTTCTTTTTGTGTCGCCTAGGGCGTTTGAGTTTTTTATAAAATTCTTTTGCACTTTCTTGTTGGCTTTTGTTCAATTCTTTCGCTAGTTCTTGCTGCAAATCATCAACTAAAGTGACGCGTTGGTTCTTAAAATTGATATGAATTTGTTGAAACTGGGTTCCGTAGGTTTCTAGCAGCGGCAATAGCTTTTCCTTTTGTGCTTCTTCCAAGCTTACAGTGTGCAGAAACTGTTCTTGAAAGCCTTTTGCCGTACCAATTTTATGAATATGTTTGACGTGTCTTTTGGTAAAATATCCCGCAGTGAGAAAACCCATCGCAAATCCTAGTATTAAAATACCAAGCATTGCCAATAAAGATTTATTTGTCATTTGCTTTATCTTAAGTGAATAAAATTGAAGTTGATATAGGGTATTTAATCATTCAAAACTACTTTTTCAATAACTCCTATAATTAAAAATCTAAGTTGGTCAACTCTGCTTCTCCCGGATAAAGGTTGTCAACACCCAGCATTACTTCCGGACTCAAACTTCCTTCAACAAAATAAATATTGAGCAAGAAAGCGAGAATGAAAATCACACAAGCAGCGGCTACTCTCGGGAATAAGCGAATAATGGAGCGACTAAAACTTTCCGTTGTTTTTTTCGCCAAACCTTCTAGTTGTTGCATGACAC
Source organism: uncultured Saprospiraceae bacterium (assembly GCA_937951685.1). GTDB lineage: Bacteria > Bacteroidota > Bacteroidia > Chitinophagales > Saprospiraceae > CALFBG01. Next base: position 18,782 of record CALFBG010000312.1, on the reverse strand, counting down.
CAGCACTGAAGTCGAGATCTTCCGCTACCGACCAATTCGCGAACAACTGGCGCGTCGCTAATAATTCTTCTTGCTCTTTGCGCAACGCAGAATCATTTTTTAAAGCTTGCTCCAAGCGAGTGGCTTCTTCGGTAGAAAGCTCAAAGTCTAGCGAGCGAAGCAAGAGTTGATGTAGGTGCTTTTCCATAATTTATTTAACAATTGTACTTAATATTTCTTTTAATTTTAACTGTGCGCGACTTAACCGCGAACCGACAGTACCCATTGGGATTTGTAAAATCTTAGCAGTCTCTTCCGTAGAATACCCATCGATCATCCTCAACACTACCACGGAGCGAAAATCAGGTTCCAAAATACTAAGGGCGTACTGCACCATATCTTGCGTATCTTTTTGCTCGGCCGCTTGATGTTGATCTGCAATCACTAGCGGCTTTCCATTTGGCGTCAAAGAAGCAAAGCGTTGTTGCTGCTTTTTCCGTTTTTTCAATTCGTTGAGCGAAAGATTAATCGCAATTCTACTGAGATACGAACTTAATTTCGCCTCTCCTCTAAAAGACTTCATCGCTTTGTAAAATCGAATAAAAACTTCCTGTGCAACGTCGTTGGCTTCGGGCTGTGGACCCAACATACCGATAACCGTCGCCCGCACCTGTTGTTGGTGTAGTTCTACCAACTGACGAAAAGCGAGTTGATCTCCTGCTTTTGCCAACTGGATAAGCTCCGTTTCTGACTTGGTTAAACGATTTTTCAATTGGTATTGATGCTAATTTGCTGATAAGACAACCGCTAAGCTAAGTTTTTTCCGATGCATACTATTTTTTAAATAATTTTCATCAAAAAAATAAGTAGTACCCAATGTATTTAAACTTGAACCGAGCATTTAATCCAAAATTAGCGTAGTCACGATTCGAAGCGTTCTACGCTTGCGTTTTAACCACTGAATGACCAAATTTTTAAAATAAATGGCAATTCGAATCGCTAATTTCGCCCAGCCAAAAGGTCCTCGTACAATGGTCCAAACCCAGTTGAGTATTTTCCCTAAGAGTACCATACTGAAATCGAGGTTGCGCGTGTAGCGAATACATTTGCGATGGTGTTGCCAGTAAATGGCTTCGGGCAATTGAGTAGGGGAGATGATCGTCGTGTCAAAATCAAAGTCGTACTTCGTGAGGATTATTTTTCCGGTCACTGGATCTGTCGTTTCCAATTGACGGGTTCCAAATAAAAAGCCAACACCTTCTTTGAACTTGCGAACGCCTTCTCGAATTTCTTTGTACAATAACTTGATGAAGTTTTTAAATAGTGTAATCAGTTTTTTGAGCCCTCGAATAATGAATCGAATCAAGCGCGCAAAACAACGCATGATAGAACGCGCCAAGCTTCGAATACCGTAATAAATCCTACGAATCTTACTAGGTTGTCGTAAGCCATCTTTGATCTCTTCCGTATAGACTTTCCAAGCTTCTTCCACGACGGTTACTTTGTGTCGCTTTTTGTCCATCTTTTTTTCGTAGGCTTTAAAAACGTCGGCAGCGGTATATTTTTTGGTATCTTCTTCCAGCAATTTTCGCAAACGGTCAAAAAGATAATGAACGTTGAGAATCCAATAGCCTTCTGTTTGTGAACCTAACAAAGTAAGAATGTACTTCAACCGAAGGCGAGGAATATCTTCTACCAAATCGGCGATGGAGTCGAAACTGCGGTGCCGAAGTTCACTGTCTAACTTCCCATAATAATAGCCATTCGTCCATTGATGCACTTGAATGAGTCGAATCAGAAATTGATTGAATGGATTTGCTACGCGTGTATTGAGGTAGTTGATGTTTCTATTCGTGAAAACTTCTCTTTTTATTTCTTGATAATAACTCGGTGTCAGGGATCGACGGAGTTTAGCTTTGAATCTAAAACTAAGGTTATTGATTGCTTGCAACAACTGGTGGAGTTCTTTTTGATAAGTTTGTATTTCCAACTGATGTCGTTGTTGTTCTAATTTTATTTTAGCAAGAAATTGGTCGTTGTTTCTTTTGCTTCTATTTTTCCTATGCGTAATTTCTTTGATCTCCGTTTCCTTTACGAGGAATCGTGCCTGCAAATGCGCAACTTCATTAATTAATTTAGTGCGGGTGGCAAATTCGTTTTGTATGCCTTTGATACGGATTAAGTTTTCGTCGATCGCATTGCGTAAGACCCATTCTTGTCGTTGTTCGGCGAGTAATTTTGTAGCTGTTTTTTGTTGTCGGTTGATATGATCTAATTGGAGCTGAACCTGTCTGCGTTTTTTGCGCTCCAATTTAGTAAGGAGTTCATTGAGTTTTGCAATTTGCCGATCGTGTAACTCACAGGTTTGGTTTTGTTTGTCAATCTGTAACTGTAGTGCTGCTTTAGATAAGTTTTTGTATTTTTTCTTGCACTTCTTTTTTAAGTCTTGGATATTTTGTTGTGCCTTTTCGGTTATTTTAAGACTTTCCTCTACGAGTTTAAGTTGTGCTTGTTTTTCTTGGATCGTCGTCTGAAAATGCTGATTATCTTGGTTTAGTTTATCAATGAGTTTTTGTAATTGTTGTAAGCTATTGTCTTCTTGTTTTCGCTTCTTCAGTCTTTTTTGAAAAACAACTTTCTGTTCTTGTAACGTGCGATCAATACGCTTTCGCAATCGGTCGATTTGTTTTTGTCGGCGGCGTTGGGTTTTGTCCCTTACTTCAAAGTCCTCGATGACGGCTTGTTCTTTGCTGCTAATCTTTTTTTCTAAAGCTTTCAAACTAGCATCAATTTTTGCTTCTTGCGCTTCCAAGGCTGTTTCATCGTCGTGCTCTTCAGTTTCTTCCGAAATCTCGGCGAGCAACAATTGTTCGTTGGTTGGACTATGATAAGTAAAACATACGATGTGCTCCTTTAGCAGTTCGCCGTCGGTAACAGCTTTGATCAGCGCTGGGATATTCCCGACGAGTTGCACCAAGGATAAAAGATCTTTGGATAGTCGTAACCAATCGGCTAATTGATGAAGCGCAAAGACCGCCATCTCGTCAAAAACGGAGCTAATGTCATGAAGGTATAGCCCTAAAGTTTCTAAGCGATAATGAATAACGCGAGTGGTAAGATTACTAGTGCCAAAAATGGGTAACTGAGTGATTAAAAAGTCTCCATCTAAGGCAATTAGTTTGTGTAGCAAGTTGAGCTCAACGGGATCAAGCTCTGGTTGTTGGAAATACAGCGGTTGGCGACGACGATCGAGCAACAGATTTGCTGCTCGATAATCGGTTCGAAACTGAACAATAGCTTTTGAGATAGAATCATTTTTTTCTAAATATCCTAAATCAAATAACCCTTGCTCCACTTCTTCAGTTCTACCACGCTCAAGTAGTTCTATTTGACCATCAGGAATGATATCATGGATTCCTTTAAAAGTCATTGTATTTTTTTTTGAACAATTTATTTGACCGACGGATTATCCGCCGGGTAAAAACAAATTGCTATGAGCTATGGATGATTTTTCGATTTTAACGGATGACCTCTTTTAAGAAATTCAAGAATGATTTGCGAGCAATTTGAGCAGAATCAATTGCTGCTTGATGAAGAATGAATAAATTTCTTTCATCATTGGTAATGTCAGCTTTTACAAAGTTGACCGTATCGTGATCAAAATCAATATGCGTATGCGCGACCAAGTGAATCTTCGCTTTCGTCGTTCCTGAGGTATTCTTCAACTCTGTGACGACACTCTTGAAATCAAATTTGTTTTTCTTCGTATCCGTAGGGTCTGGTTTGATAATCTGGGTAACATCTCCAGTTAACGTAGTTACTTCTAAGGTAGAAAAATCTACAACGGCTTCTCTAATTTGTTCCCCAATTTTTTCGAACTTATCTCGTAGAGAGGTGGCTTTAGTCGTATCAACGGGCATAATTAAACGTTTGAGGTTAAAAAAAATAGATTTTGGAAAGGTTTGAATGTAACATTTTAGTTTTATTAAACAACTTCAGAAAACAAAACAATCAAATTGTTGCCTTCAAACAACTTCCGGGTTAATGATTACGGAAAGATATAAAAAAGAATTGATATATTAGAAATTGTTTTAAAATGAAACGAAGTGCATTCATCACGGATGCTGTAGACTTGATTTTAAAATAATTTTGCAGCAGGATTTCAGGGTGATTATTTGTAATTGCAGTCGAAATAGAAGAAATTTGGGTACTGAAAGCGCAAAGCGTTGATGTCTGGAGGTTTTGTAAAGCAATCCAATAGAATTTTTTTTAATACAAACATACTAGTCATCAACGCTAATATATTAGGAAAGGGAAGATTTTAGGTGATTGCAGATAATTTCCCTTGAGTTAGACAAACCAACTTCATGACGATAAATATTCCAAATACAGACTTAGAAAGAATCGTAATTGTGGGTGGCGGCTTTGCTGGATTAGAATTGGCACAGCGCGTAGCAAAGATGAACTTTCAAGTTGTTTTAATTGATAAGAACAATTACCACCAATTTCAGCCTTTATTTTATCAGGTTGCCATGGCAGGTCTTGAACCTAGTTCGATTGCATTTCCGTTGCGAAAAGCTTTTCAGAAGAAAAAGAATGTTTTTATTCGGGTGACAACGGTAGAGTCAGTTGATACCAACGAAAAGGAGATTCAAACGACGCTAGGTACGCTTCGATACGACTATTTGGTTTTAGCGATAGGAGTGGATACGAATTTCTTCGGAAATGAAAATATTGCTCAAAAAGCTTTTTCCATGAAATCTGTCTCGGAGGCGCTATATCTTAGAAATGCTATTTTGAGCGATTATGAAAGAGCAGTCACGACGACCGACTTTGATGAACGCCAAGGTTTAATTGATATCATTATCGTGGGAGGAGGTCCTACGGGGGTAGAAGTAGCCGGCGCACTAGCGGAGATGAAGAAATATATTTTACCAAAGGATTATAACGAATTAAACTGTGATGAAATTGATATTTATTTAATTCAAAGCTCTGATTGTTTGCTAAAAGGGATGTCAACCGAAGCTAGTGAAGGTGCTGCTCAATTTTTGAAAGAGTTGGGGGTTATTGTCAAACTGAATACCCGCGTCGAAGATTTTGACGGAAGTTTTGTATACATGAATGATGGTAGCAAAATTCAAGGAAATAAAATGATCTGGGCAGCAGGCATTCGTGGTAACACCGTCAAGGGCTTGCCAGAAAATAGTATTGTGCGTGGCAATCGCATCAAGGTAGATCGATTCAATCAAGTGGAAGGAGTCGATCGCGTTTTTGCGATCGGTGATATTGCTTACATGGAAGAAGAGGAATATCCGAAAGGGCATCCGCAAGTCGCTCAAGTCGCCATTCAGCAAGGTAAAAATTTAGCTAAAAATTTTAAGCTCCTTCCTCAAGGAAAGCCTTTACGCGCATTTACTTATAGAGATTTAGGCTCCATGGCAACCATCGGAAGAAACCGAGCGGTCGTAGACCTACCTAGTTATAAATTCAAAGGCTTTTTTGCTTGGATCATTTGGCTGTTTGTGCATTTGTTCTCCCTTGTTGGTATCAAGAATCGACTTTTTGTATTCATCAACTGGGTATGGAATTATATGACCTATGATCAATCTTTACGCTTGATCATTCAACCTAAAACGAAAGAAAAGATCGTCTCCACAGAAGAAAAAAAGCAGTCTTAAGAACGATTTTCTTAAGACTGCTTTCCAAAACTAAGCTGCCAAGTGGCCCGTTACCGAATCAAAGTAGTATTACCTTGTAAAACTTCTGTGGCACCATCAATATATTCTGCTTCGACGACCCAAACATAAACGCCTGCACTCATCTTTTCTCCTCTAAAAGTACCATCCCAACCAATTGTCGGATCATTAATATCAAAATTGGTACTTTCGAAAATCATCTCTCCCCAACGATCGTAAAGTTGGAAGGTCTTAATAATTGTACCATCTTTACCGTGTACGAGAAGTAAGTCGTTAAAGCCATCACTGTTTGGCGTGAAGCCCGTTGGTACGTATACTTTACGAATCTTTTCAACGATGATTTGAACGTAATCTTCGCCTTCACAACCATTTGCATCTACGACTTGTAAATAGTAACTCTGGGTATAGCTTAAATCTTCTGCAATCGGATCTGGACAATTGATACAACTCAAGGAATCCGTTGGACTCCAGAAATAACTCAATGGTGGAACTGCATTACTCACCAAAGAGGATAGTTGTGCGTCGTCTTCCAAATTAATAATTAAATCGGGCCCCAAATTAACAATTACAGGATCTGGTTCTAAAATGGCAAGGTCGCCACCAGACCAGACGCAGTTGCTAGCATCTCGAACAAAAATGGAATAAGTGCCTGCGGTTAAGCCGACAATATTTTCGGCACCATTATAATTTATCCCGTCCAGACTGTATTGATAGGGTGGTGTACCCCCCGTTGCGGTGATCGTAATGTTTCCATCTCTACCTTCATGGCAAAGCACATCTCCTTTACTGATTACGGCACCGAGCATTTCTGCCGGTTGGGTAATGTCTGTATCCGTTACGAGCGTACAACCATTTTGATCAGTAATGGTCAATTGATAGTTGTCGGCCGCTAAGTTGCTGATGCTGCGATTGGCTTCCCCATTGGACCAAGTATAAATATAAGGTGGTGTACCTCCACTAGCTTGAGCGGTGATACTGCCCGTAGCACTACCATTGCAGGCTACATTGTTTTTTTGGAAATCGTTATCTAATGCAGTTGGCTCGACAATTTCGATATTAATTTCGGTAGAACAACCTTCGGCATCGGTAATTTGAACGGGGTGAATACCACTAGGCAAATTTTCGGCAGTAGCATTGGTTTGTGCGCCCGCAGTGCCGCCCCAAAGGAAAGTATAAGGAGCTGTTCCACCTTCTCCTGCTACCGTAGCGTTTCCATCTTGTAAACCGGCACAGCTAATTCCATTCACTTCGATCACCGCAGATCCAATTTCGACCGGGTTATCAATCGTGACGGTCGCAGTACTAACGCAAGTTCTATTGAGATCGGTGATCGTTGCAGTATAAGTCTGACCGCCTTGCAAATTGGTAGCTGTCACTGTCGTCTGTACTGGAATACTATTCCAACTAATTGAAAATCCAGCAGGATCAAATCCGCCAACGGTGCCGTACAAAATATTATCAATCGAAGCGGTTCCATCTAGCCCATCATGACAAGAGGCACCAACTTGACTTAATTCCATCGTAAGTTCTTCCAACTGATCAACGTAAGCGGTATCTCGATAACTACAACCTTCGGCGTCGGTCACCGTGACAATATGCAGGCCACTACTAAGGTTCGTGAGGGTTGCCGTGGTTTGTCCTGCATTCCAAAGGTAATTGTACGGCGTTGTTCCGCCGGTAACAAAAACGGTTGCCGTTCCAGTACTAGCATTAAAGCAAACCGTGTCTCTGGGAGAAACGGAGGTTTCTACGCCCGTCAATGGCTGTGTTAAAACAACATTTAGCACCTCACTACAATTGTTGAGATCCGTAACGGTAACGGTGTAGCTTCCCGCAATGAGCGTATTAATATCTTCACTCATGCTAGTGAAACCATTTGGTCCTTCCCACAAGTAGTTATAATTGCTTACGCCACCAACGACGGTTAAGTCAATACTTCCTTCGTTGCTATTGTAACAATCAATATTTTCCTGCGTGCTGCTCAAGACTAGTAAATCGGGTTGAGTAATTGGAGTACTAATCGTCGCGCTACAACCAATATTATCGGTTACGGTCACCGTATAATCGTTTGCCATCAAATTGGCAATGTCTTCCGTCGTGGCACCATTGCTCCAAGCAAAGCTATAAGGTGTTTCCCCTCCCATGACGGATAAGTCAATTGTTCCATTATCATCGCCATTACATAAAATATTAGCAGGCGTTACGGCAAGTTGAATTTCCGTTGGTTCGTTCACTAGGATATTACCGATCAGACTACAACCATTCACATCCGTAACGGTCACGGTATAAGTATTTCCATTGAGCCCCGTTGCCGTTGCCGTTTGTTGACCGTTTGGATCATCCCAGAGATAAGTATATCCGCCCGCACTGCCACTTGCAATTACGGTTGCTGTTCCATCTAATGCGCCGTTGCAACTTACATCGGTGGAATCTAATTGAATGGTCATCCCCGTTAATGGTTGTGTTAGAACAAGGTTTAGCACATCACTACAACTATTGAAATCGGTAACGGTTACAGCATAACTTCCCGCCACAAGGTTATTAAGATCCTCATCCGTACTGGTAAAACCATTTGGTCCTTCCCATGAGTAGCTATAGTTTGTTACGCCACCAATAACGCTTAAGTCAATACTTCCTTCATTGCCATTAAAGCAATCAATATCGACCTGAGTACTACTTAGCTCAAGCAAATCTGGCTCCGTGATTGGACTACTAATTATTGCGTTACAGCCAATGTCATCGGTTATCGTCACGGTGTAATCATCTGCCATCAAATTGGCAATGTCTTCCGTTGTTGCACCATTACTCCAAGCAAAGCTATAAGGCATTTCTCCACCCATTACGGACAAATCAATTGTTCCATTATCATCACCGTTGCATAAAATATTAGTAGGCGTTATGGCAAGTTGAATTGCCGTCGGCTCATTTACAACGATACTTCCAACGATACTACAAGCATTTACGTCCGAAACGGTTACCGTGTAGGTATTTCCATTTAATCCAGTCGCCGTTGGGGTTTGTTGCCCATTGATATCATCCCATTGATAAACATATCCACCAGCACCGCCACTTGGAATTACAGTAGCCATTCCATCCAATGCGCCATTGCAACTTACGTCGACGGAATCTAACTGAATAGAAAGTGGGGGAGGAGCAGCAATATTTATAGTATCCAATACGATACAAGCATTGGCATCCGTAACGGTAACGTAGTACTCCGTTGGATTGAGATTATCGGCTGTAGCAGTTGTTTGTCCATTACTCCAAAGATATTCGTAAGGATCAACACCACCGATTGCTAAGACGGTAGCCGTTCCGTCGGGCGCGCCATCACAGCTTGCAGCACCAACACTCGTCGTAGAAAGAAGATTAGCCGGTTGGGTAACTTCTATGGTCGAGATGAGGATACAAGCTTGAGCATCAGTTACGGTAACCGTATAATTTCCAGCAGCTAAATTCGTATAAGTGGAACCATCTCCTAGGGGAACGCCCGTAGTAGGAGACCAAGCATAACTATATCCACCATTTCCATCCGTTACAACTACGGTGATGGAGCCGTTACTTTCTCCGAAGCAATTAACGGGAATTGAATCTGTCGCAATAGACATTGGTGTTTGTTCCGTAATGGTAACGCTTGCAATTTGGGGGCAGTTATTTCCATCGGTTACGGTCACCGTTTCTATGCCTGCACTTAGTCCCGTTGCGGTTGCCGTCGTTTGATTGGCGGTATTCCATAAGTAGCTATAAGTTCCTGCGCCTGTTCCGCCGGATGCGGTAACTGTCGCGGTACCATCTGTTCCAGAAGGGCAATTGACGATGGTAGAATCCATGGATAAAACAATAGGAACTGCATTTCCAATGGTAAAGTCAATCACCTCAAAACAAGCGTTCATATCGGTAACGGTTACTTGATAATTACCTGTAACCAAATCATTTCGATCCGGTGTTGGCGCACCCGCATCACTCCAAGCATAAGTATAGATTGGCGTACCGCCGTTGACGGTTACACTTGCTGTTCCATCCGCCGCGCCTACACAAGAAACACTATCAACGACAATACTCGTGGTAATGGCATTGGGCGCATCGACTAGGACGGAAGTTACTTCCGTACAGCCATCTGCATCCGTTACGGTCACCTCGAAAGTACCTACGGTAAGTCCTGTAGCGATTGAATCGACTTGATTCAAGGGATCATTCCAAAGGAAGCCATAGCCTCCTGCACCGCCCATCACGATGACGGTTGCGGTACCATTAAAGACACCATTGCAACTGGCATCCGTTGAAAGACTTGATAGTTGTAAAGCAGTATTTTCGAAGACAGTAACATTATTTGAAACTTGGCAATTATTGCCATCGGAAAGCGTAACACTGTAAGTTCCCGCATTGAGATTGGTCGCCGTTGCGGTTGTTTGTCCGCCAGCATTGACGTCCCACAAATACGTGTAATCACCAACTCCGCCCATAGGAAGCACGGTTGCACTACCATCTCCACTCGCATTACAGCTGAGGGAGTCAGTTGAGAAATCAATACTTAATGCAGCTGGTTCGTTGACGATGATACTTGTTACGGCGGTACACATATTGGCATCCGTCACGGTAACGATTGCGGTGCCCGCAGGAAGCATTGTCGCGATCGAATCAGTTTGAGTGCCCCAATCATAACTGTAAGGATAAACGCCTCCGATCACACTAACGGTAGCCATTCCATCAGAGAAACCATTGCAGCTAATACTATCAATGAGTATCGGTGAGACGATAAGGGTATCGGGTTGAGTAATGGTAAAATCAATTTGGGTTGTACACATCACTTGATCGGTGATAGAGACGGTATAATTACCAGCACTCAAGCCGGTGAAAATTCCCGTAGTATTGGTATTCCCCGCGAGGTTATATTCGCTAATAAAAGCATTTCCCATTGCGGAAACATCTACCGTTCCATCCATTCCGCCGAAGCAACTCACATTGGTTAAGGCATCAATATTGGCTACGGGTGGAACACAGTTTGGTGTACAGCAAGTGATGGTATCAATAAGTCCGTCACAAGAACCGACGCCTCTTACTGCTACCTCAACGCAAGTATTTAGCGGTAAGCCAGAAACGGTATGAGCATTTGCTCCGGAGGAGCCAAGCCAGCCACTACCGTTGACATTGACCTCATATCCTGTGGCACTAGTTACGGGAGGCCATTCCACGGTAATTGAATTATCCGTTGGTGTACCACAAGATAAGATGGGGGCGGGTAAATCTTCTATCACATTAATGGTAACGGTGTCATACACTTCACAACCATAAGTATCGAAGGCCGTGAGAATGTAAGTTGTCGTCGTATCTGGTGATGCAATTGGATCTGGACAATCGGCACAACTCAGACCTGCGCTCGGAGTCCATTCATAGAATACTTGATAAAGTGGTGTAAAACACATCGACCAATCGAAGAGTCTACCGTCGAGTCCGGTTTGATCATCTTTGATTAAAAGTTGCCAAGTTCCATTGGTTGGATTATCGCCATCGTATAAATCAGACCATAGTCCTTCCGGCTGAAAGTTTCCCGTAAAGGGAGCTGCACTAGCGGGTGCTGCTGGACCAGGGAAATTAATCGGAACGGTAGCATCTGGGGTAAAACAAGTTTGAAAGTAGTTATTACCATCTCCACCATTATCGGTCGTTAATTCTAGGAATTGCCCACCGGGAGAGACCAAGAAAATATCAATATCATCAATCCAGTTATGTTGTACATTAATACAGACGGATTTAATGACCCCTTCCGCAAGGGTGAAGGGTTGCACCGCAAAAACTTGTAGCGGAGCGATGGTTGGCGGCGTACCGGCAGGTGGAGGATTATTATCTGAAATGGTAACGATGGGATCGTAGCCGATGCTATTGGTAAAGGTGGGTGGATCGGGAAGTACAATGGGTAAGGTGCCATCTAGTTGAACACCGGGATCATTCTTACAGATAGTGAGATCGGGACCTAGTTCTGGTGGCACGATTTCATTATCTCTAATGTAAACGTAGAAAGTATCTCGATTACAAGGATCTCGTTGTACATCAAAAGCGATGGATTCAATGCCTTCCGTAATGCCGTCTTCGAAGGCAATTAAAGGAAAAGATACTGCCGTGTCTCCCGCAGGAATCGTCAAGGAAGTAGGAATTGCGGCATAATCTACTCCGTTGGTCGCCGTTCCAAAAATATTATAATCAATGGTATAATCGTCTTCAATTGCATTGGGTAACCTAAAAGTAATCGTACCCTCTACGCAAGATTCCGTAATGGTACCATCCAAGCTCAAGGTTGTTGCTTCTACCGCTAAAGAACCGGTACCAAAACTTTTCGCTTCTAGAAAAACTGCGGTATCAAAGTTAGTATCACCAGCATCTGCAACACCCAATTTCATCGTATAAGTTTGACAAGGGATGACAATGGCTTGTGCCACAAAAGCATTCAAATAGCCATCGTATTGCATGAATGGGTCGTTGGCAGCGGAGGCATTGTAGTACTGAGAATAAGCCAATGAACCACCCGGGGGAGAACAATTAGCTACGGTTCCGCCCGCGGTACCTGGCGTACCAGGATTAACCATATTGATCGTTACAGGATCATTGGTAAAAGTCAAGCCAGATGGATCAGACGGATCTGGCACCCGTGCAATATTTTGTGCATTGTACATGCCACCCGCAGGGTTTGGTCCTGTAATAAAGAAACCAAATACATCGTTGAAGCCTGTACAGGCATATTCTGGATATTCTTCCGAGGCAAAAACGTATCTAAAACGTAGGGTATCAGAAGTAGGAATAAAAGTAATTTCGTAAGTAGAAACATCTTGTAAGCCGGCGGTAGAAATGGCATTTAGATCCGGATCCTGTACCATATTTGTCGTCGTACTCCCGTTGCCCGTAGCATCATTTGGTCCTATAGCATCGGTTGCAGTACCGGTAGTCATGAGAATGCCTCGATCGATGTTTAAATTGGCTGCACCATCGGTAAAATAGCCAACGGAAATAGGGTCTCCATTAAAACTCACCCCTGTTACTTCAACACCATCCCCGAGGAAAACATTTGTAATTAAACTCTCAGGAGTGAAAATACCACCCGTAGCGGGAGTTACTTGCACTTGAGCGATTAAAAAAGAAGGTAAGCTTAGGAATAGCAGAACTGCCAAGAATTGAGTTGGCGAGGCAAATTGCTTGCGAAAGGGTTTGATTTTCATGTGGTCTTAAAATTAAAGTTTTGGCAGTTAGCAAAATTTTGGCAAAATTTGGCAATGTTAATCGTTCGGGCTATGAATTTAATTGGGTTTCTTTAGAAAAGAAAGCTTGATAGCGGTAAATAATGTTATCATCCGACATGTTATAAGGAAATTAGTTGCATTGTTCTTCTTTTATTGGCATCCTTTCAGCATATCATTTAAATTATTACTCAAATACAGGCGATCCAAAACTTGGTAAAAGCTTGAGTGACAACTGTTTTAGCCAGATAAGTGTCAGGTTTTTTTGGGTTAGGAGCATTTAGTAGGAAAGCTTCAATAAGCGTATACCTGAAAGAAACGGGTGTCCACTACAGCATTCGCTTTTGATTTAGCTCCTTGCTCCAAATGATTGGCTAAGATTTGCTAACAACATCCGACTTTCTGCTAATTAAAACACACAATTACCCATTTCTACTCCATCGTGAAGCTTGAACACGTTCTAAAGTTAAGGAAAATATAGTGTATTTTCAATTTGTGAGACAGATTAGTATCGTTTGCCACTTTGGTGGAAATTGTTGGAATAATTTCTTTGTAGAAACGCTAGATTGTGCCGTTCTTCTAAGAAGCGCTGCTTTTTATCTAAAACTTCCATAATTCGGTATTTTTTTAAATAAATTTGTTTATTCGTTTTTATTCGTTGGATGGCGTAAAATTTTGTGCAAAAACTAGTATTCCATTTTATGATCGGAGCGACTCAACACTTTTAAGTTTATCCTGTTTATAAATTTGTATTATTTAAGTTTATGGCAGATTCAGGTCGAGTAATTTTTTTTAAAAAATACTTCAAACAAATATTCACTATAATTATCATATTAGGCTAAGCGTTATCCAACAGCTATTTTTATGCAAAATACTTAGATCGCTTGTTTAAAGGAAGGTAATTTAATCACAAATCAAATTTTTATGGGACAATTTTTTAAGTTCATATTTGCTTCTTGTCTTGGCGTTTTGCTCGCCTCAGTTGTCATATTCGGGATTGGAGGAATGGCAATTTCTGGCTTGGTTTCCAACGTTGAAAAGGTCAAAGTCGTACAACCCAATACTGTATTAGAGCTAAATTTTGACGAAGCAATTCCTGAGAAAACGAATAATTTAGCCATTGATCCTTATTCTTTTTCACCGGATGATAAAGTAGGCTTACACGATATGATTCAATCTATCCGCTACGCGAAAGATGATGATAATATTAAAGGTATTTTTCTTGATGTTTCAAGTTTAAACGTCGGAGCAGCAACAGCTTCTGCAATTAGAGCGGCTTTAGTAGATTTTAAGGAGAGTGGTAAATTCATTACGGCTTATGGGATTTATTTGTCTCAAGGCGCTTATTACGTAGCGAGTGTTGCCGATAACATCGCTTTGAATCCAGTGGGAGGACTTGCTTTTCAGGGATTGGGCGTACAAATTCCTTTCTTTAAAGACGCCTTAGATCGGCTAGGAGTTAAAATGCAGATTTTTTACGCTGGAGATTTTAAAAGTGCTACGGAGCCTTATCGACTCAACGAAATGAGCGAGAATAATCGCCTACAAATTAAAGAATACTTGGACGGATTATATCAAGTTATCTTGACGGATATTTCTAATTCGAGAGGTATCAGCGAAAACGAACTGAGAAACATTGCGGATAACTTGCTCGTGCAAAGTCCCGAAGATGCGTTAAGATTAAAAATGATCGATGCTTTGTCTTACCGAGATGAAGTCTATGATGACTTACGTGAACGATTGGGGCTCACGGAGAAAGAAGATATTCGAACGGTGGGGATTTGGAGTTATTACAAGAAAGCCAAGGTAAAACTTAATTTTAGTATTAAAGACAAAATAGCGGTAGTGATCGCAGAAGGGGTAATCGTCAATGGGGAAGGAGAATTGGGCGAAGTTGGTGGTCAAAAATATGCACGATTGATTCGAAAACTTAGAAAAGACGATAAGATTAAAGCGATTGTAGTAAGAGTCAATTCTCCGGGAGGAAGTGCAACGGCTTCTGATATCATCTGGCGAGAATTATTATTAGCGAAAGAAGCAGGAAAACCGGTGGTAGTCTCAATGGGCGATTACGCGGCTTCGGGCGGATATTATATCGCAGCGATGGCGGATACGATTTATGCGCAAGCTAATACCATAACGGGGTCTATCGGTGTATTCGGAATGATTCCTAGTATGGAAGAAATGTTGCGAGAGAAAGTAGGCGTCCGATTTGATGCCGTGAAAACGGGTAAATTTGCGACGGGTATTTCTCCGTTCGTAGATATCTCAGCAGAAGAGCAAGCGGTGATTCAAAAGTCTGTGGAAGATTTTTACGAAACTTTCTTGAAGCGAGTGGCCGACGGAAGAGGAATGACGCGCGACGAAGCACACCAGGTTGCGCAAGGGCGTGTTTGGACGGGAACGAAAGCCAAATCACTTGGTTTAGTCGATGCACTCGGCGGTCTTGATGATGCGATCCAAACAGCAGCGAACTTAGCGGAATTATCTACTTATCGAACGACAGAATATCCAAAATTAAAGGCACCTTTAGAGTTGATGATCGACCGATTTTCGGGTAAGCGAAAAACTAGCTTGTTGCTCAAAGAAGAATTAGGAGATATGTATTTCTATTTAAAACAAATGGAAGATATTAAAAAGATGAGTGGCGTACAAGCTCGCTTGCCTTTTGAAATTAATGTGAAGTAATTGTCAACCCGACAATGGCGATTAAGCGTCCTCAAGTTATTACAACTTGAGGACGCTTTTTTATTGTAATCAAACCCCTTCCACCTGAAGTAGTCGCTAAATATTGCTTCCTGCTTACATAACGAACTGCACTGTTTTGATGCGTTATTAAAAACTACTTTGATTAGGAGAAGTGGTTTTGCCTAGTACGATTAAACTACAATTTTGTAGGAGAAAAGAATTGGAAAGTATAAAAAAAGCGAATTTTCGCTTTTTTTTATGTTGTTTTTTTGAAGATATACGTAATAAATGTTATGTTTGAATCCGCCTGATTAAAAATATATTCTATAATAGGTATTAAGACAAAATTAAATTGCTATTTAGCAGCATTAGGTTTTAAACAGAATCAAGCTACAAAAATTGCCCTCAGCCTTTGCTTAGGAATAATTTCAGTAGCGAAAAAGCAGTTCAAAAAATAGTGCAAGTTTCACAGTGAGCTAATTTGTAAAGGTACTTAGATATTCATTTACTAACATTCAAAAACATTTCTAAACTATGAGAAGAATTCTCCTTCTTTGTTTGGTGAGCTGTCTCTGCTTACCACTTGCCATTAATGCACAAAATAACGACAACATCATTCGTTGTCACACCGTAGAAGCCGATGCGAAATTACGCGCACAACATCCCGAACTAGGAACCTTAGAAGAATTTGAACACTGGTTGGCCCCCAAAGTAGCTGCTTATCAAAGTGGTGCTACAGAAAGAGCTGTCGTTACCATTCCTATTATTTTTCACATCATTCATGATAATGATGCCGTTGGTAGTGGCGATAATTTGAGTGCCGTTTACATCAATGCACAATTAGATCAACTAAATAACGATTTCCGTAGAGCCTTAGGAACTTCAGGGTATAACAATAGTTCCGTAGGCGCAGATACAGAAGTAGAATTTTGTGCCGCTTTGGTGGATGAAAATGGAAATACACTAGCAGAACCTGGTATTAATCGAATCAATAGAAATAGCTTGGGTTGGACGGCACCTCCTTACGGTACTTGCACGGCTCAAGGCTTTTTAAATGATACTTATATTGAAAATACCATTAAGCCTCAGTCGCAATGGGACCCTGACGAATACTTCAACTTTTGGGTAATGGATATCAATTGTGGTACCCTAGGATATGCACAATTCCCTAGTTCTTCTGGTCTTGGTGGTTTGAATACGAACGGTGGCGCAGCGAATACTGACGGAGTTGTTTGTTTGACTTCTTCTATCGGTAGTACGAGTACGCCAAACCCTGCTGGGGGAGCTTACAATAAAGGTCGTACGGCAACACACGAAGTAGGACACTGGATTGGGTTACGCCACATTTGGGGTGACGGTGGTTGCTCGGTAGATGATTTCTGCGGTGATACGCCAACTTCTGATGGACCTAACTATGGTTGTCCAAATACAACTTCTTGTGGTTCTACCGATATGGTTGAAAACTACATGGATTACACGGATGATGATTGTATGAATATTTTTACCGTAAATCAAAAAGCTAGAATGCAAGCGGTTTTAGCCAATAGCCCTCGTCGAGGTTCTTTGACGAGCTCTACAGTATGTGGTGGTGGTAATCCTGGTGGTGGTGGATTAAGTTGCGGTACGACCGTTTCTTCTTTCCCTTACAGCGAAAGCTTCGAGTCTAGCTTAGGTGGATGGACACAAGGTAGCGGTGATGATTTCGACTGGGCACGCAGAAGTGGCACTACGCCTTCTAGTAACACTGGACCATCAAGCGCAGCGGCGGGTAGTTTCTACGCTTACGTAGAAGCTTCAAACCCTAATAACCCTTCTAAGCAAACCATCTTAGTGAGCCCTTGTTTTGATTTATCTGGTGCAAGTTCTCCAAGCTTTAGCTTTGAGTATCATATGTACGGTGCAGCTTCAATGGGCGCTTTAAATTTACAAGCAAGTACAGATGGTTCTAGCTGGACTTCCCTCTGGACAGAATCTGGTAACCAAGGAAATGCTTGGGCTTCGCAAACGGTCAGCCTTAGTGCTTACAGCGGAACGGTACAATTGCGTTTTGTTGGTTCGACGGGATCAACTTGGCAAGGAGATATTGCAATTGATGATATTAGCTTGACGACTGGTGGTGGTAATCCTGGTGGTGGCTTAACTTGTGGAAGCACAATTACGAGCTTCCCCTATAACGCAGGTTTTGAATCTAACTTAGGTGGATGGACGCAAGGTAGTGGCGATGATTTTGATTGGGCCCGCAGAAGTGGTTCGACTCCTTCTAGCAACACTGGACCATCAAGTGCAGCAGCGGGTAGTTTCTACGCTTATATAGAATCTTCTAGTCCTAATTATCCTGCGAAGCGAGCCGTTTTAGTAAGTCCTTGTTTTAATTTGAATGGTGTTAGTGCTCCGACGTTTAGTTTTGAATATCATATGTACGGCGCAGCGGCAATGGGCGATTTAAACCTAGAAGCTTCTACTAATGGTACAACTTGGACTTCTGTTTGGTCAGAAGCAGGTAATCAAGGTAATGCTTGGGCTACCGCTACGGTAGATTTGAGTAGTTATGCAAGTAGTACGGTACAGTTGCGTTTTGTCGGTACGACGGGAACAACTTGGCAAGGAGATATGGCGATTGATGATATTAGTTTGACTGCTGGAGGTAGTTCTGGTGGTTGTAACACTGTAAACATTAGCTTAACTTTTGACGATTATCCAGAAGAAACAAGCTGGCAAATTGCAACTACTAGTGGAACCGTTGTCGCTTCTGGTGGTACTTACGGTTCGCAAGCGGATCGTTCAACTTTAGCCCTTACGGAATGTTTACCAGATGGCTGTTATAACTTTACGATTAGTGATACTTACGGAGATGGTATTTGTTGTTCTTATGGTAATGGTTCTTATTCCGTTACGAATAGTGGAACTACTTTGGCTTCGGGCGGTAGTTTTGGAAGTTCTGAGACGACTAATTTCTGCGTGAGCGGAGGCTCGCGGGAAATCGGAGAAACTACTACCGTTTGGGATAATAGCAAAGAGATGAACGTTTACCCGAATCCAACTAGAGCCAACTTAAATGTTGCTTTCTTCCAAAAAGAAGCGACTCAAGTTGAGTTAAGTGTCATGAACATTATGGGTAAAGTTGTGTTAACCCAACGATTTAATGCAAATGAAGGCTTGAATCAGATGGAGTTGGCGGTAAGCGATTTACCAG
>CALFBG010000311.1 GCA_937951685.1 uncultured Saprospiraceae bacterium | reverse complement strand
TGGTGAGAAGTAGCTTCAAAAGTGGCTAAAAAGTAACTGCCATCTTCTCTCGGAAAGGAGAGATGCCCATCCGCAATAATGCCACTTTGCGTAGTCATGTCGTAACGAGCAATCGTTTGGCCTTCTCTTTCTCGATATTTATAATATCCTTTTAGAAAGCGGAGCGCAGCTTTTTTTATAGTGTTTTCTGAAAGCATTAAGCAATGCTATTTAGTATTAGTTTGTATAATTTTCTCCTTGCTACTTAAACACTGCAAGGAGAAGTGTAAAATAAGTTCTTCTTATGATAAAAAAGAATTGTATGTTAGTAAAGTTGTTCACAGGATCAATAAATTGATGGCGCATTGATTATCCCCCTTAACTATTTTGTCTACTCGCTTCCAACTGTTGCCAAAGCTGAAGGACCTCATTGGCCGCACCAACGTCGTGTACGCGAAGGATTTTTGCTCCTTTTTGTAAGGCAAATAAGTGTAAAGCACTCGTTCCGTTTAAAGCTGCCTCTGGCTTGACTCCTAATAATTTATAAATCATTGACTTTCGAGATACTCCAACCAAAATAGCACGTTGTAAAATTCGAAAAACTTCTAAATTAGCAAGCAAATCGTAGTTGTTCTCGAGCGTTTTACCAAAGCCAAAGCCTGGATCAATCAAGATATCTTTTACGCCAAGTGCCGTCAGGGCTTCTATTTCTTTTACAAAAAAATCAAGCATTTCCTGCTTAATGTCACCGTATTCCGGTCGATCTTGCATCGACGCCGGTTTTCCTTGCATATGCATCAAAATATAAGGTACGCCTAAACGCGCAACCGTTGGGTACAAATCCACATCCAGCTTACCAGCAGAAATGTCATTGACTACCGAAGCTCCAGCTTCGACTGCCGCTTGAGCAACCACTGCTTTTACCGTATCAATAGAAATGATGATTTCCGGAAAACGTTGTTTAATTTTCTGGATCGCTGGGAGGACGCGGCGCAACTCTTCCTCCGTCTCGATAATCGGAGCTCCGGGGCGAGAAGACATTCCCCCAATGTCAATGATGCTCGCTCCTTCGGCAATCATCTTTTCGGCTTGTCGAAGTGCAGCATCCGCTTGATGGTAACGCCCCCCATCGTAAAAAGAATCTGGCGTCACATTGAGAATCCCCATCATAATGGGCGTTTCGAGCGATAATAATTGGCCTTTACAATTTAAACTGAGCGGAGCGTCTAGCATGGTATATTTTATGAAGTTGTGGTAATTTTTTCTTTGTGTTTTTTTTGCAAGTTAAAAGTAAGTGATGTTCTAGTCTTGACCTAGTATATTGAGGAAAAAGTAGCCTAGCCGAAGCTCCCACTGTTCAGTGTAGTTAATTTTGGGCTAGTTATAAGATCTAATTTTAAAGAACTTTTAAAGAACTCCAAATAGCGACCTTTAAGTAGCAATGCAAATAATAGTGACGACCAACCCTTTTTTTCGTCCTTAAAGCAGTAATTTTATCCAAACAACTGCTAACTTTAAGAAAGGACTTTTTCCCTCCAGCGAACATCATTTTAATCTTTCCGTTAAAAGAGAAGAGTAGAAGAGAAAGAGTGCTACCTTTAATCAGAAAAATATCAACTATGTCGGATTATCAGCCAAGGAGAAAAACGGGGATGGGAATTGGAAAACTCATGCTTTATACTGCTTTGCTTTGTTTCGCAGCTTTATTCTTTTATAAATACTATACGGGACAAAGCATTGGGAGTATTGGTGATAGTATTGCCAACTATACGATGGTACCGAAGGAAATGCAAATTAACTATGTGCCCGCCGACTTTAAAATGGAATTGGACGAGGAATATGCTTTGTCGATTTTATCAAACCCATATCGCTACAGTCGAGAATTTAATGAATTGATCTATAAATTCAACCTTAGTATGTTGAATCACGTCGCTACGCGCATGAACTTACCCGATAGTCTTAAAATGGAGTTAGAACCTTCCTATAAAGTACACCACGACTACTTGAAAGATCTCTATTTTAAAGATTTTGTCGCCTTGAAAGATACTTCCGATAATATTTATCAAGCTTGGTACGAGAATGAAGCGACAAGCTCCGCAGAAATCCTCAACGAAGTGGCTTCTAAATATACTTGCTTTCTCGTCAACCACGTCATCATGTCTATGGTAAAATCCGAAGGTGGAAAACTAAACGTCAAGGGATCAAAAATCGATTCTCCCTGCGGCATTGCCATGACGGAAGCCATGCGCCCCTTGATGAAACGCTTGCAAAAAAGAGCCGCAATCGAAGATTTTACACGGTCCAAAGGGATGATGGAGGAAAAGATTGAGGCGGTAATTGCCGAACTAGCCACGATGGAGGTGCGAGACAAAAAAGGACTAAATAAGCAATTGCAAACGAAAGTGCTTGGCTACGCAGTTTCTTCGACAGACATCGAAGTATCAGCCATTAGTATCCTGAAAGTAGGCTTCAAATTGGATAAATTCTTTGACTTAGCACTCGATCCTAAAAAAAATATAGTCCGGATTACTTTGCCCGAACCAACGATTCTTTCGCACGAAGTTTTTCCTAAAGTTGATAAATTAGACATCGGTTGGTTGCGAGAATTAAGTAATGTCGATCTTAATAAAAACTTCAACTTGCTACGGGGAGAATTTCGCAGAGAAGCTCTCGAAAGCAACATTATGGAAAAATCAAAAGAACAAGCCAAAACCTTGATGGAAATGATGATTGGACCAGTTGTACATTCGCTGAACAATCGCTTTAAACTGGAAGTGGGTTTCCACCGAATGAGTCCGACGGATGGCATTAATATGGATATCGGTAGCCTTAAATAGAGCGTTAGCCATCTTTTTCTAAAAAAAACAATTTAGCCTTAACTTGTCCCGTACAATTGATCTACAAAAAGTCTACCGTGTGAAAAATCAGCAAAAATCAGCCCGGCCGACTTTCAAATATCCAATTGGCAAAATTTTTGCAGTATTAAGCGCTACAGAGATTGCTTAAACGCAGTCTGCCAACTCAAATAAACCCTTCCATTTGCTCCATTTCTTAGTACAAGTTTTACGTAAAGATTGTATCTTTGTTAGATATATTTAGTATTTGAATTTAGATCCCAGATTACAAATTAATCCCCTGATTTAGTTCCGAACATATGAAAGTTATATTTTTACCATTCCTCTTAGTTTTTAGCTGGTCCTTGACGGCACAGACGGCGGTAGAACTGTACGAAACCACCAATGCTAAAAAGTCCTTGCGCGCGGCACAAGCCTTAGTGAATGACGGGCGCTATAAACTGGCTAAAAAACAGCTAGAACATACCATTAAATTAAAAGATAATTTTGCCGTTGCTTATCGAGAACTTGGTACGGTAAATATGGAATTGGGCTTGTACGAAGCGGCGATTTCCGCTTACGAGCATTCTTTTGATATGGATCCCAAATTGTCCAGAGCTGCTTTTTTTGAATGCGGTGAAGCGCATTTCAAATTAGCGATTATGGACAAGGCTAGTTATTATTATCGGCAGTTTAAGGAAATGAAGGGAAAGGCTTACGCCAATAAAGCTAAAGAATCGGGGCTCGAAATCAATTACGAATTACTATTGCCCGAACGGGAGGAAAACCTAGCTTATATTCAAAATATGGATACAACTTCTCCGGTGAAGATCCACTGGGAAGGCAATCGAATCAATTCGATCGAAGATGATTATTTACCCACAATTACCAATGATGGACAACATTTAGTCTTTACACGAAAAGAGAAACATCGCGACGAAAATGTGATGGTGAGCAAGCGACAAAGCACGGAATGGGGGAAAGCAAAGTATTTTAGCAATAAGCTCAATACCAAAGAAAATGAAGGAATGGCAAAATTTGAAGCCCACGGTAAAGCGTTTTACTTTGCAGGTTGTCAACGAGCGGATACGGAAGGCGGTTGCGATATTTATCGCGCAGCAGTTCGAAATGGTGAAATTGGTGAAGTGACTAGGGTAGAGGGACAACTAAATTCTCACTATTGGGATTCGCAGCCTTCGATTAGTTGCGATGGCAAATCACTATTTTTTGCGAGCTCGCGTGAAGGAGGCTTGGGTGGTGCCGATATTTGGGTAAGTTACTTGCAAGCAAACGACGAATGGAGTGCCGCAGAAAATCTAGGAAATGCCGTAAATACCGCAGGCGACGAAGAAGCACCTTTCATCTCTAGTGATGGCAATACGCTGTACTTTTCTTCTACGGGACACCAAGGGCAAGGAGATGGCGATTTATTTATTTCTAGAAAAATCAATGGACGCTGGAGTAAAGCCGTAAATATGGGCTATCCGATTAATTCCCCCGCCAAAGAATTGGGTTTCTACCTGCAAGGAGATGGGAAATCTGCCTATTTCTCTTCCGCCCGTGGCGGTGGTGAGGGAGGACTCGATATCTATTCTTTCGATTTACCCGCCGACTTGCAACCCGCAGCGACGGTACACTTGGAAGGCTATGTTTTTAACGAAGCAACGCAAGAACCAATTGCTTGTGAAGTTACTATTGGTCGAGATAAAGATAAATGGACGATGCAGTCCGACGAAAGTGGCTGGTTTTTCTTATGTGTTCCGGGGAATAAGGCTTATTCTTTTCAGGTCAACGTGGAAGGGTTTGAAGATTACATCGAAGCCAATTACTTGATGTCTCAAGATAATACGACGCCAATTAAAGTGGCAATTCCACTACAACCCAAAACAGCAATTAGCGAAGAACCTCAACCTAAACTCGTTGCCAAAGGACATACCGTAATCGAAAAAAGAATTCAATTCTTTTTCGAATTTGATTCTTACGAAATCTCTAAAAACACCGCTTTTCAACTCAACTCTATGGCTGATTTACTCAAGAAAGAGGCCGTTTGGAAAGTAGAGGTTGTTGGCTACGCGGATCAATCGGGAGATGCCGCGTACAATCAAAAATTATCCGAAAAACGCGCTCAAGCCATCGTTGATTATCTCAGTGCGCAAGGAGTGACCAATAGCATTGTGCGCAGTGAAGGCAAAGGTGCCATCGCGGGAGATAAAGATAAGGAAAATCGTAGCCGGAGAGTCGATTTAGTTTTACGGAAATAAATGTTTTACCGAAGTTGTATAAAAACTACTTCATATCACTGTCTCAAATCTTCGTAAAAATTTGCTGACTTGGTATTTTATCACTCGTATTAGCTATACACAAGGGCTAAGCATCAATCGCTACTTTTCGCATTCCACAGCTTTATTTTGAATAGCTCAATTCTACGTAGACCGGTAAATGGTCGCTGTAGCCACCGTAATAATTAGGTCCGCCGTAGGTTCGATTTGGTTTAGGACCATGCTTAGGGTCATTGTACATCAACCACTCTTGTCGGAAAATAACTTGTTCGCCTACTTGAATCTTAGATCCCGCTTGGGTAAGCTTTTGAGAAACCAAAATTTGATCTAGCATATTCCAACTGCCACGATAATTGTAGGTTCCCATTCCTTTCTCATCTAAACTAGCACTGCAATTGTGCAAATCTAAATACTCATTTTTACTTAGGGTCAACAAACTATTATTGTTGCTCTCATCGTTAAAATCTCCCATGACAACAAAAGAGCGATTGGGGTATTTGCGCTGAATGGCTTGCATCGTCATCGAAAGTTGTTCGGCTACAAATAATCTTTTCGGCTCACTTTCCTTCAGGCCACCTCTCCGCGATGGCCAGTGATTGACAAAAATATCAAACGTATCTTTTTGGAGGAATACGCCGCGTACGTGAAGAATATCTCGCGTAGTATAATCCTCGACGATGGCTTTGGGAAAATGAATTGGAATTTGATTAGAAGCAATAACTTCGAAACTTGCCTTTTTATATAATAATGCCACATCAATTCCCCGATAATCTGGAGACTCAAAGTGCACAACTTCGTAATTATGGCCTGCCAAAACTTTATTTGCCGCTAGGTCTTTAAGTACCGTAGCATTTTCTACTTCACACACGCCAAAGAGTTCAGGAAATTGCATCGCTCGTACAACTTTACTCAAATTGTTAAGCTTGGCTTGATATCTTTCTAAATCCCATTTCTTCTTTCCCGCAGGCGTAAACTCATCATCCCCCGGAGTAGGATCGTCCACAAGGTCAAATAGATTTTCTACATTGTAAAAAGCGATTCGATGGCTCTTAAGCCCATTTTTGTGATCATGTAAACCTTTACGGTCCCCACAATTCGTTAGTAATAAAAGTGTAGCTACAAATAATGTTATCTTAGAGATTGTATTTTTCATGGTTTAAATTTCTTAGTTTTTCGGATTAACCAACTTTTTTAATGACATTATTAATTATTACAATATAAAATTTATGTTGAATTTGTTTTTATTAAAATAAATAATATATTTGTAGCGCAAGATACTTAATTTGTATTGGTACTTCGTACATTTTAAATTAAGTTTTAAGGTACGGATTTCTTTTCAAAGAGGCTTGATTAATAGTTTGCTAAAAACTACTTTACAAAAAAAGAAAAATTCAAAAAATTATATAAATCCAATCCATTCCATGAGCTTATTCGTGGGCTAAACTACTTCCGTATACTATTTTAGGCTTTATCCTAAATTTCGTAAACGGTTTTGTATACCAATTCCCTTTAATATAAACAACTTCCTGCCAAAGCAGCAGCAAGTTTGTTAGTACAACTACGCGGTATGAGCACAATTTATGTCGTAAGTTTCGTGTTATGCCATTGCTCAAGCATTCCTAAACACATTAAAATATTTTCAACCATTTCACACTAAAAAATAATAACTGTATGAAAATTTTTCGACCATTCACCCAGCTGCTGGGAATTGTACTTTGTTTGTTTTTGAGTCAAACTGTTTTTGCACAAACTAACTTTTATTATTCGCCAGAAGGCAAGACTTTTCTCCAAGTCTCTAAGGAAAAAATTATCGTAAAATTTGAAGCAGGCACTTCCTTCGCGGCACAACAACAGGTCTTAAATGCCGAAGCAAAGCTCGAAAAACTAGAAAGAACAATGCTTTTGCCCGCCCCCGAAGTAACGCTGGTTAACCTAAAAGGTATCAACGATAATACAGAAGTTGCGGCCTTGCTAAAACGCTTACAAAATCACCCAAAAATTATTTACGCCAATGCTTTTTTGGCACACCAAGACGGAACCTTACACGGCATCCAAGAAAAAATCCTAGTTCGCCTAAAGAGTAATAAAGACATGGCGCGCTTCAATCAATTTATGGATAACTTTGAAGTCGTCGTAGATACACGCAACGAATTTGATCCACTTCTTTTTCACATCTCAGTGCTTCCCAGCGCTACACTCAACGCTTTAGAGTTAGCGAACGCATGGCACGAATCGGGGCAATTTGACTACGCAGAGCCAGACTTTTTGCGTTTAATGAAAAGGATGAATACCAACGATCCTTTTGTCAATAGCCAATGGTCTTTAAATAATGACGGAAACAATACCAGCGGCTACGGCGGCGTACCGGGCGCAGACATGAAAGTTTTTGCGGCTTGGACGGCTTCTACGGGAACGAACATTAAAGTGGCAATTCTTGACGAAGGCGTAGATTTAGATCATCCTGATTTAGCAGGAAATATGCTGACCGGCTACGATGCTACGGGACAAAACAGTGGTGGAAATATGCAAGGCAACGATGCACATGGAACAGCTTGTGCAGGAATTGTCGCTAGTGTAGGAAATAATAATCTAGGAACCGCAGGAGTAGCTTATGGGAGTAAGATTGTACCCGTAAGAATTGCTTATAGCTCTGGCCAGAGTTGGATTACCTCCAATGCTTGGATTGGAAATGCACTAAATTGGGCATGGCAAACTGGTGGCGCAGATATCCTAAGTAACTCTTGGGGTGGTGGCGGTTCTTCTTCTACCATTAACAACGCAATTGATGGAGCCGTCAATAGCGGTCGTGGAGGATTAGGCGCGCCCGTATTATTTGCTGCGGGCAACGATAATGGTGCGAATAGCTATCCAGCTACTTATGCGCCAACGATTTCTGTAATTGCCATGAGTATGTGTAATCAACGTAAAAGTCCTTCTTCTTGTGATAATGAAACTTGGTGGGGATCAAACTACGGTGCAGGTGCAGATATCGCTGCTCCGGGTGTGAAAATATACGCAACGGATATTGCAGGATCTGCGGGATATAACAGTGGTGACTTCACAACTAGCTTCAATGGTACTTCCAGCGCTTGCCCTAATGCAGCAGGGGTAATGGCTTTAATCTTAGCCGCCGACCCTAGTCTTACCGAAGCACAAGCACGATTTGCCATTGAAAGTACTTGCGATAAAACGGGTGGCTATAGCTATAACAACAGTGGCAGTCAGCCCAACGGTACTTGGTCCAATGATCTCGGTTACGGTCGCGTAAATGCTGCGAATGCCGTAGCTTATGTAAATGGCGGTGGTCCAACTTGTAGCGATGGCATACAAAATGGAGATGAAGCAGGTATTGATTGCGGAGGTAGCTTTTGTCCCGCTTGTCCTTGTACAGGAAATACCGTTACTCTAAATTTAACTTTTGATAACTATCCGCAAGAAACGAGTTGGAATATTAAAGATAGCAATGGCAACACGATTGCTTCCGGCGGAACTTACGCAGGACAAACTTCTGGTTCTACCTTGACCATTGATCAGTGTTTAGCCGATGGTTGTTACGATTTTACCATTGAAGATACTTACGGTGACGGAATTTGCTGCGGATACGGTAACGGGGCATACAGTTTGACCGATGCCAATGGTGTTGTCTTAGCCTCAGGTGGACAATTCGCGAATACCGAAACAACAAACTTTTGCTTGAATAATACGCCTCCGCCGAGCTGTGATACGCCAACGGGTTTAGCGGCTACAGTTAACGGAAGTGATGTCGATTTAGATTGGAATGCGGTTGCTACCGCAAATGATTACAACTTACGCATCAGAATAGTTGGTGCCGCCAGTTGGACAAATTTTGCCAATACTAGCGCACCATTAAACTTAACGGGACTAACTGCTTGTAGTGATTATGAATACCAAGTACAAGCGAATTGCACGGGCGCAACAAGCAACTGGAGCGCTTCCGCTACCTTCAACTCCGCCTCTTGTCCAACGGGATGTACTGACGTTACCATCAATGCTAATAACTTTGAATCTGGTTTAGGGATTTGGAACGATGGTGGTTCGGATTGTCGAAGAAGTGCAAACGATGCTAGTTATGCGAACGAAACCTATTGTGTACGCTTACGAGATAATACTTCTACCTCTACCTTAACAACAGATAACTTAGATCTTTCTGGCTACGAAGAAATTACGGTAGACTTCTCTTACGTTGCTCGTAGCATGGATAATGCAAACGAAGATTTTTGGTTACAACTTTCTACCAATGGCGGTGCTACTTATACTACAGTCGAAGAATGGAACCGTGGAGATGAATTTGTAAATGGACCTCGTTATAATGAATCTGTTGTTATTCCTAGCAATAATAGCTTCACCACAACTTGTCGGTTACGTTTTAGATGTGATGCTTCCGGTAATTCGGATTGGATTTATTTAGATGATATCTTGATTTCAGGATGTGCAACTAATGGTAGCAGCGCGCCTGCGCCTACAACTGCGCCACCAGCTCAAACCTTGAATGCAAGTACGCCAAGTCAATTACAACTTTTCCCAAATCCAGCAAGAGAAGATTTGAATATCAAATTCAATCTCAATCAGGCTACGGAAGCGCAAGTTTTCATTACGGATTACACGGGTAAAAGAGTTGCACAACGCCAGATGGCGGGCTTGATTGGTACACAAGAGACAACAATTGACGTAAGCCAATATGCCGCAGGAATTTACTTCGTTACGATCGTTACGACGGGCGAAAGCCTTACGGAGAAGTTTGTTGTTTTGCGTTAAGCGGAAAACATTTTTTAGAAAAAAAGCGATTAAGAAACTACCAACTTAAATCACCAATCAACGAAAGGGATTGCTTCAATGGAGGCAATCCTTTTTTTAATTTTAAATGATTTATTGCGAAACGATTTCAAAATAAAACGCGGAAATGGAAAATCGTCATCGGAATCTTTTAAATTAGCGTTGCCTTTACAACAGCAACTTTTACTTTTTTAACTATAATTTTACGAAATGCTACAGCCAGATTTTTTAGAATTCCTGAAAGACCTTACCAATAACAATCAACGAGAGTGGTTTCACGCGAATAAGAAGCGCTATGAACAAACGCTGAAAGCACCTTTTAAAGAATTGGTACAAACCTTAATTGACGGCATTCAAAAATTTGATCCAACGGTTCAGATTGAACCAAAGGATGCTATTTTTAGAATCAATCGAGACATTCGTTTTTCGAAAGATAAAAGTCCTTACAAAACCCACGTCAGTGCGCTAATTTCTAAGGGCGGTCGCCGAGATAAAGTCTTGCCGGGCTATTATTTACAAATCGGTCAAGGCGCTTTAATGATTGGTGGCGGTGCCTATTTTTTGGAAAAAGATAGACTACAAAAAGTGCGGGAACACATTTTACAAAATCCGCCAGTTATTGGTAAAATTGAAAAGTCGAAAGCGTTTACAGAAAAATTCGGTGAGATCAAAGGGGATAAAAACAAACGGTACGATAAAGCATTTATGGCCATTGCTGACAAACAACCTCTGATTGCCAATAAGCAATTTTACTTCATGGCAGAGTTAGATCCCAAATTGGTGTTAGAAAAAGATTTTGTAAAAATGGTGCTCAGCTATTTCAAAACGGGGAAAAAATTGAACGATTTTATCATAGAGGCAATTCGCTAATTGTAAAAGTAGCGCACTAAGGTTTTACTAGATGTTAAAGAAACTTTTAAATTACGCGGGTGTCTTTTTCTTTATCGTATTATCACTTGGAACAATGACCGCCACGGGGTTTATGCTGTGGCTCAATTGGGGATATTACGATGAACTTAATGCAATCAAAAAAGAACTCAACGCGATCGACGGTGTCAAAGTATTGAACATCTGGGGACACGATGCGGAAACTTTGGAAGAGATTTCGGCAAGCATTCAGCTTAAAAATAAAGGCACTATTATTTTAAAAAATCTAAGCAAAGATCAGTTTAGCTACCCCAACAATATTCCCATACTAGCATTCGGCGGTAAGTTTTTCAAAACTTATACTTGCTGCGATAGCATTACCCTCGGATCTAGCCTTAACCTTGGTACAAATGGGATCCTCGCTAAAGAAATCAATAAGACTTTTCTCACGCCCCGCGCACTGATTGAAAACTTTGGTTACCTCAAACAGATGATCGATTCCATTCCCGTTTTTCCAGCCATGGAATATTTTAATTCGGTAGATGGAAAATGTGAATACTACCTTTCCGCAATTGATCATCAATCCGAAGATATGGATCCGATTTTCAAGCTAATTGACGCAGAAAAAGAAATGGAGTTTGCCAGGAATTTAGTTTGGAAAAATAAAAAGTGTAATGCTGTTAAGTAGATTTACCAATTTATTTGGTAAACCTACTTAAATAAACCTAGCCTAAATGTCTCAATCTAAAAAACTATTTCCTTTCGATTTGTTTTGGATCTTCTTATTGCATCTCATCGCCGTTTATCTCCTAAAAAACGATGCACCGCCATCTTATCATATTAGCTGGGGCTGGAATCCTACCGCTTCTTATTATCCATCTTTTATGTAACAACAGCGTCAAGTCTTGTTCTGACAATAATAGATCTGTTCAGCGGGATCGTTTTCTTAATGAATCTAGTGCTTTCAGAAAAGAAGTAATCCCAACAAGCAGCAAAGAAAAGATGCTATCTAATTGTACTTACCATAGATGACAAGCGAATAACCGAAAAGGTTATTTTTAAGTAAGGCAACAGGGTACTTCTATCAATGGTAAGCAGGTATTCAAATTCGTTTGGATACCTGCTTGTATTATCAATTATTGCTAATGAGATGATTTATACTTTTTTCTAAAAAATTAATTGGCACAGATTTTAAACCCTAAGCCATTAGCACCGTCTAAGAAATGTCTTGGTCATTTATTTTTCAAAACCTCAAAATAATTAGTAATGAGAATACTCCAATGTTTGATGCTGCTATTACTAACGATTAGTATTATTAGCTGTAGCAAAGATGAAACAGAAATCGTAGCAACACCCACTACAAATAAGATGTATTTTCCATCAACGACTTCCGAAGAGTGGGCGAGTACTAGCATCGCCGAGTTAAACTGGAATACTACCGCAGCAACGGATTTGTATACTCACCTCGAATCGAACGGAACCCGCGCTTTTATCCTACTCAAAGATGGCAAAATCGTCATAGAAAAATACTGGGGAACAACCATTCAAAATACGCCCTTCACCCAAAATTCGAATTGGTATTGGGCTTCCGCCGGAAAAACTTTGACCGCTTTTCTCGTCGGTATTGCACAGGAAAATGCCTTGCTTGATATCAATCATAAAACGGCTGATTATCTCGGGGCGGGCTGGACGAGCTTACCGTCAGAAAAGGAAAATCTAATTCAAATCAAACATCAACTGACAATGACAACGGGGCTGGATTACAACGTCGCTAATGTGGATTGCACTACGCCAGATTGTTTGCAGTATAAAGCAGATGCTGGCACTCAATGGTTTTATCATAACGCGCCGTATACCCTTTTGGGGCAAGTAGTGGAGACGGCTAGTGGACAAAGTTATAATCAATTTACCACCGAAAAACTAGGAGCGAAAGTAGGCATGAACGGAACTTGGATTAAGCTCGGTGACAATAATGTATTTTGGAGTACGGCAAGAGATGCAGCCCGTTTTGGTTTGTTATTATTAAACAAGGGAACTTGGGAAGAAAATAAAATTCTGGCGGATCAAGCGTACTTAGCGGCGATGAGTAGCCCTTCCCAAAATTTAAATCCTGCTTACGGATATTGCACTTGGCTAAATGGACAAGCTAGTATTGTTTACCCCGGTTTACCGAACAGTTTTAACACCCAACTTTCTGCTCAAGCGCCCGCAGATTTATACGCTGCGCTCGGAAAAAATGGTCAGTTTATTAACGTCGTTCCTAGCCAAGGATTAGTCGTTGTCCGCATGGGAGAGGCACCGGATAATGCTGCGGTACCAATCCTTTTTCACGATACAATGTGGGAGAAAATCAATGCCGTTATTGATTAAGGCTACATCGATACGCGTGTCGTTCGATTTCTCAATAAATGATCAGCTAAAACCAGTGCGGTCATCGCTTCTACAATTGGTACGGCTCTCGGCACCACACAAGGATCATGGCGACCTTTTCCTGTAACCACCACGGATTCTCCCGCTTCGTTAACGGAATCTTGTGCGGCTACAATGGTTGCCACGGGTTTGAACGCTACTCTAAAGTAAATATCCATTCCGTTGCTAATACCACCTTGAATGCCACCAGAAAAATTAGTTTTGGTGGCTATTTTATCCTCTTCTCGATAAAAAGCATCATTGTGTGCAGAACCACGCATTGTGACGCCATCAAAACCAGAACCATATTCGAAGGCCTTAGCGGCGTTAATTCCCATCATTGCTTTGGCTAAGTCTGCGTGCAATTTATCAAAAACGGGTTCTCCCAGTCCAGAAGGGCAAGCCGTCACCACGGCATTTACCACGCCACCAATTGTATCCCCATCTTTTCTAACGGACTTGATATACGCAATCATTTGATTGGCCATGTCTACGTCAGGACAACGCACCGGAGTCGTTTCTGTCAAGCTGAAATCTAGTTCTTGGTAAGGCTTTTCTATTTTTAAATGACCGACTTGACTCACGTAGGCTTGAACATTAATTCCTTTTGTTTTTAAAAATAACTTAGCGATTGCACCTGCGGCTACTCGGGCAGCTGTTTCTCGGGCAGAGGATCTTCCACCTCCACGATAATCTCGCAAGCCATATTTTTTTTGATAAGTAAAATCTGCGTGGGAAGGTCTAAATTTTTGAGCGATATGGCTGTAATCATTAGAACGTGCATCTTTATTATTGATGACCATCGCAATTGGTGTTCCCGTACTTTTTCCTTCAAAAACACCAGAGAGTATTTGCATCGTATCGCCTTCTTTACGTTGCGTAACGATTTTAGATTGTCCCGGTTTTCTTCGATCTAATTCAGATTGAATGAAAGCTTCGTCGATTTCAATGCCCGCGGGGCAACCGTCGAGAATAACACCAATCGCTTTCCCGTGCGATTCTCCAAAAGTAGTAATGCGAAATATTTGTCCAAATGAATTTCCAGCCACAGTCATAATAGTTTAAGCTGCTTCGTTCAATTTTAATTGACCAAGCAATAATGAGGAATTGTTATTTTTGAAAATAATAGGCGGATTGCGATGTAAGATTAGTAAAAATTTGTCAGTACTGAGGTCGTTTGAGCGCAAATTGATTGAGTAATAGCTTAAGGAGTATAGTGTCGCTCCGCTGGAGCTTCTAAGGCATACTATTTACAGTGTTATTAAGGTATCGCTCCGCTGGAGCTTAATAAAGATAATTAACTTTTTTTAATGAATTATTGAATACTTTGTAATTTAAGTTTGTGGATATTTTGAGCGTTGAATTTTGTCCTAATCAAGAAAGCCCCGGAGGCTCAAGCTCCTAAAACCACCTCGCTAAAAGTCCCAGCGGGACGAAATCTTTGTAAAACAATACGCTAGAAAAACTAAAGCGCCGTAGGTGCGAAACTAAAAAATCGTTTCTCCATCAACAAGTTCGCCTATCAACTTCATAAAGTTGTCACTGATCGCTCAAGCTCCTAAAACCACCTCGCGAAAAGTCCCAGCGGGACGAAATCTTTGTAAAACAATACGCTAAAAAACTAAAGCGCCGTAGGTGCGAAACTGAAAAATCGTTTCTCCATCAACAAGTTCGCCTATCAACTTCATAAAGTTGTTACTGATCGCTCAAGCTCCTAAAACCACCTCGCTAAAAGTCCCAGCGGGACGAAACCTTTGTAAAACAATACGCTAAAAAACTAAAGCGCCGTAGGTGCGAAACTAAAAAAGCGTTCCTCCATCAGCAAATTCGCCTATCAACTTCGTATTTTTGTTGCTTATCCTAAGGTATACACCATTTCTACTTACATCAAAAATACGCCGTAAAAGTAACGAGTTTCCACTGAAAAGCGCCCAAAAAAGTGATTTTTTTGCATAAAAGTTAAGATTAGCTTTTAGCAATTGAAACTAATTTATAGTCTGAATTGTTTCTTTAATTGAAATTCACCAATTTGCAGGAGTTTTACAGCACAAGTTGTGCTAAAATAAGTTTTACCGAATAGCTAAAACAGCTATCAATTACACTGTACCTAGTCTGAGCACTTACGCAAGGACTTCATCGTTAGCCCAAACATCATGATGCAATTAGAGCCGAAGGATTTATACGAAAAGCTAGAATTTGATAAGGTCTTGGAATTAGTTTCCAAAGAATGCCTTAGTGAAATGGCCCATACCCGAATTCATAATCTACCGATTGATACCGAACGATCTCCCATTTACCGGAAATTAATCGAAACCCACGAATACAAAACAACCATCGAGGAAAAAGAAAATTTTCCAATTGGTATCTTCCAAGACCTAACCGATGATTTGAAAATGCTAGATATCATTGATTCGGTACTTTCCATCGAAGGATTGCAGCGAATTAATTTGGTCTTGCTTTCCTTTCGGCGAATCTTTAAGTTTTTTAAAGCCACGCGCATTGAAGCTTATCCAAACCTTTATAGTCTAATTCGTCCCATAGTTTTTGATGAAACGCTGAGTAAACACATCGATCAGATTATTGATGAAAATGGAGAGATTCGAGCCAACGCTTCTCCAGAATTATCTAAAATTCGAAGTAAAATATTCGCAAAACAGCGGGAATTGGAAAAAAGATTCAAATCTTTAATTAGTCAGTATCGTAAAAATGGCTGGCTGACCGATAACGTTGAAAGTTTTAGAAACGGTAGGAGAGTACTGAGTGTGCCTTCCGAACATAAACGTAAAATTCGAGGAATCATTCACGATGAATCTACCACGGGAAAAACAGCTTTTATCGAACCCGAACCGATTATCGAGATTAATAATGATATCTTTGACTTAGAAACAGAAGAACGCCGAGAGATTTACCGACTGCTTAAAGAATTGTCAACAGTGCTTAGACCTTACAGCCCTTTACTCGCCACTTACCAAGAAGTACTCATCGACTACGATGTCATTCAGGCGAAAGCCAATTTCGCT
Organism: uncultured Saprospiraceae bacterium; assembly: GCA_937951685.1. GTDB lineage: Bacteria > Bacteroidota > Bacteroidia > Chitinophagales > Saprospiraceae > CALFBG01. The sequence continues at coordinate 23,545 of CALFBG010000311.1, read as the reverse complement.
TACCGCTTGAATGCACAAATGCCCAAAATCAAAAATGGTCCTTCTTTAGGTTTGAAACAGGCTTTTCATCCTTTGCTTTATTTGAAAAATAAAGAGATTAACAAAAAAACAGTTCCTTTCGATTTATTCTTGTTGAATGAAAATCGCATTCTGATGCTTAGTGGTCCGAATGCCGGTGGGAAATCGATTACGATGAAATCCTTGGGATTGATTCAGTTGATGTTTCAGGCAGGTATGTTAATTCCCGCCGAAGAAGATTCTGAAATGGGAATTTTCAAGTCCATTTTTGCAGATATTGGCGATCAACAGTCCATTGAAGATGATTTGAGTACCTACAGTTCGCGACTCAAAAATATGCAAGTCTTTCTGGCAAAAGCGACTTCGGATACCATGGTGCTCATTGATGAGTTTGGATCGGGAACGGATCCTAAAATTGGAGGAGCAATCGCCGAAGCCATTTTGAAAGAACTCAACCATCGAAAAGTACAAGGCCTGATTACTACGCATTATTCCAACTTGAAAATGTTTGCCTTCAAAACGCGGGGCATTGTCAATGGTTCGATGACTTTTGATAAGGATAGTTTGTCTCCGAGTTACGAATTGAAAGTTGGTCGTCCGGGGAGTTCTTACGCGTACGAAATTGCAGAAAAGTCGGGTTTACCCAAAAAAGTGCTTAGCTACGCCAAGCACAAAACGGGTAAAAATGAAAAAGCGGTCGATGAGTTACTCGTTGATCTGCAACGGGAAAGGCAGGAACTATCCGAGGCGCTGGAAGACATGGAAAAGCGCGAAAAGAAATTGGAACACCTGATCAAAACTTACGATCGGATGAATCGCGATTTTGAGTATAAGCGTAAGAAATTAAAACTAGAAGCAAAAGAACAGGCTTTACAAAGTATTGCGCAAGAAAATAAAGAATACGAGAATTTAATTCGCAAAATCAAAGAAGAGAAAAATCTCGAAAAGGCGAAAGCAGTCGCAAAGTCCGTCAAAGAGAAAAGAGCAAAGCTCGGTAGCGATGTAGATTCTTTGCGCGAAGAAATTTATTACAAGCAAGATACCAAAACCGCCGTTGCCAAAGAGATTAAAGTTGGCGACTTCGTCCGCTTAAAAACGGGTGGCGCTACCGGAACGGTTCAATCCATCAAGAAAAACAAGGTTATCGTCCTCATGGGTATCATGACGATGACTGCCGATTTGCGCGACCTACAACACGCCAACGAACCGCTCGATATCAAAACCGAAAAAGGTATTAAAACCAATATGGTAACGAGCAGTGCGACCTTTGAATCAAAAATTGACTTGCGGGGCTTACGCAGAGAAGAAGCGCTTAAAGTGCTAGAAACTTTTGTCGATAAAGCCTTGATGTCAAGTGTAACGACCTTGAGAATTATTCACGGTAAAGGCGATGGAATTTTAAGAAAAGGTGTAAAATCTAAATTGAGAGAGTACAAAGCGATTCGCGAAGTTCGACATCCCGAATCTAACGATGGGGGAGATGGTGTGACGATTGTAGAATTTTAAACGACCGTTTTTGTTTTTGTAAATAAAGTGAATAAAAAAATTGCGCTGCTAAATGATTTTAAGTGGTCGCTTCGCAAAGCTTTTATTTTATTCCGTTTTCTGCTGGCTTAATGATTGCACTTAGCACTAAAATTGCCTAGTAAAACGAATGTTTCACTAGGCAATTTTTATAACAGGAATCGCTGATGCTTAATCAACGACAACAATTTTATCAATGCTGTCTCCTTGCACGATTTGATCAATCACCTCTAAACCATCATAAACGCGACCAAAGCAAGTGTGGTTACGATCTAGGTGCGCCGTATTCTCTCGACTGTGACAAACGAAAAATTGAGAGCCGCCCGTATTTCTTCCTGCGTGTGCCATTGATAAAACACCTCGGTCGTGATACTGATTTTCGCCATCCAATTCACAATCAATTTTGTAACCTGGTCCACCTGTTCCCGTTTTGTTGGGGCAACCGCCTTGTAGTACGAAGTTAGGAATGACTCGGTGGAAGTTTAAGCCATCGTAAAACCCTTTCTTAGCAAGGTCCGTAAAGTTTTTAACGGTATTTGGCGCATCTTCTTCAAAAAATTCTACTTTCATTACGCCTTTAGGAGTATGTATTTCTGCAGTCATGGTAAATGATTTTATTTAAGTTTCACTTAGCACAAGGCCAAGTAATTGCTTTAAAAAAAGTGGTAAGTTCTTCTAAACCAGAACTTACCACTCCGGTAAATATATTAGATTAAAATGCTTTCGAACGACTATAAGCTTTTCACTTAAAAAGCTTTCGACTAAAACATTTCAGTTTCTGCAAAGTGAAAAGCACCTTCTCTTTTTGCATTTCGGTCAGAGTCTGCACCGTGAACTGCATTCTCGCCGATACTCTTTGCGTACTTCTTACGAATGGTACCTTTGGCTGCTTCTTTAGGATTCGTAGCACCAATTAAAGTTCTGAAATCCTCGATTGCGTTGTCTTTTTCTAAGATTGCTGCTACGATTGGTCCTGAACTCATAAATTCAACCAATTCTCCAAAGAAAGGACGCTTCTTATGTACCTTGTAAAAGGCTTCAGCAGTTTCTTTCGAAAGCTTCGTCTTTTTCATCGCTACAATTCTAAATCCTGCTTTGTTGATCATCGCTAAGATTGCACCAGTGTGACCTGCTGCTACTGCATCTGGCTTGATCATCGTAAATGTCTTTTTTCCTGCCATTTTATTTATTCCTAATTTTATGAAAATTAATGAGTAATGAATCTTGTTTTGAAACAAGTATTTTGATAACTTCTTCTTTTTTATCAAAAACCATGCAAAAGTAAATAAACTAAATCGAAACTCTAAAACCTAATCCGAATTATTTTGGTTTAGTGGCGAAAAAATAGCAATTTCGCACACTAGGCGAGTCTTATTTTTTGATTCGTACCTTATAAGTATCCAGACAAATGAAATATTGATTTAATTTGGATGATACTTGACCTAGTGATTTGAAGTTTATTAAATAAAAATAGCGTGGCTTACCTTAGTTAAAAAACTTAACTTGAGCAGCCTGCAAAAGCGTTGAAGTTGTTCTAAAACAATTTCTATACACATATTATAGTATGCAAAATCTTCCTGAACTTAAAAGTTATTTATCCGTTCCTAAAAACATCGTCATTACTTCTCACCGTAATCCGGATGGAGATGCGATTGGTTCGTCTTTAGGGCTTTATCATTATTTAATGAAATTTGGTCATTCCGTCAGAGTGGTCTTCCCATCGGAATACCCTCACTTTTTGGCTTGGATGAAAGCTGCCGATGAGATTTTGATTTATGATATTGATCCAGAACGCGCGGACGAATATTTGCAAAAAGCAGATATCGTTTTTTGTTTGGATTACAATTCGCTAGATCGTGTAGATAAAATGGGCGAAACAATTGGGGCACTCAAGGAGGCGAAAATAGCTATGATTGACCACCACCTTTATCCAGATATTCGAGCAGATTACTCGATTTCGGAAACGACGGCTAGTTCTACCAGCGAATTGATATTCGACTTCATCCAAATGTTGGGCGACTTAGCGCACTTGGATCCAATCATCGGAGAATGCCTTTTTACGGGAATTTTGACGGATACGGGATCTTTTAAATATGCTACTTCTGCGAAATTATTTAGAATTGTCGCACACTTATTAGAAATCGGTGTGGACGATGACAAATTGCAAGATTTGATTTTTAATAGCATGGACAAAAAGAGCTTGCGCTTATTAGGACATTGCTTGTGGAACCGCATGGAAATCATCGAAGAATTCAAAACGGGAATTATCCACCTGACTAAAGAAGATTACGAAACCTTTGACATTCAACGTGGCGATACCGAAGGAATTGTCAATTTCTTACTCAAGCTGAAGAATGTTAAATTTGCGGCTTTCGTTACGGAACAACCGACCATCGTAAAAATATCCTTGCGTTCGAAAGGAGATTTTTCAGTACAAGAAATTGCCAAAAAACATTTCAAAGGAGGCGGTCACAAAAACGCTTCCGGCGGAGCTTCTTTTACCGGTTTGAAATCTACCCTGCGTAAACTCAAAGAAATTTTACCGAATTATAAAGAACAATTAAACGCCTAAAATATTGCTTGGTTAGATAATTGCATTGTTCTTCTTGGTAGCAGTACTTAGTACCTTATCAACTAAGGTCTTCTATTTTTTACTTTCAAATACGGAAGTTGTTTTAGTATGATTTTAAAACAACTTCATGCTTTTAAACTGTAGATTCATGCGTTATATTTTTAATTTAAGTTTTACTGTTTTATTATTTTTAGGCTTATCGGCTTGCCAAGGAGACCAAAAAGAAGCAAATAATGCTACGGACACTGCCGGAAAAAGCATCACCGGAAAAACGCCCGTTGGTTATGCCTACGAACACCTCGTTCGCAACGGTGGAAAAAAACCAAAAGAAGGCGATATGGTGAAATACCACCAGATCTTTTTGAAGAATGATTCGCTCATGTTGCAGTCTTCTTATTACTTCGCTCGACCTTTCGAAGCTGTTTTACCACCGAGAGATACTTTTGCCAAGCAAGGCATGCAACCTCCCGCTTTTTATGATGCCTTGTTTCTTATGTCTGCCGGAGACAGCTTAATCGTACACATGGATTTAGATACTTTCGCACCCAATAAATTACCACAAGGCTTTACCAATCAGGATAAAGTTTCCTACGTACTCAAACTTATTTCTTTTAAAAATGAAGAAGACGTTAAAAAAGAACAAGCCGTTTTATTAGCGGAAGCGGATAAAATCAAGGAACGTACCCTAAAACTCATTGAAGATTATAAAAGTAAAAAATTGAAAAGCCAGCTGACAACGACGAAGTCTGGCTTGAAGTATATCATTCACGAAGCAGGTACGGGGGAACATCCTAAGGAAGGAACTCCCGTTCATGTCAACTACACCGGTTTTTTATTGGATGGTACTAATTTCGATAATTCGTACAGTCGCATGAAGCCTTATAATTTTCGAGTGGGTAAAGGCAGCGTGATTCAAGGATGGGACGAAGGTATTGCCTTATTAAAACCGGGTGGTTCGGCTACTTTATTCGTTCCTGCGGCTTTGGGCTACGGCGCTACGAAGAAAAACGATATTCCCGCAAATTCAGAGCTCGTCTTTCACGTGAAATTGGAAAAAATTGGTTATTAAAATATGTGCACCAAGCGATGATTAAGCATGAAAAATTTAGATCAAAAAATAGAAGCGATCTACGCACAAAAGCGACTTAAAGAAAAAGTGGAGTTGCACCTCAAAGCCGTAGTAGAAAAACTAGGTTACCGCAAAAATGAGCAATCGGTCATTGAACAAAAATTAAATGAATCGGAACAGCAAATTGCACAAATGGAGCAACTTTCTTTTGTCAATCTGTTTTTAAAAGCACTCGGTAATAAAAAGCAACAACTTGAACGAGAGCGTCAAAATTACTTGATGAACTTTCTCAAACTCAAAACTTGTAAAGAACGCATCCAAGCCAAAACCTTCGAAATCAAAGTGCTTCAGGAAAAACTAGGCTCACTGAAAAATGTGGATCAAGAACTCACCGAATTATTGAAATACAAGAAAAGTTTCATCAAGTATAAAAATAAGGCTGTCGCCAAAGAAATCATTAGCATAGAAAGCCGCATTCGGACTTTTCAATACGAACAACGAGAAATTGAAGAAGCGCTAGAAAGTGGTCGAACGGCAGTCAAAGAAATAAAAAAGCTGCTGCGTGCACTTCGCAAAATAGAATCGTGGCAAGTGATAATTGATTCGCGAGCACAAATGTATTCTTCCTACAAAGGAAAAATGTACTCTAAAAATTTACTCAAGGAGATTAAAGTCGTTAATGTCGCACTAGAACAGTACATCGACGAATTAATGGATGTAAGTCAACAATACGAGTTGGATTATGATCAATTCATCAAACGCATTGAAGACTTTTTAGAAAATTTTTACGACGGATTGATTTCCGACTGGATGTTTCACAAAGAAATGACCATCACCGTCAATATCATTTTAGAAACCATCGATAAGATTAAACGCATCCAAGCAATGTTGGTCCACGACGCTAAACGAAGCAAGGCGGTAGAAAAAGAAGAAAAAATGATTTTGACACAACTCTTACTCGATACTAAATTAGACTAGTTTAGTTTACCCAGCGCTTAGATAAACGGTATCATATAAACAACTTCTGCGTTAAAAAAAGGAACCATAGCCCTGCTAGGCGCAATTTTTTTTGCACTGTTCTCTCTAAAAATAAATCCTTCAAAATAGAACCTTACTTGGTACACAAAGTACTAGATTCTTTTTTCTAACTTTCCTTACTTATCTTGAAGCTAAAACTGCTTCATCTGATAAATTCTTCCCATGTTGTATTTAAATTCTGCTCGTCGCTTTTCTTTCCACTTCAAGTACCTCATTTTACTACTGCTGTTGCTTTCGCAAAATACAAGGGTAAGCGCACAAGGAGCAGCCAACAACTGGTATTTTGGAACTAATGCCGGCTTAGATTTTAATACCAATCCACCTTCGGTACTAACGAACGGCGCACTCATCGCTCCCGAAGGAGTAGCCACCATCTCCGATCCAAACGGACAACTTTTATTTTATACAGATGGAGAAGTGATCTACAATATGGATCATGAAATCATGACCAACGGTGCCGGACTTGCAGGAGAAAAAACGGCAACTCAGTCGGCTTTGATTGTCCCAAAACCGCTCAGCGATCATTTGTACTATGTATTTACGCTTGGCGCGAATGGAGGATTCGGTACCACGACGGACGGCTTAAGCTATTCGGTGGTTGATATGAATTTTTCGAATGGAAAAGGAGCAGTAGTAGCGAAAAACATTTCAATGCTTTCAAGCGCTACCGAAAAGCAACGGGCCATCCCACACGCCAATGGTAGAGATTTTTGGTTGGTCACGCATGCCTATGATTCAAATGCCTTTAATACTTTTTTGGTGAGTTGTCAAGGAGTACAATTGGCACCCGTAGTGAGTAGAGTAGGACGCCTTCACCAAGAAACCAATGCGGGCTGTTGTCAGGGCTTTGCGGCGGAAGGAGCAATGGCTGTTTCGAAGAATCATCGTCGGTTGGCAGTGACTTGGAACGAGGTAATTTCCTTTTCTTTGAATAGTCCGGTGGTAACCAAATGGCAAGCCGAGCTATTTGATTTTAATCCAAGCACCGGAAAACTTTCCAATCCTTCGGCATTTTCCAATCAAAATGGAATAGATGAATACCTTGCTTATGGTATTTGCTTTTCGCCGGATCAAAAAAAATTGTATTTATCGGTACAGGAGTCGGGAGCCATTCCTAGCATTTTACAATTTGATTTAACCGCCGATGATATTTTTGCTACGCGTGTGGAAGTTACCCGCAATATGGACGATCAGCAATATGGTGCGTTGGAGATTGGTCCAGATGGTAAAATCTACATTGCGCGCGATCAATTAAGTTACTTGTCGGTCATCAATACGCCTAATCAGTTAGGAGACGCGGTAAATTATCAAGAAGAAGGCGTCGATCTCGGAGCAGGAAGAGGACGCTTGGGCTTGCCAAATACCTTATTTGATTATCGGAGCACTCCTTTTTACGACTTTTTTTCTAGTGATACGACGATTTGCTTTGAAGAACAACTCTTTCTATCGCTCGATACCCTGAATGCCACCAGTTACCTTTGGGATGATGGCAATACTTTTGCGGATCAACGAATTGAAACGGAAGGACTACACTGGCTCGAAATTGAAACGGAAAGCTGTGGCAATGGAAGAGATAGCATTAACTTGTCTTTGCAAGATTGCACCTGCCGAGTCGTTTTCCCCAATGCATTTTCACCAAATGACGATGGCGCGAATGATTTTTTTGCGCCCGTTTTAGCAACTTGTGAATATGATATTTATCAATTGAATATCTATAGTAGAAATGGCGACCTCGTTTTTTCAACGGCGGATAAAATGGCAAGTTGGGACGGCAATCTAAAAGGAAAAAAAATGCCTTCCGCTACTTATGTCTATTATTTATTATATAAAAATCCTAAAGAAAAAGGACTGCAAAGACTCACGGGAAGCATAACTTTATTGCGTTAGTAAAATTAGCCCCGCCACCGGCGCTAGGAATTTGGAACCGGATCAACTTTTGCGTGCTTCAAAGGTGTAAGATGTAAGTCTGAACTACTGTGCATTACCAAACAAACCGTAACGCCCGCAATAATTGGTGCGAAGAGCGCGCCAAAGAAAGGAATCAGTAGTAAGACATTTAAAACCAATCCTGCTCCCAACGCTACGCCAACAAATTGATTGGCGTACCGCAAGCTTTCTTTGATACTCAGTCCGTATTGCTCTAAGTAGTTGTCCATCACCAAGAAGCCGAGGAAGTAACACTGTAGGCCAAAGATCGCAACGGGTTCTAAAAATTCAAATATACCAAAGATGCCACAAAAGACCTTGATGCCAATGGTAAGCACCATTTCTAAAATATAAGTCCGAACAACAACTTTAATCATTCGAATCTGTGCTGCAATGAAGGTTTTGAGGCTAAGGTCTCCCTTGGTTTTGGTTAGCAATTCAATGCATCGACGGCAAATATGGAAAATGACAACCTCTAATAAGATCAACATGATATACTTGATACTACCGTGGAATAAAAAATCGTAGCTATTCAGCGCAACGTTTCCAAGCATATTTCCCATCTCTACCAAAGGATTAACCGTTTCCGTGAGCTCAACCGCCGTAATCGAATCCATGAAAGTTTTGATGAATTTAAAGCCTAATAAGATACCAATTACCATTAGAAACTTAGAAAGCCAACCGTACTGTAAAAGCCCTTCCCATAAGCGATGCTTACGAATGTACTTGATGGCTTCGTTGTGGGCGAAAAGCGTACTGATGAATTGCTGTAAGTAGATACCGAGTAAGTCTATTCTCATGTCTTTTAGTGCGGCTGTTGGCTTTTTGTTAAAGTTTTATGAGGAATCAAAATACAAAATAATATTACGAAAAAAGTATAGGATTTACCAATTTGATTGACAAGTACCAGAAAATTCTAGACTAATGTTTATTCCTTAGCGAAAATAGACTGAAAGCTTTTGTTTGGTGTTTAACTTATCGGTTTAGTCCCAAGCCCAATTTCTAGTCCATTTGTCCTAGCTAGAACAATTCCCTAATTATTATCGACGAAATCACTGTCCAGAACTCAATTGGCGTTAAACTAAACTGTATATTAGCGCCGAAATTTCACGTGGAGCTTGTTCCTCGAACAGCTTCCATAACTACTTACGTTTAAAACAACTATTATGGAAATCAAAGGTGCAAAGATATTATTATCGGGTGGCAGTTTGGGAATTGGAAAAGCTACGGCTAAAGCCTTAGTGGATAAAGGAGCTACCGTTGTCATTACGGGAAGAAATAAGGAAAGAATAGAAAAGGCAGCCGCAGAAGTTGGCGCAATTCCTTGCGTATTTGATATTTCGAAACTGGAAGAGATTCCAGCTGGTGCCGCTGCTTGTTTGGAATTATTAGGTGGAGAGATTGATGTTTTGATTAATAATGCTGGCATTGGAGAATTTCCATTGTTGGAAGAAGTAGAGCAAGCGCATTTTGAAAAAGTATTCAATACCAATGTTTTTGGCTTGGCACTATTGACTCAGGAGATCATTCGCCCCATGAAAGCAAAAAAGGCAGGTACAATTATCAACCTCGGATCTACCGCGAGTTTAAAAGGTTTTGCCCGTGGGACGGTGTATGCTGCTTCAAAATTTGCCGTCCGAGCAATGACACAAACTTGGCAGGCGGAACTTCGCAAAGAGAATATCCGTGTTTGTTTGGTCAACCCGAGTGAAGTAACTACTGCGTTTAATAATAAAGCGCGCGAAGAAAAAGCAACCGTCGATAATAAGCTTGATCCAAACGATATCGCACACACGATGATTGCTGTGATCGAAATGAAAAATAAAGGATTCATTCCAGAGGTAACGGTTTGGGCAACAAATCCATTTTAAGGATTACGGAATGGGCACCATTTCTGCAATACTCAAAAGGCTTTCATTTCACTAATGGAATTTAAAAACTTTTACTTAACTCCAGTCGCTATGCTTAGTATTTTTGTCTTGCTTGTCCTTGTCGTCTTGCTCGTTGGTTTTATTGCCGTAATTATAAAAAAAAGTAATCCAAAGAAGGATACTATTTTAGATGACGAAGAATATTAACACAAATACCTAGCAGTGGAAGATATGTCAATCATTTACGGCTTAGATTTATTTGGGACACTCGTTTTTGCCATTAGTGGCGTACTAACAGCAGTGGACAAAAAATTCGATTTAGTTGGCGCAACCATCATCGGCATGGTTACAGCCATTGGTGGAGGGACTTTAAGGGATGTCATGATCGGAGAAACACCAGTCGGTTGGATGAAAGACACGAACTATGTGCTGGTTATTTTTATTGCCCTTATTCTTTGTTATTTTTTTAGGAATGCAATTCTCAAACTGCGAAAAAGCGCTTTTGTTTTTGATACCATTGGGATTGGCTTATTTACGATTTTGGGCTTAGAAAAAACTTTGGGATTAGGCTTATCTCCGGTCATTGCGATTATGATGGGCATCGTCTCTGCGGTATTTGGTGGTGTGATTCGAGATGTTTTATCCAACGAAGTTCCCTTAATTTTTCGAAAAGAAATTTACGCTTCCGCTTGTTTAATTGGTGCCATCGTTTATTTAGTCATGGAATATTTTCTTCCAAATGCGGTCTTTAATCAATTGGTGTCCATCGGTGTGGTAATTGTGATTCGTTACTTTTCAGTGGTTCGCAATTGGACATTACCGTTTAATCCTTTGCAGTACTAAATCTATTTGGTAAACCTACTTAAGTATTTAATATTTTGTAATTTAAGTTTACAACTATGAAATTTGTTGGTACAACAGAAGAATTTCTACACTTAGAGATTATCGAAAAACACAATTGCAAAATACTCAAAGAAAAGCAAGAGAGTAGCTTATCGATCTTGTGGTTTGAAGGAGATGAAAATGAGTTGGTAATTGATGGGGAAGCTCGTAGCTTTCATAAAAATGAAATTCTTTTTTTAACGGAGTTTCACCAAACGCAAGTGAAGCGAGTGGGGCGAATTCGGATGATTCGTTTCAATCGTCCTTTCTATTGTGTGTTGAAACACGACGCAGAAGTAAGTTGTAAAGGAGTACTTTTCTTTGGCGCTTCTCGACTCCCAATTATTCAAATTCCACCAAAGGAATTAGAAAAATTTGAAACGCTCTGGAAAATGTTTACCATCGAAATGCAATCGCACGATAGCTTACAGATTGATATGCTGCAAATGATGTTGAAGCGTTACCTCATTCTTTGTACGCGAATTTTCAAACAACAAAGAGCCTTTCCAGAGGAGGAGGAACAAGTTGATCTTATTCGGGAATTTAATTTTTTGGTAGAACAACATTTTAAAACGAAACACAGCGTAGCAGAATACGCTGCGATGTTACATAAATCTCCAAAAACGATTTCTAACCTATTTTCGAAAATGGGTTCCAAGACGCCGTTACAATACATTCAAGAGAGAAAATTATTAGAAGCGCGGCGCTTACTCCGCTATAGTGATCTTCCGATTAAAGAAATTGGCTACGAAATTGGCTACAATGATATTCAAAGTTTTAGTCGCTTCTTTAAAAAGCAAACGGGGCAGTCTCCTTCGGAATATAAAGAAGCTGGTTAGCACTACAAATGGCGATACCAGGAATCCGCTCAAGCGCAATTGCTTGAGCGGATTTTTTTTGGTCAATATTTTTTGACAAAGCTCCAGTATTTAAAAATCAAGCATTTCGGGAAGAAAACTACAATTCGGGAAGAATCGCCAAAGGCTTGGGAAAAGCAGCCTACAAAGGAGCCTCTTTTTTGCTGCATCTTTGTATGGACATTAAAACGAAGATCTAAGAAAATGCTAAAATGGAATTAAAAAATCTTCGTCATTTATACTTTAAAATAAAAAAAAACATAATGGAAAAATTTACCGTCCCTACAAAAGCAGCCGTAAGCAGTAATAATCAAGCGATTTTTGAGCAATTGGAAAAAGGCCTAGGTTTTGTACCAAACTTATACGCTTACTTCGCAAAAAATGAAACTGCACTGGGCGATTATCTAAGTTTACAAAACCGAAAATCAACGCTTAAAGCCAAAGAACGAGAAGTTATTAATTTGGTGACGAGCCAAATCAATGGTTGCCGATATTGCCAATCTGCGCATACCGTTTTGGGTAAAATGAATGGCTTTACGGAAGACCAAATACTGGAGTTGCGTGGCGGAACGGCTAACTTCGATGCTAAGTTAGATGCACTCGTTCAGTTTACAAAATCCGTCGTAGAAAATAAAGGAAAAGCTACTGCAATCAGTAAAGATAATTTCTTCGCAGCAGGATACAACGAAGCAAATTTAATAGATGTCGTTATGGTCGTCGGCGATAAAATCATCAGCAATTACATTCACAATCTAGCCGACTTCGCGATTGATTTTCCTGTTGCCCCAGTATTGACGGAGGCAAGGGTGTAATGCTTTAAATTTTTCATGAGATTAATGCTATCTATAAGTAAAGCCTAGTCCGACGGACTAGGCTTTATACTTTAAATGATTAGGCAATATTAATATTAATTAAGTGCTTAATTTACAGTGTATTTAAATACCGTGAATTTTTAATTTAATATATTCTTTCAACGTTTTGGGCGTGTGACCTTTAGCCCGCGCGCTTTCAATGAAACTTTTAGATACGCCGTGGATTTTTCCAGCTTTTAGCTGTTTGAATTCCAGTCCCGTCACACCTAAGGCTTCTAGTTCTTTTCGATAATCTCCCGTCACATTGTGGATTTTCCCACTAGTCAATTCTTTAGCCGTTAATTGTCCAAAGCCCGCTTTTTTCATTTTTTCAATATAGCTTGGACTGACGTCGTGGATAGCAAACGAAATCAATTCCTTCGCCGTTAATTGTTCGTAGCCTAATGCTTTGTACGCTTTTAAATCCGCTCCATTGACGCCGTGAATGGCAAAACTGGTAACTTCTTTACTCGTCAAATTATCGTATCCCATCGCTTTATACGTTTCAATGTCGTCAATGGAAACGTGGTGAATCGCCATGGACGTTAATTCCTTTAAGCTTAAATTTGGAAAGCCATAATTGGCCAACGCACTGGCATACGCTGGTGTTACATCGTGAATTTTAGCGGAAATTAATTTTTTGAAACTCAGTTCCGTTGGCGCTAATTTTCCAATTTGGATCGCATACTTCTCCGTTACATCGTGGATTGATAATTTGATCAAATCTTTTACCTTTCGTTCTTGCTTCAACATATCAAAAATCCGATTTGCACTTTCGATTTGCGCGTAGTCAATATCGTGGTGACTCATTCGTACTAACGCTTTCAAATTAAAGGTATAAGCATCCTGCTTTAACCGCTGAACAAACTTTTGATCAATATTCCCAAAGAATAAAGATAGTCCTTGCTGATCATTTGGTTTTTCTAAACCTGCTTTTTGTAGGTAGCTTACAAAATCCGGATTTACCTCAAAGGAAAAAGTTCCTTCTCCCATTGCATTCATTTTGGCAAATCCACCTTGCAAGACTAAAGTTCCCGCACCGCGCACAAGCTTGAACGTTCCCGTCTCTCCAATCGGTAACCGATCAAATTCAGATTTGAGAAAGCAATCCATAACTTGCCAAACGCCAGATCCTCTTTCATCCTTGTTGGCAAAATTAAAACAAACTTCGTTCGATTCAATCGTTGCTGCCCAATGTCCTGATTTAAGATTCGCATTTCCATTAGAGGAATGACTGCTTCTTTTCTGCTTCTTTTCTTTGCGCTTTTCCTTCATTTTTTCTTTCTTCTCGTTGCGCTTTTCTTTTCGCTTTTCCTTTTCCGCTTTCCGCTTTTCTTTTCGAGATGCTCTTTCAACTTCTCTTTCAACTTCTCTTTCTATTTCTATTTGTTTTTCAGTACGATTGGGAATGGTGTCTTGTAAACTTTTTTCTGTTGCATCATTGTACCTATTGGTGGAAAGGAGCTCCGTATGATCCTGTGCCTCGTTGGGGAAACTCGTTGTCGTTGGAGCTTCCATATTGACCGCATTCATACTTGCCACCGAAAACGCAAGGAGTGGTAATAGGAGTAAATATTTCCAGCTAGACTGGGCGGAGGATTTTTTAGCATTCATCATTTTTATTCTTTTTTGTAAGAAGGATTGGTTATAATTAGTGGTTAAATTCAAGGCGTATTCTGGAACCGAAACTTTCAGTAAGCTAAATTGGTAAGCTTCTTTTTCCGTCCCTTTCTGTAGCATTTCTTTGTCCGTCAAATACTCTAAATTATTCGTAATGGCTTTTCGATACAGCCAAACAAATGGATTAAACCAAAAGACAATTAATACAAACTCGGCAATCATTTTATCAATAAAATGAGATTGTGATACGTGGATTTTTTCGTGATCAATAATTTGCTGGTAAGTATCAAAATCGTATAAGCTCGGATTAATGAAAATCCAATGCAGAAAAGAGTAGGGGGGATTCTCATTCGTCAATTCGTAGATGCGGTACTTCCCATCTTGAATGTAGGCTAGATGCTTTTTCTTAGCAAAAAGAATAACCAATTGAATCAAGAAAGTGAGTACAAAAACAATTAGCCCCGCGAGGTAAACCATCCAAAGTATTTTAGCCAAATCCCATTGCTGCCAGAAGCTAGTGTGCATTGGTGCCGTAGCGACGCTTTCCACCGGAGGAATCGCTTTTGTCGTGGAAGCTTCCTTCCTTGACGGTAAAGCACGCGTTGTTGTTATTTCCGTTTCGGTGAAAATAGTATCCTCTTTTTTAGCAAAATTTTGCCGCAAGGATAAATTTGCTGGAATGGATATTAATGGCAATCCCATGGAAGCAATCAATACCCCCAGCAAGAAAAATCGATTGAGCTTAAAAAAGGTTTCCTTGCGCAGCAGCACCCAATAAAATACGTAGCATCCAATGAGTAGAATCGAAGCATGGAGCAAATATGCCATCATGATTTATCTTTTTTGATTTCTTTAAGAATCTGATTTAATTCTTCGGGACTGATCTTCTCTTTCTTAGCAAAAGAAGTCACCATTTCTGGAATTGAATTATTAAAAAATCGCTTGACAAAATCCTCAACGGCAACCGCTTGGTAAGCCTCTTTGCTGATCAAAGCGTAGTACTGATGAGTGTTCCCAAAAGCCTTATGCGCTAAGAATGCTTTCGTTTCCAAAATCCGAATCAAAGTAGATACCGTATTGTAGTGTGGCTTTGGCTCGGGAAAGTCCTCAATGACTTCCTTGACAAAAGAAGGACCTCGTTGCCAAAATATTTGCATGATCTCTTCTTCTCGACTAGTTAATTTTTGCATCGTTTATTTTTTTATAAAACAAACATACAACTAAATTTTTAGTTTGTCAACTAAATCCATAGTTTAGTAACTAATTTATTAGTTTAGGATTTGTGAAAATGCTTTATTTTGTGTACCAAACAACCCTAGTATCAGATATTTAGCTTATTTTAACGGAATATCTAAAAACACTTTACATGAAAAAAAATGAGACTAAATTGAAAGTTGGTCTTGCCCAAATGGCTCCAGTCTGGCTGAATAAACTTCAAACAATCGCCAAAATCAAAAGCTACCTTGAGGATGCCGCTGCGCAGGACTGCGAATTGCTTATCTTTGGAGAATCCTTATTACCCGGTTATCCTTTTTGGCTCTCCTTGATTGATGGTGCCAAATTTAACGATCCCGTACAGAAAGAAATTCACGCTCATTACCTTCGCAATGCCGTGGAAATCGAAAAAGGAGATCTTGCAGATTTTTGTGCACTCGCAAAAAAGCATCAACTCGCCATTTACCTCGGAATCATTGAACGAGCGGAAAATCGGGGAGGGCATAGCCTTTATTGTTCCTTGGTTTATATTGATGCGACGGGAACCATTCAATCTGTACATCGCAAACTTCAACCTACTTACGAAGAACGTTTGACTTGGGCACCCGGCGACGGACATGGACTGAGTGTGCATCCGCTCAAGGATTTTCGTTTGGGCGGTTTGAATTGTTGGGAAAATTGGATGCCATTATCTCGCACGGCGCTGTACGCACAAGGCGAAAACTTGCACGTTGCTGTTTGGCCAGGTATGGTACGCAACACGATTGATCTTACTCGCTTTATCGCCGTAGAATCTCGCTCATTTGTCATTTCCGTTTCGGGACTAATGCGACCATCTGATTTTCCGACGGATACGCCACATCTTGATAAAATCCTAGCAAAAGCACCCGAGTATTTAGCCGATGGTGGTTCTTGCATTGCGGGACCCGATGGAAATTGGATCATTGCGCCCGTTGCCGAAAAAGAAATTTTATTAACCGCGACCCTTGATCTCAATCGAGTATTGGAAGAACGTCAAAACTTTGATCCAACAGGACATTATTCTAGACCGGACGTTACTAAATTAATTTTAAACAAGGATCGCCAATCTATTTTGAAAATTGAAAATAAGGACTAGTGGTAAGAAACTAAGCAAGTACTTCCGGCTGAGATATTTTTGTTCAATCGCACTGCTCGTATGCGCTTGTACGCCAATTCCCACCAAGGAGCAGCCAATGAATACCTCGTTCCGCTTACACGATATTTGGGTACTTGAATCAATCAATGGACAAAATATTGATGCCCAACAATGGTATAATCACCATCAGTCCTTGCCACGCTTAGAACCACGCGTACGAGCACAGACTTTTTATGGAACGGATGGCTGTAACGATATTTCTGGTAAACTCTCCGTCCAACAAAACGAACTCCGTTTTACCAATCTTGTAGCTACTAAAAAAGCCTGTCTCGAAAAAAAACTCCCACGCGCCTTTACGACGGCACTTGAAAAGGTAGCACAATATCGAATTGAAAAATTAAAATTATACTTATTAGACGCAGCTGGAGATACTTTAATGCGTTTAAAAAAAGTTGATTAACTGCTGACAAAAAAATGTCTAAACACTTACTTAGTTAAGTGCCAACTTCAACAATTTCTGGGTAAACTGCGTACTGTTCGTTTGAACCTGTAAGAAGTAAATTCCATTTGCCAAACGAGTGGGAAGTGGTAAGGCAATAGTAGCACTAGTGGCATGAATTGTTTTTTGATAAACGGATTGTCCCGCAGTATTCCGCAAATTGATTTGTATGGTTCCAGCAATAGTTTCGGGAATTTCTACATTCAAATAATCTAAAAATGGATTGGGAAAAACTTTAATGGTTTGTTTCGATACATCAGCAGTGCTCGTAGAAAAACATTCTGTTAATAAACTTTTTGTAACCGATACGCTACTCAAACCTGAAGTACATATTCCACTGACTCTAAAGTCATATCCCGTACATTCGGAAAGACCGCTTAAGCGAAATTCCTGCGCTGCGGTGTAAATGCTTTTCCAAACCAAAGTGTTACTCTCCCGATACAGTAGTCGATAAGACACAATATCCATATTCGTATTTTCCCAAGACAATTCTATGAAGTCTTCGCCAATATAGTTGGCATTCAAAGCAAGCGGAGCGGCACAAACGTTATTTTGCTGATGATAAATATTAATACAATAGTCTTCTATTTCACCACTAAAATCACTTTCACAAGCTGTACTGGGAGCAGCATTATATTTCATGGCTACCCGCATTCGAGTAGATCCTTCTAAAGCAGTACTAGGCAAGGTAAAATTGCCTACGACGGGAAAAGTATTCAACGCCACTCCTTGATCAAAAATTAATTCATTAGCATCCTTGAAATCTCCATCCTGATTTAAGTCTATCCAAATCATGAAATATTCCAAGTCTGTGCTATTCGGATTTGGGAACCCTGGTTGTAATTCAAAATCGTAGGCAACCTCCGTATTAAAATTATAGATAAAACTGGAAAAGTTTCCGTAACCAGCATCCCCACCAGAACTGTTCAGTATGCCATTGATGCGAATGCTTTCAATCCACTCAAAATTTGCGTTGATATTTTCTACCTTGCAATAATTGTAATCCAAACAAGCACCACAACCTTTTGTTTTAAAACTACTTGCAGGCGAGTAAACACTTTCTACCAAACCGCAAATAGAATGTACTTGATATTCGTAATTGGTACAGGGCGAAAGATCTTCTAAAGTATAATAATAGTTAGTCGTTGTTACATAGTTCCACGAACCTTCTCCAAAACTACGATAACGAATGCCAAAACTATCGACATCTATGTTACAAGCCCAAGACAAGAAAGACTTGGTTTCGGAGTGTGCGCAATTCAAGAAGTAAGGCGCAATACAGCCCATCGGAGAAAGAATATCGACGCAATAATCTTCAACTTCTCCACCTTCATCGCTCGTTTCACAAGGATCAGAAACGATTCCGGTTCTAGCGGCTACTCTCATTCTTGTACTTCCAATGCTTGCACTCGAAGGAATGTAAATAGCACTATTGATATTCATGGTTGGATTGTTCGTTTGTAAAACCTTTTCATGCTCGTCAGTAAAATCACCGTCTTGATTAAAATCAATCCAAACGCTGAAGTAAGAAAGCGCTTCAAAAAATTGGTAATCAGTTTTGATATCAATAATTTGATAATCTCCGAGTACTAGGTTCGTAGAATAGCCCGTAAAGTCACTGTACAAGCCATTTTCAACGCCCGATTCGTTAGATAGTTGATTGATTTGGATTTTGCTAATCCAAGTATTTCCATCGTTTGTACCCGCAACCTCACAGTAATCTAAGGCTTCACAATTAGGACAACCTAAGGTTTTAAAATTTAAAATTTCCGTAAACCCGGTTGGGGTACCATTGGAACAAATTCCTTGCACACTAACTTCGTATGCTGTACAAGGCTCCAAATTGATTAGCAGATTGTAATTGGTCGTACTTGGAATAATTGTCCAACTCATCGAATCTTGCACGCGGTAGCGAAGTTCATAACTAGTCGCATCAAATAAACTTTTCCAATTTAAAATAGCAGAACTCTGCGTCAAATTCCCTAGCATAAACCCCGTCGGCGGTAAGCAACATCCTTCCGTTTGAAAATGGACACTTTCAGAATAAACACTTTCTCCGTTTGCACAAATTGCCTTTACCTGCACTTCATAATCGCTGCAACTACTAAGGTTTGAAATCACCTGTGGTGCCGCAAGCCCAACCAGCTCCGTCCAGTCGCTAGTTCCCACCATTCGATAGCGAACATTCGAACTGCTAACGATATTAAAAACAGACCAATTCAATTGGATCGACTGATCCGTAATATTGGTAATTTCAATAGCGTAAGGATAGGAGCAATCTCCAAAATCACAATGATCCATCACCAGATCAAGGCTTTGTTTTAAATTCAAACTACCTTCGGTTTGTGTGATTCCGACTAGGCTAGGATTCGGGCTCGTTCCATTCAAAATAAATTCTTTGACAATCGAAGCGGCAAAAGGAGGGTCAATCTTAGACAAACTCGCCAAACTAGGGCAGGGCGCAGCATAAAGCAAAGCGATTGCCCCTGCGACTTGTGGCGTTGCGGCAGAAGTTCCATAAAAGGTGCCGTAACTATTATTTAGCGTCGTCGTGAAGACTTGCTCTCCGAATGCTCCCAAATCTATATGTTCCGCGCCGTAGCCCGCCGCATTAACTTTATTTCCGTTGTTATCTAGGTTCGTGACGCTGATCAAGTATTCACTATTACAGGAAGTCGGAAGGTCTCCTACAATGTCGATATCATAATTCCCATTTACCGTAGCGCCCGCGCTCAAAATTCCCGCCTGTCCTAAGGTATCGTAAAACGAACACCAGAGCGGCGCTTCCGAAGCTTGTCCAAATGCTGTTCCCCACGAAGAATTTGTTGCGACGACCAAGGCGCCTTCCGTTCCACCAGATTCGTTGAACCTTTTTCTCAATTGATGTGGATAAGCATAAGCTTCTAGCACTTCTGCTTCGTTGGCAAAGCCCACCACAACCATTAGCTTGACGTTCCAGTTGACGCCGCTTACGCCAATTTGATTATTAGCCTTAGCGCCAATGATTCCCATAATGGGCGTACCATGAATACCATTATCCTCCACCGTCTGAATCATATCATTTTGCTCATGCACATTCCAGCCTCGGTAATCATCTACGTAGCCATTATTATCGTCATCAATCCCATTATTAGGAATTTCTTGTTGGTTTCGCCAAAGGTTGTTCCCAAAGTCTGTGTGATTAATATCTGTACCGTCATCAATGATGCAAACTACAATCGTATCCCCATCGAAATTCGTTCCGCCCGTCGTAATGTCCCACGCGGCGGGAGCATCCATATCTGCAGCTGGATTAGCCGTATTGAGGTATTGCCATTGGTTAAAAAAAAGTGGATCGTTCGGCGCGATTCTTTCCCGTACCAAATGATTAAACTGGGCAACCTGAATGCGAGGATCTTCTTGAACCGCGCGTAGCATTAGCTGCTCGTCAATTTGATCAAAGTTAAAGCGCAAGCGATAAATGGAAACGGGACTATTTAATTTTTTGAAAAGTCGTAAGTGGGAAGCTTTTCCCTGCGTATACTGGTGAGCCGCTAGAAAGGAATCGAGTTTAGCGGCTGGTTTTAAGGTAACCAGCAGTTCGCCTTGTAAGTGATGTAGTTGCTGCCCCGTAAGCGTTTGACAGGTAAAAAGCACAAAGAATAGAAGCAGCTTTAATATTAATCTATTGTTTTCTAATAGCATAAAAAAGGGTAATGCGAATAAATTACAAGTTTTAGCTTATTATCAGTTGTCGTTGTTCCTTAGCTTGTAAAGAATCTTCGAGCTTTCGTATTGATGGATGATCAGTGCGCTATTTAAAGGAAGTTGCTGTTATTGCTTTCCTAAAAAATACTTGCATTAAGTACATCCCAAAGATAAGTACAATTTTCGTGCGGTATTAGCGCAGTCGAGACATATCTAGATCAATTTGCTATGAAAACCTATTTTTCTATGATTTATTGTCAAAAGAATTAAGCTTTTGGACTAATGAATGCGAAAAGACATCTTAGAATGCGAAATGAAGAATGAGGACATGAAATCTACCCTAAAATGCCTTGTACTTTTCAAATCTATTGTCGGACCATTTTTAATGGTACAATTTTATTTAGAATGAAGTCTACTATTAGAATTTTCACTACATTTGCCAAATGACAACAGAACAATTTAAAGAACTAAAAGACCGTATGGATTTGTTAAGGAGGTATCTTTGACGTAGATCGACGGTTAATCGAAATAGAAGAATTACAAGAGAAATCACTCGATCCTGAGTTTTGGAATGATTCCAAAGCTGCGGAAGTCGTGATGAAAGAAATTAAATCTCATAAGCATTGGGTTAGTGGTTTTCAAACAACCAATGCTTCCTACGAAGAATTAGAAATCCTCTACGAGTTCTATCGAGAAGGAGAAGTCGAAGAAATAGAGCTTAATGCTCAGTATGATAAGACGCTCGCCGAATTGGAAGATCTAGAGTTTCGATCTACCCTAAATAAGACGGAAGATGAGTTGGGTTGTATCCTTGAGATCAACGCTGGAGCGGGTGGCACGGAGAGCTGCGACTGGGCAGAAATGTTGATGCGGATGTACATTATGTGGGGAGAAAAAAGTGGCTACAAAGTCTCAGAATTGAATTGTAATTATGGTGACGTAGCGGGTATTAAGTCTGCGGCGCTCGAAATTAATGGTGATTTTGCTTTCGGAATGCTGAAAGGGGAAAACGGAGTACATCGTTTGGTACGCGTCAGTCCATTTAATTCGCAGGGAAAGCGAATGACTTCTTTTGCCTCCGTCTTTGTCCACCCAATGATTGATGATCGAATTGAGATTGAGGTAAATACTGCGGATATTGAATGGGATACTTTTAGAGCCAGCGGAGCAGGAGGGCAACACGTCAATAAAACAGATTCTGCCGTGCGGATTCGACATTTACCAACGGGGATTGCTGTGGAATGTCAACAGGAGCGATCGCAACACCTAAATCGAGAAAAGGCATTGCAAATGCTAAAGTCTAGGCTTTACGAAATTGAGATTGAAAAACAAGCGCAAGAAAAAAGTAAGATTGAAGCAGGTAAGAATAAAAACGAATGGGGTTCTCAAATCCGAAGTTACGTCCTTGATGATCGGCGCGTAAAAGATCATCGAACCAACTTCCAAACGAGTCGTACCGATGCCGTATTAGATGGCGAATTGGATGATTTTTTGAAGGCTTACCTAATGTCTTTGCAAGTAGAAAAGGATTAATTTACTCAATGGGTAACACACTTTCTTTGATCCAATTGGCATAGGCGGCATTTGCCGTAACTGGAATCCTTAGTAAGCAAGGTACTTCGTAACGGTGCATGGCCTCGACGGTAGTTTGCACGATTTCCCAGTGTTCGGGTAGCGTTTTGACGATTGCAACCCACTCGTGGGCTTGGTCAATTTGATCTTTCCACCAAAAAGCACTTGTAATCGGGAAAATATTTGCACAAGCCACGTACTTCTTTTGGATCAAATGTTGACTGATTGCCTGCGCACTAGCTTCGTCCGGAAAAGTGATATAAATGAGGATAAATTCCATGCTACAATAATACTTTTAAATAACTTCTTCAATTAAAATCAAGGATTCGTTTGTCTACCAGTCCAAATATAACAAATACTTCAAAGGATTATTTCTTCATTGCGGTACAATGGGCAAGCCTGACGGTTTTGTTGGGACGCGCTTGGCAACATTTATTTTGGGATGCCCCTTTTCGAGCCTTGCTTTGGGACGAATCTTTAATGAGTGGCTTCGTCACGCAGTGGCTATCTATGCCCTGGGAAAGCTACATTACCAGTATCAAAGTTGACGATTTTATTCAAGCACTCATTCAAGGTTTCGGTGTATTTTATCTATTAGCTGCCATCGTTGCGCTTTTCATTCGCCAACTCCCTCGTTGGATAAGCCTGCTGCTGCCACTCGCAAGTCTTGCGCTCATGCTACTAGCCGCTTTATATTGCAAAGAAAAATTTTATAGCCTCGGGCAGTTTTTTGAATATGCCCTGCAGTTTTCTGCACCGTTGCTTTTATACGCTTTAGTGAATACCAAAATCAGCAGGGTTAGCTTGGTTTGGTGGATGAAAATTGCCATCCTCTTAACTTTTACCTGCCACGGATTATACGCCATTGGTTTTTATCCGCGTCCGGGTAACTTTGTGGATATGACGCTTCAAATCCTGCCGCTTTCGGAAGCACAAGCTTACCAATATCTTGAATTGGCCGGCATCCTCGACTTTTTAGCTAGTTTAGGTCTTTTTTTAGCTGGAAAATGGCGCACTTGGTCTTTGTATTATCTCATTCTTTGGGGATTCGCCACGAGTATGGCTCGGATTTGTGCAAATTTCTATTTTGATGCACCACTAGAAAGTTTACACGAATGGTTGTTTGAAACGGTCATGCGGTTTCCACATTTTCTCATACCACTGGCGGTTTATTTTTATTATAAAAAAAGAGGGTAGAGTGGCATGCAATATTTTACAAATTGGTAG
>CALFBG010000310.1 GCA_937951685.1 uncultured Saprospiraceae bacterium | reverse complement strand
TCAAAAAATTCTACGTGCTTTTTTTGACAAAGTGCCATTAAAAACGATTGCCATCCAACTGGAGACGAGTGAAAATTATATTAAAAAAAGAAAATTTCTTTGTAAAGAAAAATTAGTGCGGACGATACAGGCAGATCATTTATTTAAAGAAGTTGTTTTAAAATAAAAAAAAAGAAAAGAAATCACTTATCATCGAATAGACTTATATCATGACATGACAGAAGAGCAAAAATTTGAGCTAATTGAGAACTATCTAGCGGAAAACTTGAGTCAACCCGCACAGGAAGATTTTGAACGACAATTGCAAACGGATTCAAGTTTGCGGGAGGCGTTGCGTTTACACCAACAAGTAGCCGCAACGCTGAAGGATGAAAAAGTACATCAGTTTAGAGCCGCGTTGAAGCAGGTAGATCAGGGCTGGCAAGCACCAATACCGACCACTACACCGAAGGCTAAGATTTTTAATTTTCGGCGGCTCATTGCCATTGCCGCAACGGTTTTATTACTAGTTTTTGCCTACCAAATTTTTCTACCTAGTGCGTCCAATTCTCCTACAGATTTATTTGCGGCTAATTTTGAAAGCTACAAAATGGTCCTCAATCAACGATCTGCCGATCGTAGTGACGAGCTTAATGGTGATTTAGTACAAATGGCAGTAGCGGCGTACGAGCAAGAAGATTTTGCGCAAGCGGCGCTGCATTTCAAACAACTACAAGATGAAAGCCCTGGAATTATTGCTTTTCAATTTTACCACGCAGTCTCAGCACTAGCCTTAAAAAACACAACCGTTGCTATTCCACTGTTAGAAAATATTCGGCAACAGCCGCAACACCTTTTTATTGAGCAAAGTCAGTGGTATTTAGCGCTCGCTTATTTACAACAAGGAGAAAAAGAAAAAGCCCGTACGGCATTACAAGCCATAAAAGAAAATGGCTATCAGTACGCCGAGGCACAAAAATTACTGAAGGCTTTGTAACCACGCCAGAAGCAAGAATAAAAACGTATCTTTGCGGCATGTCTATGCTGATGAAAAATAAAAAAGAAATACTTCGTAAATTGAATATTGAGCGACTGAATCCAATGCAGGAAGAAGCTCAATTAGCCATTCAAAATTGTAAGGAAGTCGTTTTACTTTCTCCTACCGGAACAGGTAAAACCTTAGCCTTCCTTTTGCCCATTATTGCGGATTTAAGTCCGTCGAGTGAGGAGGTACAATGTATTATTTTGGTGCCATCCAGAGAACTTGCTATTCAAATTGAGCAAGTGACTCGAGAAATGGGTTCTGGCTACAAGACCAATGCCGTTTACGGAGGACGATCCGTTTTTAAGGATAAAATGGATTTAAAACACCGCCCTGCCATTTTGATTGGTACTCCGGGACGAGTGGCAGATCATTTGCGCCGGGAACGTTTTCCAACGAGCGCGGTCCGCACGCTGGTACTCGACGAATTTGACAAATCCCTCGAAATTGGTTTCGAAGAGGAAATGGAAGAAATTATTAATGCTTTGCCACAAGTAGAGAAAAAAGTATTGACCTCTGCTACCCATGAGGTTACGATTCCTCGTTTTGTCGGTTTGCTTGACCCCGTGTACGTTGATTACTTGAAAGATAAGATTGCGCAGCTACAAGTTAAAAGCATTATTTCACCAGAAAAAGACAAACTAAAGACTTTGGTTGCCGCGCTTTGTCACTTAGGCAATAGCCCTGCGATTATCTTTTGTAATTTTAAAGATAGTATTAAGCGGATCAGTGATTTTTTGACGGAAAACCACATTGAGCACGGTTGCTTTTTCGGTGGCATGGAACAACAAGACCGAGAACGAGCGCTCATTAAGTTTCGCAACGGTACACATCAATTGCTCGTCGCTACGGATTTGGCAGCGCGGGGCATCGATGTTCCTACGATCAAGTTTATCATTCATTATCACCTTCCACACCGCGTGCAAGAATTTACTCACCGTAACGGAAGAACGGCGCGGATGCAGCAGGAAGGAACAGCGTATATCTTACAATGGGAAGAAGAACGCTTACCCGATTTCATTCCGAATTTAGACGTAGAAATATTGCAAGAAGCCCCCATTCCTGAAGCTTCTGTTTGGCAAACTTTGTTTATTTCGGGGGGTCGAAAAGATAAAATTTCTAAGGGCGACATTGTAGGTTTTTGTTGTAAACAAGGACAACTCGACCCAAAAGCCCTAGGTATGATTGAGCTCAAGCAAGACTGTGCCTTCGTAGCGGTACATCGATCCAAGGTAAAGCAATTGATTCAACGACTTGATAATACGCGTTTGAAGAAAAGAAAAGTACGCGTAAATTTGATCTAATTTTAATATTTTGAACTACTTCTTTAAAATAGGTGTTGTACTTAATAACCGAGTAAGCTTATCAAGCTACCTCAAGTAGAATGCTCGGTGAATTTGTGGTAAAAATATACTATTCAAGGAATATTCCGCAACAAAAACGATAGATTACGATAAAATTTATATGCAGCTAGAAACCAAACAAGTATGCCTAAAAATCGTGATTTTGGATTAAAGTACGTACATTTGTAGGTACTAGTTGTTGGAGTTACTTAGCGTGAGCGTTTTTGCATAGATGTTTACCACAAACTTTCATTTCCGGTAAATATTTTTTAAACTTAAAACGCATATATGTCGAAATCACAAGAATCCTATAATAAAAAAGAAAAAGAAAAAAAACGCAGAAAGAAGAAACTTGACAAACTAGAACGCAGAGAGCAACGTAAATTAGAAAAAGAGCAAGGTGGCAAAAAAACTTTCGAAGAGATGCTTGCTTATGTAGATGAAAACGGTAACCTCTCCAGTACTCCCCCCGATCCGACTAAAAAAATTAAAGTTAAATTAGAAGATATTGTTATTGGTGTTTCTCCAATGGATGATAATCCCGTCGATACGGTTCGTAGTGGTCAAGTCAAATTTTTCAATGAAGAAAAAGGCTACGGTTTTATTATTGATAATGACACTAAGGAAAGTATTTTTGTGCACGCAAACAACCTCAGCCAAGCGATCAAAGAAAGAGATATGGTAAGCTTTGAGATTGAAATGGGCCCTAAAGGACCAAATGCGATCAATGTACAATTGACTTAAATTACAAATCTTAGTTTTTAATTGCTTAACATTTAGTTTTTTATAACCGTGCTAAAGTTAGATAGCGCCACTTCAGTTGCGCGCTATTCAGCATCTTTGATATCACTGTTAATCATTTTTTCTCGATACTCTGAGGGGAGCATTCCATATTGTTTTTTGAATGCATCTCTAAAGTATTGCAAATCACTAAATCCAACTTTGTAGGTAACTTCGGCAATGCGTAATTTTGTTTGCCGTAATAACTGCGCTGCTCGTTTTAAACGAACGACTCGTATCATTTCGTTGGCAGACATTCCAAATAGACTCTTTAACTTTCGGTACAATTGACTCTTGCTGATGCCTAGTGTCTTGCACATATCGTCAACTTTAAAATCGGTATTACTCATATTTTCCTCCACGACTTCGACAATATCTTTGAGGAATTGCTCATCTAATTTAGTATGTGGTATTACCTTAGGATCAAGGTCGATCGTTTGCTTATTAAAAATCTTGCGTTTATACTGCTTTCGCGAATTCAATAGATTCTGAATCCGCATTTCTAACAGTTTGGGATTAAATGGTTTGGTCAAATAACTATCTACGCCCGCTAAAAAACCTTCTTCAATACTTTCCTCCGAAGACTTGACCGTTAACATAATGACAAAAATCTGGCTGGTCATCACGTTTTCTTTAATCTTTTTACTCAATTGATAGCCATCCGCATCGGGCATCACGGCATCCGTGATAATAATATTCGGAATATATTGCACGGCCAATTGATACGCTTCTTCTCCGTTAGAAGCCTTGAGTACCGTATATTTTGGACTTAAGAAAGTACTGATAAAACTCCGGAGGTCATCATTATCATCAACCACCAAAATAATATCCTTCTCATTATTGGTCGTTTCTAAAGTTTCGTTGGCCTTGACGGGTTCTTCTAGCTTAGCGTAAAGTGAATTTAAAGCCACCAAGGATTCGCGACTATTACTATAGCCGTACTTGATACTCGACATCCGAATTTCGTCTGCTCGCAAGTGCCCTTTCCCTTTGGGTAAAGTAATGGTAAAGACGGTCGGTACACCCGGCAAGCTACTTACCGTAATCGTACCTCCGTGCAGTTCAACCAACTGCTTAGACAGCGACAATCCGATACCAGTACTACTCGAAGCGATGGCCTCTCGAGACTTATAAAACCGTTTGAAGATCAGTTCTTGTTCTTCCAAGTTGATTCCTTTTCCCGTATC
This sequence comes from uncultured Saprospiraceae bacterium, assembly GCA_937951685.1. GTDB lineage: Bacteria > Bacteroidota > Bacteroidia > Chitinophagales > Saprospiraceae > CALFBG01. The sequence continues at coordinate 26,028 of CALFBG010000310.1, read as the reverse complement.
GATAATTTTGATGGCGACTTCCTGCTCATGATCTTCCACATTGATCTTTACGCTGCCATATTTTGGTGTAAATTTAAATGCATTAGATAAAAGGTTGACGAAGACTTTTTCGATTTTATCTTTTTCAAAAAAGACGAGTATCTCTTCGTCGGGAATGTCAATTTCAAAATTAATAAATTGTTTATCCGCATAATTACTAAAGTTGATGGTTACTTGTTTGAGAAAATCTCCAATGTCTTCTTCCGAAGCTTGGAGTTTCATAAACCCCGATTCAACCATAGATAGATCTAGAATTTGACTGATCAAGCGAAGAAGCCGCTCGGCGTTCCTCATCATGATATTATAGATTTTCTTTTCTCCTTCCTTAAAAGTCGATTTACTTTGTAGGTTTTGTAGCGGACTCATGATCAAGGTCAGCGGCGTTTTAAATTCGTGAGAGATATTAGCAAAAAATTGCGCTTTCAATTGATTTACTTCTTGCATTTTAGCCAATTCTACTTGCTCTAATTGCAGTTCACTCCGCAATCGTTCTCGCGCAATAATACTTCTTCTGGACCAAACGAGCAGGGCGATAAAACTTGTCACATAAACCATATACGCCAGCCCCGTCGCATACCAAGGTTTTTTAATGTGGATAAAAACTTGAGCGCCTTCTTCGTTCCAAAGGCCATCATTATTAGACGCTTTGACTTTGAAAACGTACTTCCCGGGAGGTACATTGGTATACTGAGCAATCCGATCGTTTCCCACCCAACGCCAGCGATCATCATAGTTTTCTAATTTGTATTGATATTTATTTTTTGAGGGTTGGATATAACTAATTGCAGCAAACTCAAAAGAGAGATCGTTTTCATCGTAGCGCAAAGCTATTTTTTGATCATTAAAAACACTTTTAGATTCCTTGGCATTTACCATTGGATGCTTCTTGTTAGAAATCTCAATTTTTGTAATGTATACTTCGGGTAAATCTGGATTGATTGCTAAGTTGGCAGGATTAAAAGTACTAAAGCCACTCGTTCCACCAAAGTAGATTTGTCCATTTTTTGCCTTGAAGGAAGAAGACTTATAAAAGCCACCTTGAGGTAACCCGTCCGCACTTGTAAAAACGCTGATACTTTTGCGCTCAGGATCTAATACGTTTAGTTCTCCGTTCGTGCTCATCCATATTTTTCCAAAATCGTCTTCTTGTACAGCGTAGATCATATTACTAGAAAGACCATCCTGTTTAGTGTAAGCCGTAATAGCATCCGTCTGGGTGTCAATACAAAAAAGTCCTCTGGAAGTGCCCGCCCACATTCTTTCTTTAGAATCTAGAAAAAGGCCGTTGATGATTATTCCCTTTGCGTCGCCTGATTGTTCGCCAGAAAGAAAAATTTTTGAATCAATAATTTCGAAATCCTCATTGATCGTAATTCTTTGGAGACCACTTTCTTCGGCACCGATCCAAATTCTTCCTTCGTTATCATCGGCAATCGTACGTATCTTAGTGCTAATTATTTTTCGATTTTCAATTGTTGTATTAAAGGTAACGTACTGTTTCGTTTTGGGATCGTAAACATCAAGTCCTGCTCGAAATGCTATTATCCATATTCTTCCTTTTTGGTCTTCTATAATTGCATAAATATCGTTCCCTGAAATTGTATTTTCGACTTGCTCCTGGTGGAGAATTTGTTTAAATTCAGTTTCCCCTCGATACTGCACGTTCAAGCCGCCGTTCCAAGTGCCAACCCAAAGATTTTCTTCTCGATCTAGCAAAATTGACACTACTTCATTACTGCTCAATTTTTTATTCTTTGCTGCTTTTTGATAAACTTCCCAAGTGTTATTTTTTTGATCGATATAGCTCAACCCGCCACCGTCAGAACCGATCCAGATGTTGCCATTTCTATCTTCTGCAAAAGCACTAACTAATTCGAAAGCATAGAGTCGATTGCCTTCCGACATTTGCCGCACGTACTGAAATTTTTGTACTAGTGGATCCAGTTTACTCATTCCTTTCAAGAAAGTACCAAACCATAAAATTCCATCTTTATCTTCAAAAATCGACCAAATAGAATTACTCGTGAGACTTTGATTGTCCAGTGGATTATGTTTAAAAATATCGATTTTTCCACTGCGCAAATTTACTCGCAAAAGACCATTGTTTTCCGTGCCAACCCAGAGCATATCTTCTTTTTCGACGATGGAAAGAATGATCGAAGTATTCAAAATTTCCCAGAGTGGGGTGCCTGTAGAATAATTAAAAGCAAAGGTAAGCTTACCCGCTGCATCCTGTGATACTTGTCGAATGCCTTGATTAGTTCCCAACCAAAACCTGCCCGACTTACCCTTATGCATACTCCTGATAATGTTATTAGGAATAGAAGTATTTTCCTTACTAACTTCAAAGTATTGTGTCGCACCAGTCTCTTTATTGATACAATACAATCCTTCTCCAAAAGTGCCAATCCAAACCTTTCCACTATGATCTTCACTAATTGCAGTGATATAAGTTGGATGAATTTCTTTGTTATTTTGGAGGTCAGTATATTGAGTATAGCTGTCTATCTTAGGGTTGTAAACAAGCAAGCCGCCTTTTTCTGTACCTACCCAAATCACGCTATCTTTATCTTGGTACAAAACCGTAACGTAATCATCACGGTAAGCCTTATCTGCAAATATTCCCGAAAAATGAGTAAAGGCATCTTTATCGACATCGTAAGTACTAAGCCCTCCACCATAAGTACCAATCCAGATTTTGCCATTGTGATCGGTTAGTAAACATTCAATGGTGTTACCTTGAAAGGAAAGTGAATCGTGATAAATGTCTTCGTATACTTTGAAGTTGACACCATCGTAACGATTCAAACCATACTGTGTACCAATCCAGATAAAACCATAATTGTCTTGCGTAAATGAGCTTATCGTATTTTGAGATAATCCTTTTGAAATATTTTGAAAGACGATCGTACTAGCCGATTGGCTATAACTTTCTACTGATAAAACCAGTAAGATAAATAGAGTTATATGTTGGAGTTGTTCTCTCAAATTTAAAAGGTATTAGGCAAATAGGTTCTTTTTAAATAAGCGCGTCATAAAATTTGCACTTATTTTGAGAATTTATAAAATCGTAGCGGAAATTTAAATCTTTTTCTATCAAAAATAATTAACCTGTAGGCAGCATGGTGAAGTTATTTAAAATTCTAGCAATTACTTACGCTTACGAATTTAGTTAGCATCAACCAGCAGGTATTTTCTAGCACGACTCGTCTTGAACATTTGAACTTATTCAAAGTCAAAATGCAAATTCCAAATCTGATTTATTAAACATAGAAGCGTTAATCTTCTAGTTTGATAAACAACTGAAAATAATAGATAAAAGTTAGAGTGAGATGTACTTGCACTTTTCCATGATGTTGATTTAAGTACTTGTGAGCACTAGAACCCGTTGTTCTTAATCACGTTTGTCAACCACTTAGCGGAAGACTTAGGCGTTCGTTCTAAGGTGTCGAAGTCAACGTAATGAAGACCAAAACGTTTCTCATAACCGGATGCCCATTCAAAGTTATCCATCAAGGACCAAGCAAAATATGCACTTAAATTTACTCCTTTTTTCGTTACTTTGTAACATTCCTCCAAATAAGTTTGATAATATTTAATCCGTTGCGGATCCTCGACCTTTCCTGCTACGAGTTGATCATTGAAAGCGCCGCCATTTTCGGTAATCACGATTTCCGGGCGATCATAACGAGCATCAATCCACGTTAACAACTTGCTACAGCCCCAAGGAACAATACTCCACTGCATCGCCGTTTGTTCCCAGTTTGGATCAACCGATAAGTTAACGTTTTGGTCTTCCGATAACCCACCATTTCCATAAACACTCGCTGCCATTGTTTTTCCATCCGCATCTGCGGCGTACATCGTTGTGTAATGGTTCAAGCCAAAAAAATCTGAGGAGTCTTTCACTAACTCAAGCTCTGCGGGAGTAAAGCTAGGCAGTCGATCTCCTACTCGCTCAATCATCGTTTCTGGATAAGCTCCTTTATAAATCGGATCGGCAAACCATCCTAAGAAAAACTCCAAGGCCCGTTCTGCGGCAGCTTTATCCTTTGGTGTGTCCGTCAGTGGTTCTCGCCAATCGCAATTATTAGTAATTCCGATGCGTCCCTTCTGTGTTGACTGATATTTTTTTCGATAGATATGGACGGCTTTAGCGTGTGCCTTTAGTAAATGATGCCCCGCGAGATAAGGTTCTGAGTTAGAAATTCGTCCCGGTGCAAAAACACCTTGTCCGTAGCCTAACATGGCAACAACCCAAGCTTCATTGATCGTAATCCAGTTTTTGACTCGATCGCCAAAGTGTTCAAAACAAATATCTGCATAGTGTGCAAAGTGATCAACCGTTGCTTCGCCCAACCAGCCATCATCTTCAAACTGTAGTGCTAATGGTAAATCCCAATGATAGAGCGTTACCCAAGGTTCGATCCCCTGTGTTAGTAATTGGTCAATTAAGTTTTGATAAAACTGTATACCTGCTAGATTGATTTCTCCTTTCCCTTTCGGTAAAATTCTAGCCCACGCGATAGAAAAACGGTACGCTTTCAAGCCCATCGCTTTCATCAACGCGATATCTTCTTCCAGTTTATGGTAGTGGTCACAAGCTAAATTTCCTGTATCGCCTGCGTGTACTTTACCCGGAATTTGACAAAAAGCATCCCAAATAGAAGGTCCTTTTCCATCTTTATTCCAAGCACCTTCTATTTGATAAGAAGACGTTGCGGATCCCCACACAAAACCTTTCGGAAACTGTATCATATTTATATTTTTTTAGGTAATTGATCATACCATGTTTTTTTCAAAATCATTGTGCAAACAAAGGCAACGCCCAAGGCAATAAAAAGAGGTACTGTTTCAAGTAAAACTAAGTAAATCGGGAAAATAACTAAGGAAGTTTGCCAAATGACACCAACTGCGACGTTAAACATGTCTCTTTTGAAATGTGTATTGCGTTCAAAACTTGGATCTTCCGCAACTACTTTGTCGTGAATCGGCTTCCAGAAGCCCCACGGTTTAACCGTTTTATAAAATTGCTTGAGTACTTCTTCTTCTACCGGAGGCGCTGTATATGTTCCAACGATGCAACCAATAATTGCGAGTAACAACATTAGTGGAAAGGTGTACAGATCCAACACGTTATCAAAAATAAATCTAAAGGATAAAGCCGGTACTAACCCGCCAACCATTCCCCAGAAAAACCCATTCCCGTTGAACCTCCACCAATACCATTTTAGTACATTGGCTGCCACGTAGCTCCCGTATAACCCCGAAACGATCCACTGTAGAATATCGTTAACATCACTGGCATAAAAACCCAAGAGAATACTAATCAGAACCATCGTCAGTCCTGCGACGTAGTTGATCGTTCTGATTTCCGTGTTTTTAGCTTCTGGTTTGATGTATTTTAAGTAAATATCATTGACGATATATGCTTGTGTTGCGTTTAGCGTCCCTGCAAAAGTTGACATAAAAGCAGCAAGTAAGCCAGCTAATAATAAACCCAAGAAACCAACGGGGACAAACTCATTGATTGCCGAAGGAAGTATTTGTTCGAAATCTATTTTGCCGCCTACGATCAAGTCTAATTTATTATAATACACAATCGCCAACACCCCAAATCCTGCAATCATCAAATACCGAATTGGCATCAAAATAAAACTCACGAAGCCACTCATTAGTGCTGCTTCTCTCGGGGAACGAGTAGAAAGAATTTTCTGCATATCGTACGTCGGAGCCGGTCCCGCTAAACTCACCAAAACGCCTTTGAAAACCATCATCATAAAAAAGATTCCAAATAGACCAAAGCCATCACTTTCAATTTTTTGATTGGCTTCCGCCACAATGTTACTCCAGTCAATATCTAAGTGCATCCCGAAAAAAGGGGTTAACCAGCCATCTGGCACTAAAAATTCTTGCGAAGCAACGGCATTCATCGCCAAAATAGCAATTACAATACTCGAAATTGCCATCAAGATATATTGAATTAAATCGGTCCAGACGATACTCATCATTCCTCCCAATAAGGAATAAAATACGGCGAAACAAGTCAATATAATGCCATAAAAATGAGGAACGTAAGCCGCTTCTACCGTAAAGGGAACATAAGCTGCGATCAACTCCCAAGGCAAAAAGATCTCAATAAACTTACCGACACCAATAAAACCATAAGCCAAATAGCCCAGCCCCATGATAATGGCAAAAAGAACAATAATTCCGTGAGAAAGGCGTGCACTTTTATGCATGCCGAAGCGAGTACTAATCCACTCTGCTCCCGTTGTCACATTCGAGCGCCGGAGCCACATGGACAAAAAGACCATTAAGAAAATCTGATTAAATACGGGCCACAACCAAGGGATCCAAGCACTTTTTAATCCATAGACAAATAGTAACGTCACCAACCACATGGTACCAGAAATATCAAACATCCCAGAGGCGTTGGATAACCCTAATAAATACCAAGGAATATTGTTTCCCCCTAGCAGATACGTGTTTTTATTTTCTTCTGCTTTCTTCTTGAGCAGTAGTCCGATGAGTACCGTAATCAATAAGTAAGCGATGATAATACCAATGTCTATAGCGCTGAGTTTCATCCGTGATTTTTTTGGTTATAGGTCCTATTTATTCGCAATGGTTTTAAAACCTCTTATTAGGTGTTTCAAAATAAAAGCTTGCAAATACTCGTTTTTTGGAATTAAATCTTAAAAATCGACAATTTTACCCGCTTTTTTTTGGCGTTTCATGATAATGAATCATTTACCTCCCTAGTTTGGAACAAATGCCGTCCTTCCTTTTAGCTAGCTCACCATAATTTTACTACTGTTAATAATTCACTAAATTTTAAATGCAAAACATATGATCAAGTCTTTACTAATGAGTACAAGTCGTTTTCTGGGCTTACTCATTCTACTCTTTTTATCGGTGCAATTAACCGCACAACAAACGATTAGTGGTAAAATCGTGGACGAAGAAGGCGTAGAATTAATCGGGGTATCTATTCTAGCCCAAGGAACCAGTATTGGAACCGCATCTGAACCGGATGGAACGTATCGAATCAATGTTCCTTCTGGAGTTAATATTTTAGTATTCTCCTACACAGGATACGTCACTCAAGAAATTGATATTACTGGAAAAAGTAGTCTAGATGTAGTACTAGCCTCCGACACAGAAATTCTAGAAGAAGTCGTTGTTGTTGGATACGGTCGACAAAAGAAAAGCGTAGTTACAGGAGCGATTTCTAGCATTAAAATGGATGAAATCCAAAATTTATCCGCAGGACAATTACAGTCTGCTATTCAGGGAAGAGTAGCCGGAATCTCTATTTTACCAACTTCAGGATCGCCGGGGGCAGGTTTTAAGGTAAGAGTAAGAGGTACAGGTTCTAACGGAAATGCAGATCCGTTGTATATCGTAGATGGTATGCGAACGCGAGACATTTCCTTTATTACGGCAGAAGAAATTGAGTCAATGGAGATTTTGAAGGATGCTGCTTCGGCTGCGATCTACGGATCGGAAGGTGGAAACGGTGTTGTCATTGTCACCACGAAGACGGGTAATTCCAAAAATGATGGGTTTACCTATTCTGCTCAGTATGGTACACAAAGATATAATGGGAACTTAAATTTAATGTCTGCCGATCAACACGCAGAATATATGGTAGAAGCAGGTATCCCGGGGCGAACGCCGGAGGATGTTACCAATAACACCGACTGGTTGGATGAGGTTTTCGAATCTGCGACTTTACAAAGACACGCGCTTTCTTTTGAAGGAGGTGACGAAAAACTTAGCTATTTCCTTAATGGTTCCTTTTTTAACCAAAACGGTATCGTAGTTGGTGATCGAGATAATTTCAAACGATATAGTATTCGTGCTAATATTACCAACCAAGTAAAACCTTGGTTGAAATTAGGTGCGAGAATTAACTATGCACACAGTCAAAGAAAAGGAATCTCTGAAGACAATGAATTTGGTGGTATTCTTTCCAATTCAATTCTAATGGATCCTAACACGCCCGTTACTTATTCGGGAGCAGCACCACAATTTGTCCAAGACTTAGCTGCTAATGGTGCCAATTTACTACGAGACGACAACAATAACCTTTACGGTTTATCGAATTTTGTTGAAGGGGAAATTTTCAACCCTATTGCCGCACTTACTTTAGACAATGGACAAGGCTCCACCAATGACCGAATCATCGGTTCTGTTTTTGCGGAAGCTCAAATCATCGAAGGTCTGAAAATTACGACTCGTTTTGGGGTAGATAATGATTTTGGTAATTTCCACCTTTGGACACCTTCTTTTTACTTCACGGGTACGCGACAGAGCAACGCCGCAACGGTCATTCAAAATCAATTCCGTTCTACTAGATGGCAATGGGAAAATTTTGCTACTTACGAAAAAGACTTTGGTAAACATACCATCGCCGGATTAGTCGGTACGTCTCTTTTTAGCAACGACGTTATTTTTGTCAATGCTTCTGGTACAGGCTTAATTAAAGAAAATGATGCTTTTGGGTTTTTGAACTCGGTACAACCTGGTGTTGAATTTACAACTGCTGGTGGTGGTGCGGCGCAAAACACTTTATCTTCTGTCTTCGGAAGAATCTCTTACGATTTTGCAGATAAATACTTGTTAAGTGTAACCTTAAGAAGAGACGGATCTTCACTTTTAGCAGAAGGCCAACAATGGGGAACCTTCCCATCGGTTTCTGGGGGATGGGTAATGTCTAAAGAAGACTTTTTCCCTACGAGCAAAGTATTCAACTTCGCTAAGCTGAGAGTCAGTTGGGGACAAAATGGTAGCTTATCAAATCTTTCGCCTGGTGCTTGGCGTTCTGCCATCGGTTTTGGTGGTGCTTATCCTGATGCTGACGGAAACTTACAAGTAACGGCAAGTCCAACGATTCTTTCTAACCCTGAATTAACTTGGGAAACAAGTGAGCAAATTGATATTGGATTAGATTTAGGCTTTTTCGAAGATAGATTGAGCGTAACCTTCGATTATTTCAACAAAAAGACAAAAGATTTGTTAATTACAGGTATCATTCCTTCTTTCGTAGGAAATGCTGCACCAACGGTTAACCTCGGAGATATTTCTAACCGTGGTTTTGAAATAGAAGTTGCTTACCGAAATAGAATCGGAGCGTTTGGCTATGATATTGCGGCTAACTTTACAAAATTAACGAATGAAGTAACTGCTTTAGATGAAAACCTTGATTTTGCGGGTGGTACACAAGTTGGTGTAGGTTGGACTGCAACGGCTTTCGAGCAAGGTTTACCAGCTTGGTATTTCAGAGGATATAAAACGGATGGTATTTTACAGAGTGAAGCAGAAGCAACGGCTTATGCCAATCAATTTGGTTTATTAGATACAGATGGTAATCCTACGGTACAAGCAGGGGATCCTAGAGTTGTCGATACAAATGAAGACAATACTATTACACCTGATGATCAAACGTTCATTGGTAGTCCTCACCCTGATGCACTTTACGGATTGAGATTAGGTTTGGATTATAAAGGTTTTGACTTTACGTTCTTTATCCAAGGAGTATCTGGTAATGATATTCTTTTAGGATACAACCGAACAGATCGAGCGACTTCCAACAAGCCTGATTTTTTCTACACGGATCGATGGACAGAAGGTAGTGGCAACAACGATTTTTTCCGTGCTAACGGAGATAATGCCCTAGCTTACAACAGTGACTACATGGTATTTGATGGTTCTTATGCAAGAATTAAGCAAATCCAGCTTGGCTATAATTTCTCTTCTAAGTTATTGACATTTGCACGACAAGGAAGAGTATATGTTTCTTTAGAAGATATCGCTACTTTTACAAATTACAAAGGTTTAGACCCTGAAACGGGTAGTAACAATGATCAAAGTATTGGAATTGATCGTGGGGTATATCCATTGCCTGCTAAGATTCTATTTGGTCTTTCTATTTCATTGTAATTCATAAATCATTCATTATATCGTTTTTCTTAAATTTCGGATGCTACGAACTAGTTTCAAAGTATCCGAAATTCAAGAAACAGAAAAATTTTTATACACATGAAAAATTCAATATTAAAGTTCTTTGGCGCCGTGCTACTCGTGACGAGCGTCTATGCTTGTTCTGATTTTCTGAATGTAGAAGTAAATAATCAATTATCTATTGAAGAATTTTACGCTACCGACGAAGATGCAGATCAGGCGGTACTTGCTGCTTATGATATCTTGCAGTGGCACCAAAATGTTTGGGGATCTGGTTGGTCCAGTCCTTACATGGTAAAAACACTTCCTTCCGACGAAGGACAAGCGGGAGGCGCCAACGCAGGTGACCAACCAAACTACGTTGCTTTAGATCGTTTCACTTTCGATGCTACAAATGCACCGATAGAAGCTACTTGGGCGGTAAACTATTACGGTATCTATCGTTGTAACTTAGTCATCAATAATGTTGTTGGAGATACTGACTTGAAGAAAAGAGTGGTGGCAGAAGCTAAAGGATTAAGAGGATATTACTACTTAGAGTTAGTTACTTTATTCGGTGATGTACCTTTAATCTTAAAAGAATTAGCACCAAGTGAGTACAATCAATCTAGAACGGCAAAAGCGCAAGTGTATAGCCAGATTGAAAAAGATTTATCAGATGCGATTGCAGGACTTCCCGTAAAGAGTGCTTATAGTGCTTCCGACAAATTTAGAGTATCAAAAGGTACGGCTCAGGCTTTACTAGGAAAAGCGCTTTTATTCCAAGAAAAATATGGTGATGCAGCGATCGTTTTAGATAACTTGATTCAATCTATGGAATATGATTTAGAACCCGATTTCGCAAAAGTATTCTCTGACGATGGAGAGCTTGGAATGGAGTCTGTCTTTGAAGTGGTGTACATTACTACTGCGGGTTATGACTGGGGTGCAAACGGCTACCCTTGGGGTGCTTCCGCAGAATCTAACATTCATATTCAATTAATGGGTGCTAGAGAAGGTGTTTTCAGTGGTGTTGATTCTCTTAACAATGGCTGGGGATTCAACTATCCTTCTCCTAAATTATGGGATGCTTTCGTTGCTGCCGGAGATGAAACACGTAGAAAAGAAACTTTGATGTCGGAAGCAGAATATATCGCAGGCGGTGGTACGGTTTCTGACCCAACCACTTTTGATTACCAAGGTTACATCAGAAGAAAATATGGTTCTTACAGCACAGAAGGAAGCGATGGTGTTTTCCAATTAAACTACGGTACCAACTGGAGATTAATTCGCTACGCTGATGTTTTATTAATGGCTGCCGAAGCACACCATAAATCCGGTGACGACGGTTCTGCAAGAACAGAGTTGAACAAAGTTCGTTTAAGAGCAGGATTAGATGATGTTACTAGTTCAGGAAATGATTTGTTCAATGCGATCGTGACGGAACGTCAATTAGAATTGGCCTTCGAAGGACATCGTTACCTCGACTTAATTCGATGGGGAAAAGCAGCGGACGAGATTACAAATTTCCAATCTGGAAAACATGAATTGTTCCCCGTTCCACAAAATGAATTATTAACGGCACCGAACATGAGCCAAAATTCAGGATATTAATACTAATTCCGTTCAGGTCATTTCGGGTCGGTTTATACTTAATCGTTAGCCCGCCCGAAATTGTCCTGCTTTAAAGAATTAGGAAATTATTAAAGAAACTAAAAGCAAAAGCATTATAACACCCAATTTTTTCAACTCGCTTTTAGCGTTTGTTTCGTAAAGTTTTCTAACTTCATATAAGTTAGTTTTAAGAGGGGAATTTCATCCCCTCTTTTTTTTAATCTTTTTTTAGCACTTTTCCTCCTTCCTTTTATGTATCAATCAGCTAAATTTTCTCCAGAAAACACTTCCTCCAAGTTTGGATTATTTTGGCGCGCTACCTGCGTGCTAGTTTTACTCTTTACTGCTTGCCAATCTCCGCCAACAAAAAAATCATCGAAGATTTTTCAAACGCTCTCTCCGCTTGAATCTGGTATTGATTTTAATAATGCGCTGGTGATCAATGATAGCATGAACTTTTTTTCTTACGGCTATTTCTACATGGGCGGTGGTGTAGCCATCGGAGATTTCAACCAAGACGGACTGAAAGATATTTACTTCACCGGAAACATGGTGGATAATAAATTATACCTCAACAAAGGCGATTTACAATTTCAAGATATTACAACTACGGCAAAAGTCGCTGCCGATAATCGTTGGGTCACAGGATGTTCCGTCGTAGATATTAACAACGACGGTTGGGATGACATCTCCGTTTCCGTTGCCGGAAAATGGACCAATCGTAAAAATATTATTTTTGTTAATCAAGGATTAAACGAAGCTGGCATTCCTACTTTCGAAGATCAAGCTACAGCGCTCGGATTAGCCGACGAAGGAGGTTCTATTCAAACTACTTTTTTGGATTACGACAACGATGGAGACCTAGATGTTTTTGTCGCCAATTATGAGATTACACCATTCAATGCGATCTCTAAAGATTATAAAAAGCTCATTGATAATGTCAGTTGGTCTGAGTCCGATCATTTATATCGCAACAACGGAGATCAAACGTTTACCGACGTTACCGAAGCCGCCAATTTACTCAACTATAGTTTAACCGTCGGAGTCGCTACGAGTGATTTCAACAACGATGGTTTTACCGATATCTATTTGTCCAACGATTTTCACTCTCCTGATTATTTTTATCTTAATAATGGAGATGGGACTTTCAGAGAAATTAGCAAAGAGAGTTTGCAACACACTGCATTTTACGGCATGGGCATTGACGTTGCCGACTATAATAATGATGGCTACTTAGATTTTATGCAAACGGATATGGCAGCCGCTGATAACTTTCGTTCAAAATCAAATATGGCAAGTATGAACATTGAAAGTTTTTGGAACGTCGTTAATTACGGTTTCCATTACCAGTATATGTTTAATAGTTTACAAACTGCACAAGGTGTCAAAGCCGATGGTGTTCCTTTCTATTCCGAAACTGCCAAACTTTCTAAATTAGATAAAACAGATTGGAGCTGGGCTTGCCTTTTTGCAGATTATGATAATGATGGTTTTAAAGATTTATATATTACAAATGGTACGCGCCGCGATATCAATAATCGTGATTTTTTCAAATGGCTCGAACGCGTTGATGTCAGTTTAAAAATAAAATACAAAGAACTTTCCATCGAAGACTTGACGAATAAAATGCCTTACAAAAAAATGGATAATCCCATTTTTAAAAATGAAAAAGGACAAAAATTTGCGCCAGCCAATCAAGACTGGGGATTACACTACGAAGGTTTTTCTAATGGTGCAGCTTATGCCGATTTGGACAACGATGGTGATTTGGAAATTATCATTAATAATATTGATTCGACCGCTGCCATTTTTAAAAACCTCAGTGTCGAACAAAGTCGGGGAAATTTTCTGCAAGTCCAACTGAATGGTCCTCCTAAAAACCCAACTGGCTTTGGGACGAAAATACGTTTAGAATATCAAGGGCAGCAACAATATCTAGAACAAAATACCATTAGGGGCTACGAATCTTCCGTGGATCAGAAATTACATTTTGGTTTGGGGAAGGTTACACAGGTTGAAAAAATGGTAGTGACTTGGCCCGACGGCAAAGAACAAGTTTTGACTAATATTGCTGCGAATCAATTGCTAACCGTAAACTATCAAGCAGCTCAACAGCAAGCACAAGCGGTTGCAAAACCTTCTCCTATTTTTCAAGCGACAACTGAAAAACTGAATTACCTTCATCAAGAAAATGAATACGATGATTTTAAACGAGAAATTTTATTGCCCCACAAAATGTCTGCCTTTGGACCTGCCCTCGCAACGGGTGATGTGAATCAAGACGGAATCGAAGATGTTTTCTTAGGTGCTGCAAAAGGAAAATCTCCTCGTTTATATTTAGGCGCGACCAAAGGCGGTACTTACCAAGACAGTGTATTACTGGACGGAAAAGAACACGAAGATGTTGATGCAATATTTTTTGATGCAGACGGCGATCAGGATTTAGATTTGTACGTTGTTTCGGGCGGGAACGAAGCTGAAATAAATGATACTTACTACCAAGATCGTTTGTACCAAAATGACGGCGCTGGAAATTTTACTTTATTAGAAGATGCCATTCCCAACTTCACTTACAGCGGTAGCGTGGTTATTGCCGCCGACTACGATCAAGATGGGGATCAAGATTTATTTGTAGGTAGTCGTCAGATTCCAGGAAAATATCCGAATCCTGCAACCAGTGTTTTATTAGAAAATAAAAGCACCCCAAATAAAATAAGTTTTGTTTTTGCCGCAGCGGAACGACAAGCTGCCTTAAAAAACATCGGAATGGTCACCGATGCCATTTGGGATGATTTTGATCAAGATCAAGATTTAGATTTAGTACTCGTCGGGGAATGGATGCCCATTACTTTTATGGAAAACGATCAACTCATTTTTAATAAAAAAGAAATCCAAGACTTTGAGACGACAACGATAGGTTGGTGGAATACCATCGAAAAAGCAGATTTTGATCAAGATGGGGACCAAGACTATGTGCTTGGAAACTTAGGACTCAACTACAAATACAAAGCGGACGCAGATGCTTCTTTCGATGTCTATGCTTGCGATTTTGATGAAAATGGAAAACAAGATATTGTCTTAGGTTATTATCAAGAAGGCGTACAATATCCGGTGCGAGGAAAGCAATGTTCTTCGGAACAAATGCCTGTGTTAAAGAAAAAGTTTACCAATTACAATAAATTTGCGCAAGCAGAATTAAGTCAAATTTATACGCCGAATAAATTGGCAGAAAGCATTCATTACCAAGCCAGTGAATTTGCTCACGTTTACCTAGAACAGTTGGGTGCTGGTCAATTCAAAAAATCGCCACTTCCTCTGGGTACACAAATTTCTTCCGTCAACGCCATTGAAGTTTTTGATGTTAATCGAGATGGAAATTTAGATTTAATTTTGGGTGGCAATTTATTCAACGCAGAGATTGAAACGCCCCGCGCAGATGCTAATTATGGTTGGGTACTTTTAGGTAATGGAAAAGGGGAATTTCAGCAATTGAGTTTTGAGCAAACAGGTATTTATGTTCCTTACGAAACTCGAAAAATAAAAGTGCTTCCTCACGCTACACAAGCTTTCTTAATTTTTGCGAATAACAACGCGCCACTATCCGTTTTTAGTTTTTCTACGGATCAAGCTACAATACCCATCCAATGATACGAGCCATTTTAAAATGCATCCTTGGAATCATTTTGATGTTAAGTTTTGCGCGTTGTCAATTTCAAACGAAGCAGTCGCCGGGCACCAAAGCAATGGTGGAATACTTGGCCAGTAAGGCAGATAGCGCTAGACAAGCTACAAGCTACCCTTACTTCACCGATAAAATGTTGCGGCGGTTACAAGTTTCATTAAAAGGATTACCGCCAAGTATGAAAGCGGGAAAATTATTAGACTATGCACTCGTTTTAATTTTAAAAGGCGACAATGAAACTTGTATCCAAGAGATCGAAACTTATCTAACACAGACGGCAAACAACAATGGAATTAATGCTCGGAACGATCGCTTCTACAAAATCTTAGCACTTGCGCATTTGAGGCGCGCCGAACAAGATAATTGTATTCATCACCATAGTAGTCGCTCGTGCATCGTTCCTTTAAGCAAAGATGGGATTCATCAGCAACAAGAACCTGCTGAAACAGCAAAAAAATATTATGAGCAATTGCTTCAATACGATGCTACCGATTACCAATCGTGGTGGTTTTATAATTTAACGCACATGGCAACGGGAACTTACCCACAAGCTGTGAATCCTGATTTTTTAATTCCACCCACGGCATTTGCATCCGATCTTGATTTTCCCGAATTTAAAAATGTTGCCAATGCTTGTGGCGTTGCTACGCGCAACCACGCCGGAGGAAGCAGTTTGGCAGATTTCAATAATGACGGGCTCTTGGATATTTTTACCAGTTCTTACAGCTTGGCAGATCCCGCGCATCTTTACCTCAACGATGGAAAAGGTGGCTTCACGGATGCGACAGCAGCAGCAGGGATTGCTAATTTGACGGGCGGGCTAAATCACGTTCACGCAGATTTCAACAATGATGGTTGGATCGATATTTTTATTGCGCGAGGGGCTTGGTTATCCAATTATGGTCACCTTCCCAATTCACTTTTAATAAATACGGGCGATGGACATTTTGAAGATCGAACCGAGGAAGCAGGCTTACTCCGTTACAAACCTACGGGAGCGGTCGCCGTTGCAGATATTGACTTAGATGGAGATCTTGATATTTTTGTAGGCAATGAATCTACGAGAGATCGCAATGCGAGTGAGCTCTATCTCAACCAAGGAAATGGTCACTTTGAAGAAGTTGCTAAAGCTTGGGGATTACAATTATTTACTTACGTGAAAGCAGCCGTATGGGGAGATATTAATAATGATCAACTCCCCGATTTATTTGTTTCTAACTATGGTCAAAAGAACATTCTATTTGTCAGTCGCATTGATAGTCAAACACAGCAACAGTATTTTGAAGAAATAACGGTTACTAGTAACGTCGCGGAACCACGCTTTAGTTTCACCAGTTGGTTTTGGGATTACAACCAAGATGGCTGGCAAGATCTTTTAGTTTTTGGTTACGATAATCGACAAGCGCCACTCATCAGTGCCACGATTACCAAAGAGCTGTTGGACTTACCCACGAAAGGAGAATATCCTCGGCTTTACCTCAATCAACAAACAGAAAGCTTTCAAGATGTTACCGCAAAAACGGGCTTAAAAAAACTACTATACACGATGGGTGGTAATTTTGGCGATTTAGATAATGATGGTTACCCCGACTTTTATGCCGGAACGGGAGAGTTTAATATTTGGGCGACCATTCCAAATAAGATGTACCGCAATGCAGCAGGTCAGTTTTTTCAAGATGTAACAACAGCTGGCGGATTTGGACAAATTCAGAAAGGGCACGGTGTTGCATTTGGAGACATTGACAATGATGGTGATCAGGATATTTACCATCAAGTTGGCGGCGCAGTCGAGAGTGATGTTTTTCACAATATGCTTTTCGAAAATCCTGGTTTTAAAAACCACTGGATTAAAATACGGTTACAAGGTACCACGGCGAATCGTTCTGCGATTGGTGCGAAGATAGAAATTCAAGTCCTTGAGCAAGGAGATACGACGCGACATTTTCATTGGGTAAACACGGGAGGTTCTTTTGGAGCAAATAGTTTGATCTCCGAAATTGGACTGGGAAAAGCAACGACCATTGACTACGTAAAAATCTACTGGCCCAATAAAAATAAAACGACGCAAGTCTTTAGAAACTTAGCGCTTGACCAAAACTATGAAATTGTAGAAGGAAAAGCCAACGCAAAAGTTTTACAACTACCGCTCATTCTGCTCCATCAAAATCCGGAGTAATTGATACCCATTAAATGGTGTTCTATTTTGTGTAGCATAGAGGTGCGAAAACCGGACTTAGCCTTTCTCATTTTCTGCTTTATAAAAAAAACGAGGTGGCACTGCTTCCGTTAACCAAACATCATTTGCCGTACGATAAAATTGATATCCTGCCGCTTGCATTTGCTGGGCTTTGACAATTAGAATCACAGGAACGCCGTGTCTTGCGCCCACGGTTTTTGCGGTTGCTTTAGTCGCGGAGAGGTGAACGTGATGGCGATTTCTTTTTTGGATGCCCGCAGTTTCGATACTTGAGAGATACTTTTGTGCCGTTCCGTGATAAAGTTCTGGTGGCGGAAGAATTGGCTCAAGATCCAATTTCAACTTGACGGAATGACCTTGGTTGGCTCTAATTTTAGTACCGTCTGCATTGAAAGCGAAGCGTTGCTTTGCATTTGTGCGAACCACATATTGTAAGACTTCTAAGGTTACGTTGGCTTGACGAGTTTGTAGTTTTTGTAAAAGTTCGTCGGTTGCTACCCAGCCATAAGCATCCAATTTGAGCTTAAGGCGCTCGGGGTGATGACGAAGGACTAAACTGAGCAACTTGCTAAGTTTAGTACAAGCTTGGTCGGAGATTGGTTTCATGGGTTTTGTTTTAAATTTAATGCTAGTGCTCCAATAAGTTACTTGAGCACTTTTTTCCTATTAATGCTTTTGTTAAGTCAATAGTTCCCGACCGGTCTAGATTTAAAATACTAGACAAAATACTTAGCCTTGCACTTGTTTAAAAATAGAATTAGTTTTGTGCGCTACTTGACGATGAAATTATTTAAAAAATTTGTTAGAAAAAAGATCATATGACCCCTACGAAATTAGAAACTCTATGTACCAAAACTTGTGAATTAGTTTTACAAGTTGGTCAATTTTTGCGCGAAGAATTAGGCAAAGTTCGCGACGAAGCGATTGAAGTAAAAGGCCTTAATAGTTTGGTGAGTTACGTAGACCAAGAAGCCGAGCGGAAGTTAGTGGCTGGTTTAAGCCAATTTTTGCCGGGCTCCAGTTTCCTTACGGAAGAAGAAACGGTCAAAGCTTCTAGTGGTACCTATCAATGGATTATTGATCCTTTGGATGGAACAACTAATTTTTTGCACCAACTTCCCGTTTTTGGGATTAGTGTTGCATTGTTGGAAGAAGGGCAGTTAATTTTGGGTGTCGTTTATGAACCGAATCGCGATGAATGTTTTTATGCCTGGAAAGAGGGAGGAGCTTTTTTAAATAAAAGAAAAATCCAAGTTCGATCGAATCCTTTGCTTTCTGAATCTTTACTCGCTACGGGTTTTCCTTATTACGATTACTCCCGCATGGAACAATACTTAAATACGCTCCGTATTCTGATGAAAAGTACGCGTGGCCTAAGAAGATACGGAGCGGCAGCCATTGATTTGGTCTACGTGGCTTGTGGTCGCTTCGATGCTTTCTTTGAATATAGCCTGCAACCATGGGATATTGCTGGCGGTGCCATTATTGTACAGGAAGCCGGAGGAATTGTTACCGATTTCAAGAATGGCGATACTTTTATTTCTGGTGCAGAGATCATTGCCGCTAGTAGCAAGATTCATCCTCAATTGTTAGCGATTATCAAAGAAGAATTTCCCAAATAGTACTTTTTTAAAATCCGCTTAGACCTAATTCGCCTTTTCTGCTGATTAGGAAAATAAACTTGTTGCTTCGCAATAAACGATTTAGAATAAAGGCTTCTGTCTATATAGTATATACATTAATCGAATAGAATCAGCGTTTCTATATTTTTTTGATACTTTTAAGAAATAGAAGTAACTTTCTACTGAGTACCGTGTACTTAGTTCACGTAATTAAAGGATTCTAACTCATGGGTTTACTAGAAAATGTCAAAGTAGCGTTGCGGGCTGTTCGCTCTAATCTTTTACGAACAGTGTTAACATTATTGATCATTGCCCTCGGAATTACAGCTTTGGTTGGCATTCTTACGGCTATTGATAGTGCCATTTATGCTTTGAACGACAGTTTTTCTAGCATGGGGGCAAACTCTTTTAGTTTTAGACCCAAAGGAACCGACGGTTCTTCTGGTAGACGAAATGGTAGAGTGCAAAAGAGAGGAGATGTCATTTCTTTTGATCAAGCGGTTGCTTTTAAGGAACGGTTTAAATTTCCGGCAACCATCGCTATTTCTACTTTTGGAACTGGCATTGCGACCATCAAGTACAAAAATGAAAAAACGAATCCTAATGTTCGCATTGAAGGCATTGACGAAAATTATCTTGATGTAAAAGGTTTAAATATTGAATCGGGTCGAAATTTTACAAATTTAGAAGTCTCTAATGGTGGACACAAAGCAATCATTGGGATGGATATCGTGAAGAAACTTTTTAGCAATAAGGCGGATTTAGCTTTAAATAAAATGGTTTCCGTCGGAGGAATCAAATATAAAGTCATTGGGGTTTTAGCCTCCAAAGGTTCTAGTATGGGCGGGAGTGATGATTTGAAAGTATTGATTCCACTGATGAATGCGAAACGGTATTACGGGCACTCTGAAAAAGACTATCGCTTAGAAGTATCTCTAACCAATGCCGACGAAATGGAACCGGGCGTAGCTTCTTCGATTGGTCTCTTTCGCAATATTCGTAAACTCAAGGCCGCAGAAGATAATGATTTTGAAATTAGAAAAAGCGATGGTCTAATTGCCATTATTACTGAAAATACGGCCAGTTTACGCTTAACAGCCGTTGGGATTGCCGTTATTACGTTGCTCGGTGCTGCCATCGGTCTGATGAATATTATGCTCGTATCCGTCACAGAGCGGACGCGCGAAATTGGAATTTGCAAAGCAATCGGTGCCACCCGCCAAAATATTATGATTCAATTCTTAGCAGAAGCCGTCGTTATTTGCCAACTAGGTGGAATCTTGGGCGTCATCTTAGGCGTATGTATTGGCTACAGTGTCACTTACGTAATGGGCGGAAGCTTCGTGATTCCTTGGGCTTGGATAACGGTAGGCATTATTGTCTGTGTTGCCGTTGGCTTAATCTCAGGACTATATCCTGCTTTGAAAGCTTCTCGTTTAGACCCAATCGAATCTTTGCGTTACGAGTAAAATTTATTTTCATGTTTAACGCTATTCTTAGCATTTAAGCACTTATCTTTAGGGGACTATTACCGTTGATCAAGCGGCCAAGATACTTATGGTACGCAGATCGCTTAATCAACGAATTACTTCGCCAACACCCTTATACTCATGCTACTTTTTCTTCGCGTGTTCTGCTGTTTTACCTTACTCTCTTTGGTGGCTTGCAAACAAAATAACCCAGAATTACAAGCGCAACTCATCGCGATTCAAACGCAATTAGATCAAGCTAATGCTAGTTTAAAAACGCTAAAAACAAAGCCGCGCCCCGCTTTAGTCCACAGTGTGTTTTTCAAATTAAAAGCGGATACCGACGAAGCACAAAAAAAGGCCTTTCGTACCAACCTGAAGCGGCTGGCTAAGATTGAGCAAGCGAAGCAGCTTTTCGTCGCTACGCCTGCGGATACTGCGGACAAGCGTTTGCGCAAAGACTACGACGTCGTTTTGCAAATGCACTTTGCCAATCTAGAAGATTTAGCGACGTACCAAAATCACGAATTACATTTACAAGTGAAAAAAGAAGTAGCTCCAATGCTTGCCAGCAAACCATTTGTCTACGATTATTGGCAAAAGTAATCGGGAAATAGACCTGGTGCTACTCTAATTCGTAGCGACCGACACCATCTTCGTATAAAGAACCCAAGTACAATTGTTTACCCCACTGTTGTACACTAGAAATTTGTCCGAATCCACCCGCTGGATCTTGTAAATTATAGACTACTTTAGCTTCGCGGTTTAAACCGATACAAAAACTATAGTTCGTTGGTTTGGGTTGCACAAAATCGGGTAGCCGTAAAAGGATTTTCCGTAAAAGTGGTCTTCCCAAAATAAAATCCATCGGGGCTTGTCGGGGCGAGGTAAATGCGACCCAAAAAATACCTTGATCTCCACTAGAAACACCATCGGGAAACCCGGGAAGATTATCAATAAAAATATCTACTTGCCCTTTTTTATTTCCCTTTAACCAATAGCGCTTAATCCGATATTTTCCCGTTTCGTTCACCAAAACAAATTGATCATCCGAAGCGATCGCAATGCCATTGGCAAAATACAAGCTATCCAGTAATAAACTAGTGGTTTGGGTAGTTGGATCGTATGCCAGCAAGCGACCGTTTGGGCGATGCTCCAATAGATCTAGTTTATAATCTTCAATTCCAAATTTCCACGAAGCATCCGAAAAGTAAATTATACCGTCGCCGCTAATTTCTAAATCATCCGTAAAGGCAAAGTCTTTGCCTTGATAGCTTGTACTGTGGGTGGTTAGTTGCAAATTGGAATCTAAGCATAATAAGCCTTGCTTAGCATCTGCAATCCAGAGATTTCCTTGCTGATCGAAATCTAATCCAAGTGGTCTTCCTCCCGTGTTGACTAAAACTTCGCGGTGACCCGCCGTATCAAATCGGATAATTTCTCCTCGTTCTGACCCACCATAAATTCTCCCAAGACGATCTACGGCCACGTCTTCACATTTGTAGCATTGTTCTGGAAATAAGTAATTCACTTTTGCTAATCGCTGATTACGCTCAAAATCTCCGGTAAACCCTGGATTAGCAGGAACGTCCCAAGCCGCTGGGTCAATCGACACTGGAAAAAGTAACAAGTAAGCTAAAAGCAAAAATGTAATTGCTAAAAGATATTTTTTCATCTGGTTCTTTTTTTGAATTTAGGTTTTCCGCATAGCAGTTATTTAAAGATAGCATTTAAAAACGGTTTAAGACGCCATCTCTTTTAGCCCTTTTGCCTATGGCTAAGTTTCTTTTAGCATTTTTTATAGTTAGGTCTAATGATGCTTTTTATTCGTTGCTGTTCGACATTTTGGTGGTGCGGAAGGAATACGCTGCTCGTTCCGTCGTTAATGACGCAATAAGTTTTATCTTGTCGTGTTTTAAAGACAAATATTTGATTCTCTTGCCAAGCAACTAAGCAGAGTAATGTTTGTCTCAATTTTGAATCCATGCTGAAATCCAGCAGCCTTTTTATAACCGTTCGATGAATCGCGAATTTTTTCTCAACATTATTTTCCTTTTGTCAATCAATTTATTGATCAAACCCTTTTACATTTTTGGGATTGACCGGACGGTGCAGAATACGGTAGGTACTGATGCTTACGGTATGTATTTTACCTTATTTAATTTTACCTTTCTTTTTTACATCATCAATGACTTCGGCATCCAGAATTTTAATAGTCGAAATATTGCGCAGCACAATCATCTTTTAGATAAGTACGTGCCTAGCATTTTAATGCTGAAACTCCTATTGGGAGGCGTTTATTTATTTTCCGTATTTTTCTTTGGTTATTTATCGGGCTACGACGAGCACTACTATCATTTACTTTTTTTGATTGCCATCAATCAAATCCTCGTAGCTTTGATTTTCTACTTGCGGTCTAATATCGCTGCGTTGGGGAAATATCGGATTGATAGTTTGATCTCAACGATGGACAAATTGCTGATGATTTTGATTTGTAGTGTACTCCTCTGGGGAAATATTTCGAGCGAACCGTTTCAGATTGAATGGTTTGTTTATGCCCAAATTGTCGCTTTGAGTCTTACTGCATTAGTTGCTTTTGGTGTCGTTTTCAAACAACTGAAGCGCTTTAAATTTCGCTTTGACCTGGCTTTTTTACTGGTTATTCTCAGGGATAGTTATCCGTATGCTTTGGCACTTTTCCTCATGACCATTTACAATCGAATTGATGTTGTGATGGTCGAGCGATTCTTACCAGACGGTTTGGTCGAAGCTGGAATTTACGCTTCTGCTTATCGCCTTTTGGACGCTTGTAATATGCTAGGCTTTTTGTTTGCGGGGCTCTTATTGCCCATGTTTGCAAAGATGATTAAAAATAAAGCGCCAATCTATCCATTACTTCGCTTTAGCTTTTTACTGATTTGGGCGATTGCGATTAGCGTAGCGATTGCCTGCTATTTTTTCCAAGGCGAAATTGTGATTTTATTATACGACGAAGCGACGTTATATTGGGGAGCCGTTTTGGCGTATTTGATGCTAAGTTTCATTGCGGTTAGTGCGATTTATATTTTGGGAAGTTTGCTTACCGCAAAAGGCTTATTGATGGTGATGAATCAATTATTCTTCCTCGGCATCGTCATTAATATCACGCTCAATTACTGGCTGATTCCCGACTACAAAGCTTTGGGTGCGGCTTGGGCGACTTGTTTTACGCAGTTTTTTATTTTACTAGGTTATGTATTTTTAGTTTGGAAAAACTTTGAACTCCCTTCGATTGGATTCCTATGGATAAGAGTTTTTAGTTTTGTAATTTTGGTGATCTTGACCAACTATTTTATCGTTCAAAACTTGACGATGGACTGGCGATTTAAATTCTTTTTGGCGGGCGGACTTTCTTTTCTTATGGCCATTGCTTTAAAGATGATCGACCTCAAAGCCTTGCGGCAATTTACAAAGCCTTAAATTATGCGCAACACTTATTTCTACCGTTTATACCAGCATAGTAAATGCTTATTTATTTTAATTTTCGGATTTACTGCGCTGACTATTTTCTTCAATCTCATGGGAGATGAAGTGACACCTTTCTTTGTTTGGGGAATGTTCTCTGAAGTCAAAACGCCACAGGAAAGCTACGAAGTTTACGAAATCAAACTCGACGGAGCGCATTACGATTACACCAATTTACTGACCGACCCTAATCGCTTTTACATCACCGGTCCACTCAATATGTATCGATCGATGCAAACCAAAGGAGAAGCAGCAACGCGCGTATTTTTTAAAGAAAAGTTAGGCGAAAACTATAGTTTGGTAGCGCCCTTTTTAGAACCAATTACCAACGAACTTAGCGACGCAGCAGCATTTCCCGCTTGGCTCAAACGCTATTTGGAACAGTCTACCAATCGTACTTTTCAACGCCTAGAAGTCAATATACTACAAGTACATTACCTAGAAGATGGTCACGTCGAAATTCTCAACTCAAAGCCTTTGATCCGCTATGAAACATAAATATGATTTTGATGAAGATGGTCGTAAAGTATTGGGCTACGCCGTTTTTGGCTTTGTACTTTTAGCCTTGGCTTTTCGTTGGTATTCTTCCGTTTTGTTGCATCAATTGCAAGCCCCCGTGCTCTTTTTTCCTTATGTCGACTTGACATACTGGTTGGTGTTCTGGACGGGCGTTCCAAAATTTTTAGTACAAAACAACTTTGCCGCTTTCGTTTTTGATCTCAGTTTGATCGGTACTGCGGCACTCAGTTTTTTCTTTGTTCGGCGTCGAGTTTTTCCAATTTTATTTAGCTTACTGTTTGGGATTTACTTCGTCTGCTACAATGCTTACGGTGGTCACCACACCCACTCCATGGCGGGTATTTTATTGATGAGCTTGAGTTTTTGGTTTACTTCGAATAAAGATTTTAGTTTTATTTGGGAAGGCTTGCGCTACTTTACTTTATTCGTGTACGTGGATGCTTTTTTGTGGAAACTATTACGCGGAAGCTGGTGGAAATTAGAGCAAGGCGTTGCAGTGGTCATGGAAGATCAAATGGGTAATATTCTTTTTGCGCCCGATAGTTTGTACAGCCAACTCAACCGTTTTTTCCTGACGCATCCGATGCTTTTAGACAGTCTATATTTTCTTGCCATTCTGATGGAAGGCGTGATGATTATTGGTTTTTTCACCAAAAAATACGATTGGCTTTGTTTTATTTTACCTTTTCTTTTTCATACAGGAACCTATTTTTTGGTAGATGTACTTTTTTATGAGCTTTGGGTGTTAACCTTAGTCTTTTTACCTTGGCCAAGCATTATGGCTTACCTTAAGCAACGACATTCTACGCACAAACTTGCCTAAATGCATCGCGTGTATTAAGCTTTCAAAATAAAAGCTATTACTGAATATACTGTAATCTAAATTACTTAAATTACAGTGTACTGAAAATGCTAAGAAAAAAGTAAGTTGTCGCTTAAAGATTAAGATGTCGCTCCGCTGGAGTTTGTAAGGCATATTATTTAGCTTGTTATTAAGGTGTCGTGCTGCTAGTACACAGTGTACTAGCGCTTAGAAAAGATACTTCATTTATTTATTGTTCCCGTTATTTAGAACTTCGCTATATCGCTATATCAAATTTTGTAATCTACCCTTGACCACATTATAGTCCAAGCCTATCAACAATCAGTATTTGCATCAAATCTCAGCGGGATGAAACCTTCGTAAAAAGCAAGCGCTCAGCGCCATAGAAGCGCCGTAGGTGCGAAACCATAAACCTATGCTCGATAAACTAATTCGTTTACTGACTTCATATTTTATCGCTCGTATCAAAATAAGTAGGTTTACCAAATAGATTGGTGATTTTGACGGAAGGAAATTTTGCTTCAATCGAGGCGAAAAATGCAGGAAACCTAGTGGTTTTCAAGGCTTTTTAACGAAGCGTGAAATAAAATTTACTCGTCATAAATTAGTGA